>JBMFHN010000315.1:0-502 GCA_049976805.1 Occallatibacter sp. | reverse complement strand
CCACACCATGCTCGTGGGCAGCCGGTTCAGGTTTCAGTTCTCTGGCCAGCTCCGTAGCTGACGGACGCACGGTCGAGATGCCAAGGGATTCTCGCAATTGCTCCCGGTCGCTGGTCACAATGGCAATCTCCTCACGTCCGCGCGATGCGGCAACGTAGAAGAGTTCCTGTTTCATTGCATCGGCGGAAACGATGACCCTATCTACCGTCTTTCCTTGACTGCGATGTGCGGTGACAGCATAGCCATGCGCAAATTCACGATAGTTATCTGGAATGGTTCTGCCATCTTCCAGATGAATCTTCCGGCCTTCGACATTGCGCACCGTGACCAATTCGCCATTCGTGGCCTGAAATTGAGGACTGCGGCGATTGCCGGTCAGCAGAAGCCGGTCGCCCGCAGCAACTTCCATCGGCTGGCGTTCGTGGACCGAGTAGGCCCATGCCTGCTTCGTGGTCAGCGAGACCTCCGTGTCTTTTCCGCAACGCTGCTTAAATGAAAAAAC
>JBMFHN010000314.1:0-504 GCA_049976805.1 Occallatibacter sp. | reverse complement strand
CGCGAGGTTCATTTTGCACAGCCGCCAGGTGGTGTAGTTGCTCTCCTGTCCGTAAATGGCGATGTCACCGATGCGCCCGCCGTGCTCCTGCACGAACTTTTCCGACTGCACGAACATGCCGCCTGAGCCGCAGCAGGGGTCGTAGACGCGGCCGGAGTACGGCTCCAGCATTTCGACCAGCACACGCACGACCGAGCGGGGCGTGTAGAACTCGCCGCCGCGCTTGCCTTCGGCCCCGGCAAACTGGCCGAGGAAGTATTCATACACGCGCCCAAGAATGTCCTTCGAGCGGTCGCCTTCCTCGCCCAGCGCAATGCCGGAGATCAGATCGATCAGCTCACCCAGCATCACCTTGTTGAGCGCGGGTCGGGCGTAGTCCTTGGGCAGCACGCCCTTGAGCGACTCGTTGTCTTTTTCGATGGCGCGCATGGCGTCATCGATCAAGGTGCCGATCTCGGGCCGCTTGGCGTTGGCCTGAAGATGCGACCAGCGCGCCTCCTTGGG
>JBMFHN010000313.1:0-513 GCA_049976805.1 Occallatibacter sp. | reverse complement strand
GTCCCACCCGCCGCTGTCACCTTCACCACGCTGTTTTTGTCGGTGTCTGCAATGTAGAGATCGCCCGCGCTGTCCACCGCCACGCCAGCGGGATAAGTCAAGGACGTGCCGACATTCAACACGCTGGCCGTGCCTGGCTGGAAGACGCCCAACGGACCCGTGCCCATGCCCGTCAGCCCGACCGTGCCCACAATACTGCTCCCGTTGTTCACCGTCAGCGCGCCGGTGCGCAGGCCGGGATACTGCGGATTGAAGGTAATCGGCACCGTGCAGATGGTATCTACAGGATTGCTGGTGGTGCCGAGGGTGCAGCCCGCCACCGCGCCCACGGTGAACTCCTGCGCATTATTCTGCGCTTTGGGCACCGTGATGCTGCTGATGGCGCTGGCCGCCGTCAGCTCCACGGAGATGTTTTGCGTGGCCGAGGTCGCCGCAACCGCCGTCGTCGGTAAGGTGGTGTTGGTGCTCAGTTCTCCAACCAGGGATGCGTTCGTGTCCGGCGAGTCAGTAAAG
>JBMFHN010000312.1:0-514 GCA_049976805.1 Occallatibacter sp. | reverse complement strand
CACGCGATCATGGGGCCTAATGGCTCTGGAAAAAGCACACTATCATCCGTATTGGCGGGGCGGGAAACTTACATGGTTACAGGCGGCAGCGTGACTTTTGACGGCAAAAATTTACTGGAGTTATCACCGGAAGAGCGGGCGTGTGAGGGACTTTTTATGGCCTTTCAATACCCGGTTGAAATTCCCGGCGTAACTACCAGCTACTTTCTGAAAGCCGCGGTCAACGCCATCCGAAAACATCACGGTATGGAAGAACTCGATGCCATGGATTTTCTCAAAATGGTGAAAGAAAAAATGGCCTTGCTGGAAATGGATAAAACGTTTCTCAATCGCTCGGTAAACGAAGGTTTTTCCGGTGGCGAGAAAAAACGCAACGAGATTTTTCAAATGGCGGTACTGAATCCGAAGTTTGCCATCCTGGATGAAACGGATTCGGGGCTGGATATTGACGCTTTGAAAATTGTGGCCAACGGGGTCAATGCTTTGCGTGGCCCGGATCGGGCCATTCTGGTGG
>JBMFHN010000311.1:0-527 GCA_049976805.1 Occallatibacter sp. | reverse complement strand
GGGAGGGGCGCCGTTTCGCGCTGCCGCGTCCCGCGCCAGGGCCTGGCCAGTGAACGACGCGGCGCATGCGGCGAGTTCGTCGGGCGGGCCGGCAAACACCAGACGGCCGCCGGCATCGCCGCCTTCGGGGCCCAGGTCGATGACCCAGTCGGACGCGGCGATCAGGTCCAGGTTGTGCTCGATCACCAGCACGGTGTGTCCGGCGGTCTGCAGCTTGCGCAGCGCGCGCAGCAGCCGGGCGACGTCGTCGAAATGCAGCCCGGTGGTCGGCTCGTCGAACAAGAACAGCGTGCCCTTGCGCGCTAGACCATGCCGGGATTTGGCGGCTTCGGCCAGAAAGCCGGCGAGTTTGAGGCGCTGCGCCTCGCCGCCCGACAGCGTGGGCGTGGGCTGGCCCAGGCGCAGATAGTCCAGCCCCACGTCGACCAGCGCCTGCAGCGGCCGGGTGATCTCGGCCTGGCCGCGAAACCGCTGCAGCGCCTCGGCCACGGTGAGGTCGAGCACCTCGGCGATGTTCAGCGCAGCGA
>JBMFHN010000310.1:0-528 GCA_049976805.1 Occallatibacter sp. | reverse complement strand
GCGCCAAGGCGCACACGGAGCAGCTCAAGGGCAACAAGGTGGCGATCGTTGTCACGGAACTGCCGTACCAGGTCAACCGCGCCGCCCTGATCGAGAACATTGTCGACCTGGTCAAGCAGAAGAAGATCACCGAGATCAGCGATCTGCGTAACGAGAGCGATCGGTCGGGCATGCGCTTAGTGATCGAGCTTAAGCGCGAGGCAGTCGCCATGGTCGTGCTCAACAAGCTCTACAAGCACACCCAGATGCAGACTACCTTTGGGGTCATCAACATTGCCCTGGTCGGCGGTGTGCCACGTACGCTCACGTTGCCCGAGATGCTCACGGCGTACATCGCCTTTCAGAAGGAGATCGTTGTCCGGCGCACCAAGTTTGAGCTCGACAAAGCCGAGACGCGCGCTCACATCCTCGAGGGCCTTTTGGTGGCGATCGACAATCTCGACCAGATCATCAGCATCATCCGTAAGGCGGCAGACGCCGAAGCGGCGCGTGAATCGCTCATCGACGTCTTCGACTTGACGCGCCCGC
>JBMFHN010000309.1:0-528 GCA_049976805.1 Occallatibacter sp. | reverse complement strand
CCGCCCGACGCTTCTTCTCAGGTTCATGCTTCTGCGGGCCAGGTCAAGAAGAACACGGACCCAGGATCGTTCGATGTGAAGCCGGATAGGGAGGACTTATGAACAAGATTTTTATGGTCGGGGGTGGCAAGGGCGGAGTGGGAAAGTCCACGGTATCCATGGCTCTTGTCGATGCACTCATGGAGAAGGGTGAACAGATAGTCCTGGTGGAAAGCGATGACAGCAATCCGGATGCTTACAAAGCTCTGAACGGTATCGTTCCGTGCGAGATATGCAACATGGACGATGAGGCCGGATACATCAAGCTGGGAAACATCATCGAAGCCAACAGCAAAGCGTGCATTGTAGTGAATACCGCAGCACGCGCAACAGCTGGACTGGTCCAGCACGGCGGCATCATCAGCGATGTTGCGAAGGAGTTGAAGCGCGATCTCGTCATGCTTTGGCCAATCAACCGGCAACGGGATAGCCTGGAACTGCTCAACGATTTTGTCGAGAACGCGCAAGGGTACACAGCCATCTATGCCG
>JBMFHN010000308.1:0-537 GCA_049976805.1 Occallatibacter sp. | reverse complement strand
GTCCGTGGGGTGGGGGGCAACGATCGCCATGGTGCAGCTTCTCGTGCGCGATCTTCACCTGTCGGGCGCCGGTAAACTCACTTGCGCCGTTGCGTCCGTGACCGGCGGGCTTGTCTGGCTTCTGCTCTGCGATCTGAGCTTCGGCAGGCCCAGACGGCGCGGGCTTCTGCTCGCCGAGCAACTCGCTCAGCTTTTCCGAGTTCGGCATAGGACGCAGCCGGTCGGCCATGGCATGCAGAGCGGTCTTCAGAAGCTGGTAGCCTTCTTCGCTCAACGGTGCCTGCCGCGCCCCGTCGAGTACGCGGTCCAGTTGGTCCACGTTCACATCGATGCGTTGGCGCGATGTTTTCTTCATATCTTCATACCTGACTGAGTAACTGGCGGAAGCGAGGATCGAGCGCGTAGCCGAAGACTTCCTTGATGGGGCGGTTGGGACGATTGGTGTGGTCGTTCTTGCCCCGGCCGGTGGTCACCCCCATAAGCTTCCAGTTGGCAGCGCGATAACAGGTGCCGCGGAACCGCCCGGGATCGATGAAG
>JBMFHN010000307.1:0-555 GCA_049976805.1 Occallatibacter sp. | reverse complement strand
CGGGGACGGCCAAATCCTACCACACCCCAGCAGTGGCAGCTGGTTCGGGTTGAGAAGCACCTGTGAAGCGGTTATGGTTTGCTGGGAGAAATACCGGCTCTGCGCAAGAATCTGTAAAGCCCCCGGCATTTGCTGGGTTTTCGGCTCTTGTCGAGAATCTGTAAAAGTGTGCATTTTACGCGGGTTTTTGAATTTCGAGCTGGCTCGGGAGATCAGTCTTTCTGGCAATCGAGATCGGCAGAGGCAAACAATCCAGCAGGGATTGGAAGGTTTACGGCATAGCTCGAACCGTCGTTGCTCCTCCGGCCTTCCGGACTGATTGGATGTGACGGAACTGATTCATTCCACAAAGGTTGATGATCGATCTTCGTCCGCAAGCGTGGTCTTTCGGCAGAGATGGCCTACGGCATTGCCGGCGATATCGAGGGAGACTGGTCCGCTTCCAGTCAACCTCGGCCCTCAGCCCAGCGGCCTGGATCGAGTTCCCTTGGCACATCGAGTTCAGCGATCCTCTTTTGGACCCGAAATGACGAGGAAACGCTTGGAAACCGCACC
>JBMFHN010000306.1:0-561 GCA_049976805.1 Occallatibacter sp. | reverse complement strand
GGCAAAACCGTTGCCAGGCCAGCCAGGATCTCATCTGGTCCCCAGCCTTGTCGCTGGAAGTTGACAACGTCTGTTTGAAGAAAGACGGCACAGCCATAGCTGAACTGCGGAATTCGCCTGGCTCTAAATGCGGTCTCTGCAAATTGCTCCACAGGAATTCCCATCCGTTCGGCAGCCGCTTGCAGGAAGTATCCGTTGCCGGCGGAGCATTGCGTGTTCAGCTTAAAGTCCCGCACCTCGCCATTCCGCAGCAGGATGATCTTGATGTCCTGGCCGCCGACATCGATGATGGCGTCTGCGTCAGGGCGTAATCGAAGAGAGGATCTTGCGTGGGCCACGGTCTCCACCAGCGCAACATCGGCAGAGAGAACTTTTTGGAGAAGGTCTTTGGAATAGCCGGTCGTGCCAAGTCCGAGCACCTTTGCGCGGCTACCAGATTTTTCCAGCTTGCTTCGCAGGTCGCCAAGAACGGCAACAGCATCGGCAATTGGGTCTGACTGCGAAAGACGATACGAGGTTGCCAGAACCTCGCCCTGGCACGAGAGCGCGACCGCCTTCGAC
>JBMFHN010000305.1:0-571 GCA_049976805.1 Occallatibacter sp. | reverse complement strand
GGGAAGACCGTCTCTGTAGCGGACGAATTGTTTGCCGTGTGGTCCGCGCCCCCTCTCCACCTCATCAAGATTGGTCCCAATATCCTTCGTCTCAATGTGCCCGATGGGAACTCCGCCCTTCCTCAAGCTGAGATCGGGAGCGCCGCAAGCAATGCGCTGAGCCTCATTCACGGAATCCACTTCGGGGAATATAGCCTTCAGCAACGTTTGCAAGGCCGCGCGGTGGGTATGCTCTGTCGAGTCCCCGTGCGCAAGATTCTGCTTCAGAGCTTTGAGGTATTCCTGATAGGGCTGCATTGCGGTCAACGTGGGCCACTCCCTTGTGTTGTTTGAGATTCCCCACCAATGCTAAGCGGCAATGCTCATTTGTGGAAGTGAGCCAAATCGAGGCTCTCAACCTCACGCGTCAACGACGGCCCAATTGAGGAAGGTTTTTGATTCAGGAGGGGCGAAGATTCTTGCAAGAAACAGACCCCTCGCGTAGGATATTTGTCACGGAGACATTTTTCCGTAAGTCGCTGATTCTAATAATGGTCGGGACGGGCAGATTTGAACTGCCGACCCCTCGCAC
>JBMFHN010000304.1:0-577 GCA_049976805.1 Occallatibacter sp. | reverse complement strand
GCCAGTTTTTCCTTCCAATCGCAATCGGCCGCATGGAATTTTCCGCCCAGTTGGTCGAAAGCTCGATGACCGGATGCTTATCAGCCCGTGGTTAAAGTAGTGGAATCCAAGTGAATCGATATTGTGGCTTTCCAGAGCGGTCGGTGCCGGAAAGGGCAAGAATTGGAGTGGTACTGGATTCTACCGAGCCATTCGGCCGATAGCGGCAGGTGAGCCACTCAAAAAGGCGCAAAACAAGCATAGCAGCCCGGTTTTTTAACTCCCGCGGCTTCCCCGCACCCAGCATCGTCCGCAAGATGAGACTGATATTGAACGCGCCGATGTGGATCAGCAGACGTTTCAAAATATTCTCATGGCCGCGCAAAGCGGAACGTGTCAACGAGTTTGAGACAGGTGGAGTCATAATTTAGAGTCGAATTTCCTCGTTTGCCGGGGCCATTACCGGCGGGTTGATCCAGACCGCGGTGGGCTGCGGCTGGGGTCTGGGGCAGGCACTGACAAACCGTTCCGGTGTTCGGGCATAGGCGGACCTTAACACCTGCTGGCGCTGCTCAATCACCTTCCCGGCCATGCCATA
>JBMFHN010000303.1:0-578 GCA_049976805.1 Occallatibacter sp. | reverse complement strand
CTTCCTGGGCACCGATCCCGCCCAGCGCTGGCGGCGCTGGGACGCCCTGGTGCGCCGTGCAGCCACACCGCCCCAGCCCACGCAGGCCCTGCAAGACCCACAGGCCGCCCTGGCCGCCTGGCAGGCCAGCCGCACCCAGCGCGGCCTGTCCAACCAGGACACCGCGCCCCTGTTCGACCGCTGCACCCGCCATGGCTGGACACAGGCCAGCCTGCGCGCCGACTGGCAACGCCAGATCAAGGAGATCAACAGCCAGATCGCCGACCTGCAGGACAGCGGCAAACGCTGGATCGGCAGCAACCGCAACGCCCAACAGATCGCCCAGCTGACCGAGCACCGCCAGCGCACCGCCCAGCGCGGCAACGCCGAACTCGCTCTGGCCCGCGACTGGGAAACCTTCAAGCCCCAGGTTCTCGCCCAGGAACACGCCCAGGCCGTTGCCGCCTGGCAGCGCGACACACAGCAGAGACAGCGCCTCGAGCCTCACGTCCTGCCCATCCTGGAGCAAGATCGGCAAGAGGCCGAACGGGTCAAGGCCGAGAAAGAAGCCGAACGCGCCAAGGCAGCCAAGGCAGCCA
>JBMFHN010000302.1:0-581 GCA_049976805.1 Occallatibacter sp. | reverse complement strand
GAAAACGTCGGACATTCACCGGGTGATTGCCTTGCCGCATGGTGGGCTACGCCGTCAAAAAGTTTCCCGCGTTCGCGATGACGGGGTAGCGCCGACTGACGAAGGCGGCTTTTCCGTGCTATAACGAGCAAAACTCCCAAGAGGAATCCCATGCCACGAGGACGACCCAAGAAATCCCAGGCCGAAACAGCCACGAGTCAGAGTCTGGAAGCCACACTCTGGGCCGCTGCCGACAAGCTGCGCGGCCATCTGGATGCTGCCGATTACAAGCACATCGTCCTGGGGCTGATCTTCCTCAAATACATATCCGACCGTTTCACGGTCCGGCGCGACCAGATTTTGCACGAGGACGAAGGAGCCGATCCCGAAGATCGCGACGAATACACGGCGGAGGGCGTCTTTTGGGTGCCCGCATCGGCTCGGTGGAACGAAGTGCAAGCCGCTGCGAAGCAAACCGACATCGGCAAGCGTATCGACGACGCCATGAGCGAGATCGAGCGCGAGAACCCGAAGCTCAAAGGCGTGCTTCCCAAAGGCTATGCCCGCCCGACCCTGGATCAACGCCCCCTCGGGGAACTGGT
>JBMFHN010000301.1:0-588 GCA_049976805.1 Occallatibacter sp. | reverse complement strand
GTCAAGGGAGCGGCGTTTGACTTTGCATCCTTTGCAATGGCGGCGGTAGAGCTGCAACCCCCATGGCTACGCCTCTCTTCAGGAGAAGAGGCAGTATAGCACCATTGCCCGCTATTGCCCGCTGAGGCAGGGATGCTTGTATAAGTCTTTTATTTTCTAATGGGGCGGCTAGTGGGGATCGAACCCACGACATCCTGAGCCACAGTCAGGCGTTCTGCCGCTGAACTATAGCCGCCGTCTACCGTATCGATTGTAGCATCGATGAGGTTCCCGCGACTGTGCGCCAGGCCGACAATCCCGACGCGAAACCGGCCCTGTGTCTTTGCTTCGCCCGGCTCCTGGGCCTGTGCGTCGTGATCGGACGATTCCGCGCGGACAGTCCAGACGCGCGAACCAGACAAAAAATCAGGGCAATCGCATGAAGAAAAGGCGAAGGCGCAGGAGGCAGTGTTGACGAGAGGGATACAGGGATACAGGTAGATACTTCTGCACGTAATCTTGGTCGGATGTTCTGTTTCCAGGAGGTAATGATGGAAACCGAACAGCCGATGCGCCTGTGCGACGTTTTTGTGTCGATTCACGATCCCC
>JBMFHN010000300.1:0-605 GCA_049976805.1 Occallatibacter sp. | reverse complement strand
CTTGAACACCAGCCAGCTGTCGATGGCGCCGGCGGCCAGCTCCCCGGCCTCGGCGCGGGCGCGGGCGCCGGGGACATGGTCGAGCAGCCAAGCCAGCTTGGTCGCGGAAAAATACGCATCCGGCAGCAGACCGGTGCGCCGCTGCAGTTCGGGGCCGTGGCCGTTGGCGGCAAGTTCGGCGCAAATCGGCGCAGTTCGCCGATCTTGCCAGACGATTGCGTTGGCCACGGGTTGGCCGCTGGCGCGCTCCCACAGCACCACGGTTTCGCGCTGGTTGGTGATGCCGATGGCAGCCAGATCGCGCAGCCCTGCCCCGGCGCGGGCCAGCGCCTCGGCCAGTGTGGCACTTTGCGTGGCCCAGATTTCGAGCGGGTCGTGTTCCACCCAGCCGGGGTGCGGGTAGTGCTGGGTGAATTCGCGCTGGGCACTGGCAAGCACTCGGCCCGCGCCGTCCACGATCAGAGTGCGTGAACTCGACGTGCCTTGGTCGAGCGCGGCGATCAGTTCTGGGGCCATGGCTGCGTCAGATGTGGCTAGGGCCTGTTCACGCGATTCGTACACGGGTGCACCAATAGCGTGAACAGTCCCTAAAAGCACCGTCCTGC
>JBMFHN010000299.1:0-605 GCA_049976805.1 Occallatibacter sp. | reverse complement strand
AGTGCTTACGGAAAATGCTACTCCTGTACAGGCGATGATGCATCGCCCTAAGGTCGAGTCAGGCCGAGGTTTTTACCGCCTCCGCAAATAAACGGTAGAATAGGTCTTTGGCATCACTAAGTCGATAATAGGATTCCGGCAATTCTCCTCACGCAATTGCACTGAAAACTCTCGCACGAGCCGCATTTCAGAACAGAATACCATTCCCTTTCCGCTGCTGAATGACTGCAATCAGTCTGGGCCAGCCATCAGACGGCGCTGTTTCCTGCGGTCCAGTTTGGAAACTGAGAAGTGCGGGACTAACAGACATCGTTATTTGACGCTACTATCGGATCGCGTTAGCATTCACCGATGATCATGAGCTTTGCGGACAAGCAAACCGCCGCAGTCTTCGCTGGCCTGAAAGTGCGCCGCTTTGGAACGGAATTATTGCGGATGGCGCAGCGGAAACTGGCACAGTTGCATCGCGCCGGCCGGATCGAAGATCTGGCTGTACCGCCAGGCAACCGCCTGGAGAAGCTCTCCGGCGATCGGAGCGGCCAATGGAGCATGCGCATCAATGACCAGTAGCGGATTTGCTTCGTATTGTGCGACAGCAACGCCTG
>JBMFHN010000298.1:0-621 GCA_049976805.1 Occallatibacter sp. | reverse complement strand
CTCCGCCAGCCATCAGCCAACATCAACCCACAACCCTGAGGAGAACGATTCTACAGAACTTTTAGGACTTGACTCCTTACTTACGATGCAGTGACATGCGGCTTGACGAAGGAGAATTTCCTACTTCTCCGCGAAGGAAATCTACTGTACATAGAGCCGGACCATGAGAAGTTGTATCAGCAATGGCAAGCAAAACCCTTCACCGTCGAGGGACTTCGTCAGCGCGTGCAGAGCAAATCATCCGCAGTTTCCTTTCGCACCGAACTGCTGGAGTTACCTATCCGATCTTTAACTACCGCCATTTACCGAAGAAGCCTCCATCCATCGGCTCTATCGAGCGGACCGGGGTGCGGGCTACTGTCCGAAGCTCTATCTCCTGGACTATCAATTGCATAGATTTATGACTGGGTGCGTCGTAAACAGGATCAGGGCGGGAACGACCACGGCGTGCCAGCCTGCCGCTTCGCTCGGTCGTCCCCGCCCTGACAAAGCAAAGTGCAAAGCAATTCCAGACATGGGCCGGAGTTGGTACGAGTAGGGTACCGAAGCAGACTCAGCGAGAGACTCAATCCGGTACCGACTTCCGACCATCCTTGGATTCGTTTCGTATCTGCGACCAAT
>JBMFHN010000297.1:0-631 GCA_049976805.1 Occallatibacter sp. | reverse complement strand
CCGGGGGGGCGGCGTGAACGGCCGGCGCGGCGTGAACCACAGGCTTGGCCGGCTGCGGCGGCGCTGCCGGTTTTGCCACCACGCGCGCGTGGCGCGCCTCTTCTTCCTCTTCCTTCTTCTTGGCCAGAATGGCCTTCATCACATCGCCGGGCTTGGAGATGCGCGACAGATCGATCTTGGGAACGATCGCTTGCGCGCCGTGGCGGCCAGACGCGGACGCTGCTTGCGCTGCCGAACGCGAATCCTGCTCAAAATGCGCACGAACCTTGTCTGCCTCGTCGCCTTCGAGCGAGCTGGAGTGCGTTTTGACCCCCGCGATGCCGAGTTCCTGAAGAATGTCGAGAATCGCGCGAGACTTAACTTCCAGCTCTTTCGCGAGATCGTTGATACGAACCTTGCTCATCCGCCTCTTTTCAATTCAGTGCCGCCAAACTGCCCCTTAGTCGCTCATAGCTACCTCATGGCCCTGGCCGCTTTCACTTGCGTTAACGTATGCCTGGCTCAAAAGAATGCGCATTTTACGCGTCATTCTCTTCAGCCGCCTGCTTCTCGCCTGTCTCTTCTTCAGTTGCGGCTTCCTCCGCCGCGATCTCCCCATCGGAGTCCTGCGTGTCTGCCGCTTCAACGGGCG
>JBMFHN010000296.1:0-638 GCA_049976805.1 Occallatibacter sp. | reverse complement strand
GCGAACCCTATGGCGTGGCGGTGGAAGGCGCGGGCGATCTCTACATTGCGGACACCGTCAACAACCGCGTGGTGGAGGTGACGGCGGCGGGCGCGGCCAGTGTGTTGAATGTAGGCTCGCCTGGCAGCGCTCCCTTGAACAATCCCACTGGCGTGGCTGTAGATGGCGCGGGCGATGTGTACATTGCAGACCAGCAGAACTTCCGCGTGGTGAAGATTAACCAAGCGACGCAGGCGTTGAGCTTTACCAGCACGGGCACGGGCGACAGCAGCGCGCAGCAGACGATGACGGTCGAGAACATCGGCAACCAGCCATTGAACATCACCGCGCTGAATACAACCACCACGGGCCTGACGACCAGCATCTTCGATCTGAATGGTCCCACCACCTGCACGGACTCGACTTCCCTGATTGCCGGCGCGACCTGCGACCTGGGCGTGGAGTTTGCGCCGACCGCCCCAGGGAGCTTTAATGGCACGGCGGACATCACGGACAACAACCTGAATGCCGCCGGGGCCGTACAGCAGGTCCAACTCAGCGGCACAGGCACGGGCTTTGCGGCCACCATGGCGTTGAGCGAGGCCCCGAGCAGCAGCGTTACCTATGGCACACCCGTAACGGTGACGGCAACGCTGAGC
>JBMFHN010000295.1:0-645 GCA_049976805.1 Occallatibacter sp. | reverse complement strand
GACTCCGCTGGAAACCCTGCTGAGCCTCGATTCGCCGGCCCAGTACCTGCGCCAGGGACTCAGCATCAACGCCTTGAAGCGCATCGCCGGCGCGCGCAGCGACACCGAAGCCGCGCGGCGCATGCAGCAGGCCAAGGCCAAGCTCTTCGATCAACTCCGGCTCAGTGCCTGAACGCGGGGCTTCCACCGGGCTTCGGCCCGCGCGCGTGTCGGATAGGACCCTTGCCGATTCGCGCGAGGGGAAGGTTGGCGCGCTCGGTCGGCAACCCATCCGACACGCGCGCTAACATGACTTGAATCGCAAAACGAAAGGAGATCCCCGCTTCGCTAACCCTTCGCTTCCTTCAGGCTCATCCTTCGATTGGAAAAGACTGTCGGACACGCATGGAGAGACGTGGATGGTTGTTGGATGGCTATCCAATATTTTCAATCATTTAGAGTTTGACGGAGGATTTGGATGGGAGAGGGGGATTCGAATAAACAGCCAAGTTAAATAGAATGAACACAATGCTAGAATTTGGATTCGAATCTATACCATAATCTATACCCTTCAGCTCTTTTTCTGGATTTTTAGCGAAACGATAACGCACTATCCTTTGGTTACGAAGAAATCGACGAAAGGATGCCGAGCCCGACATCGATCAC
>JBMFHN010000294.1:0-703 GCA_049976805.1 Occallatibacter sp. | reverse complement strand
GTTTTCTTACATTAGCTACGCGGCCCACATGAGTCAAGAAAAGCGTAGATTCAGTGTCCAATAACATCATTTCGTTTCTTGCTCTGCTGAGTGGCACGATTGTGGGTTCCGGTGGATGTGGGCCGCTGTTCCGGTGAAGTGGGGCAGCGGGGGCTGACCCACCGGGTTGCGGCATCATGGTCTTGCTGGATGGGCCTGCTGCCACTGTTGTTCCATCCGCTCCACCTTCCAGCGGAGCGGTTCCCAGTAGCTTTCCGGTATCGCCGATTCGATTACTTCCTCGACGACGTCGGCGAAGTATTGCAGGCTGGTGATCGGAGTTCTGGTTCCGGCGTTCCACCCCACGGACGAAGACCTGTCCGTGGGAACCCCGGCGTTGAGCATGGAGACGTACTTGCGGGCACATCCCAGCAGGATGGCCCGCTTGATCTGTTCCATGGAGACGCCTCGGCGATACATGTCGAGTGCCAGCTTTTCATCGGTGCCTGAGAAGCTGGCCTGAACGCAGGCCGGGGTCAGGAACAGGCTGCGCACTCTCTCGATGAACTCCGCCTCCGGCTCTGGTGCGCAGCCGGGTGTTGGCTGCCTCTGGTACGGCCAGAAGCGGTCGCGGATTTCGAGCATGAGTTGCGGGCGCTGGTCTCTGCGTGCGCAACAGACGGCCCGCTCTTCGAGCTCATCCACGTTCATGGCGATCATGGAT
>JBMFHN010000293.1:0-704 GCA_049976805.1 Occallatibacter sp. | reverse complement strand
GTTGCAGATGGAGAGCAATGGCAAGTCCGTGGATATGCACGGCCGAGCCCTGCCGGTGGACAGCGGCATGGTCATCTGGGGAGAGCCCGGGACCGATGGCCAGCACTCCTTTTATCAGTTGCTGCACCAGGGTACGCGTCTCATTCCCTGCGACCTGATCGGCTTTGTGGAACCACTGGCCGATTCCGCCGCGCAGCACGATCTGCTCATGGCCAATCTTATCGCCCAGGCCGAGGCTCTGGCCTTTGGTAAGACGGCCGAGGAGTTGCGGCAGGAGGGCGCGCCCGACGCACAGATACCCTTTCGCGTCTGTCCGGGGAACCGCCCCAGCAACGTCCTCTTGCTGGATGCGCTGACGCCCTACAGTCTGGGGGTGCTGGTGGCCTTCTACGAGCACAGCGTGTTCACTCAGGGCGCCATCTGGGATATCGACTCCTTCGACCAGTGGGGCGTGGAGCTCGGCAAGGTGCTGGCGCTGCGAATCCTGGACGATATCCAGGGCAAGGCGCAGCACCCGCACGACAGTTCCACCCGACAACTCCTCGCCCGTTACCGAGCGGCACGCCGGAGCTAGGGATCGGGCAAAAACTCGGGAACGGAACTCGGGAACGGAACTCGGGAACGGAACTCGGGAACGGAACTCGGGAACGGAACTCGGGAACGGAACTCGGGAACGGAACTCGGGAACGGAACTCGGGAACGGA
>JBMFHN010000292.1:0-708 GCA_049976805.1 Occallatibacter sp. | reverse complement strand
GCACCACGCAGGCAACCGCAGGGTTGGTGCGCACGCGGGTGGAGTTTGACTGCTGGGGCGCCACCTACGCGGACGCCAGCAATCTGCGTGCCGCTTTGATAGCTGCGCTCAATGGGTATCAAGGAGCCCTCGCAAATGGCATCCAGGTGCAAAATGTGGTCCGCGTGCAGAGCGTCGATTTTTACCACAACGAGGCGATGCAGTTCCGCTTGACCGCGGACTTTGTCTTTTACTACGACTGACCCATGTTTCCGCGGCAGCAGACGGTAGCGGGCCGCTCCCATCCATTTTATCGATCTCGGCGCGCTTCCAGCGGCCAATAAGGAGACATTATGGCATACACGCATTCGCAGGCTACTGCTGGGCGCGGTAGCACACTTTCCATCAATACTGGGACCCTCACGACGCCCGTCTGGACCCCCATCGGCGAATGGAAAAACGCCACCCAATCAGGCAACCAGTGGAAAACAATCGATGTTACCAATATGGACTCTGGCCCCAACCAGGAAATCATCACCAGCATCCGGGACAATGGGACCTACAAGGTGAGCGGAAACAGGGTCTCCACTGACCCTGGACAGGTTGCGTTGAATGCCGCCTACAATTCGGGCGCACTCACCATGTTTGAGCTGCTGTTGCCGCTGGGCCCCACCCAGACGACCACCGGGGACATGTATGCATTTACCGCCCTGGTTGAGTCGTACGAGA
>JBMFHN010000291.1:259-717 GCA_049976805.1 Occallatibacter sp. | reverse complement strand
AACACCACACATCAGGTTGACGCCGCAGCACAAATCGACACCCTGTGCGCACAGGCGCTGCCCGTCCTTGGTCAACAGATCGACGCTGGGCGGGCACAGATGGAAACCGCCATCCTCGCGCTCAGCCAACGCTTTTCCAGTCTACACACCAGGCTGGAAAACGCGGTCAAGGCGTCGCAGCAGGCAGCGGCAGGCATGGACGGCGGCGAAGGCGTCGTGGCGGTGTTCCAGCGCAGCGAAGGCGAGCTCGGCGATGTGCTCGATCAGTTGCGCGCCGCGCTGGCCAAACGCGCCGCCATGGTGAGCGAGGTGCTGGGCATGTCGCGCTATACCGAGGCACTGGAAAAAATGTCCGCCGAAGTGGCCGCACTGGCGGCCAAGACCAATCTGCTCGCGCTCAATGCCGCCATCGAGGCCGCGCGGGCCGGAGAAAACGGCCGTGGCTTCGCCGTGGTGGC
>JBMFHN010000291.1:0-249 GCA_049976805.1 Occallatibacter sp. | reverse complement strand
AGTCGCGCGACACCGGCCGCAAGATGGGCGAGCAGGTGCAGATCATCACAGGCGCCATTCAGACCCTCACCCGCTCCGCCGAGCAGTCCCAGAAGGAGGAGCAGCAGTTCCTCAGCCGGTCCGAGTCGTCGATCGACCAGGTGCTCACCCGGCTGCGCGATGTCGCCACGGGGTTGTCCGAATCGAGTGATCTGCTGCAGCGCGAGAGCAGTGGCATCCGCGAGGAAATCGGTGACGTTCTCGTTTCGC
>JBMFHN010000290.1:0-730 GCA_049976805.1 Occallatibacter sp. | reverse complement strand
ACCTGGAAGTATTCAGAGGGCGCTATTTTTGACAACTGTCTAATCCCTCCCGCGTGGAGGTCGTAGATTCGTCGCTTTTTTTCCTCGCGGCGTGTGTGACTGGCTCGCCATCGACTAACCCTCTCTTTGATCAAAATACCCTATGGCAAGAGTCGTCATTCTTGGGGCTGGCATCTCAGGGCACACCGCAGCGCGGCATCTCGATCGTTGGATTGGCAAGAAACACGAGATCGTTGTGGTCTCGCCCAATTCTGAATGGAACTGGATTCCCTCCAACATCTGGGTGGGCGTCGGGCAGATGACAGAAAAACAGGTGACCTTCAACCTGCCAGAGGTCTATCGGAAAACTGCCGTTCAGTTCCGGCAAGCGAAAGCGCTGGCGATCTACCCGGAAGGGGAGTCCGGGCAGCCCGCCCCATTCGTCCTGATCGAGTCCACGCTGCCCGGCACAGAGGGACAACAAGAACGCCTGACTTACGACTATCTCATCAATGCCACCGGCCCGAAGCTGAATTTCGGGGCAACCGAAGGACTGGGGCCGGATACCGGACATACCGTGTCCGTGTGTACCGTCAGCCATGCCCTGCACGCCAACGAGGAACTCCAAGCCTGTATCGCTGCGATGAAGCAGGGTCAAAAGAAGACCGTGGTCATTGGCACCGGCCATGGCACGTGCACCTGCCAGGGCGCTGCGTTCGAATACATCTTCAACGTCGATCACGTCCTGCGC
>JBMFHN010000289.1:0-731 GCA_049976805.1 Occallatibacter sp. | reverse complement strand
GTAAAGCGTCGGAGAGCGCGGAATAGATCGCGCCAGGCAACGCTGCAAAGCTCAACGCCACGCCTTCGCCGCGGCGCTGCCGCCAGTAACGCACGGTCATTGATGCGATTCCGAAAAAGGCGCTCAGTCCAACGACCGCAAACAGGGCGACGCCAATGTTATGAATCCAGACACCGGGGAGAAAGTCGAAGAGCGGCAGATTGGGGTCACTGAAGTTTCCCTTGCTCAGCAGCAGCAAGGAAAAAACCGCGGAGAATATTCCGAAAACAACCAGGTTGCCAATGGCTGAGCGGTTTGCCAGCCCGGCGAGCCCCGTGAAGTCGTAGCGCGAGATTGCATAGCTGCGCGCGGCCGCCATGAACTCGGCCGGATAGGCCTCGCGAGGGCACGTCTTTGTGCATTCCCCGCAGGCATAGCAACGCCACAGGTCTTCGCTGGCCAGCAACTCCTGCTCCATGCCTACCTGGGCCATGCGAATCATGCGCCGCGGAAAGCCGGCCGAGTCCTTCGCCAGAGGACAGACAGCAGTACAGTTCCCGCAGTTGAAACATGCACTCACGTCCAGAGTCTTGCCGGCTCCATGCAGTTTGATTTTTCGCAACAGAGTTAAATCCACAACACGCGCCATACAGATACCTCTCCACATGCTAGTGACCGGCAGCTGCCTTTTCTTCATAGGCAACAAGGGTATAAAGCGGGTAGTCGCCGTCCTCGCCGGCTTCGGCGACCTT
>JBMFHN010000288.1:0-731 GCA_049976805.1 Occallatibacter sp. | reverse complement strand
AAGGAGTCAGGTAGGACCGGATCAGTTCGGGTTGGGACTGCATTTCCCCAAAGACCCGCGTCAGAGTGGCGAGCAGGGCGTCCAGGCCGCCAAAGAAGCGATTGTGCGTGCCGTTTTTGCGGGTGTGCTGCCACAGCCGTTCGGTAGGGTTCAACTCCGGCGAGTAGCTGGGCAGATAGAAGACTTCGATCTTTTCTGCGTTTGCCTCAATCCATTCGCGGGCCAGCTTGGAGTGGTGCACGCGCAGATTGTCCAAGACCAGAAATATCTTTTTCTTTTGCTTGCGCGTCAACCGCTCGAGAAAGTTGATCAGAATCTTCGCGTTCAGCGCGCCGGAAAAGACCTTCCAACGCATCTGGCCTTTGTTGGTCACCGTGGAGATCACGCTCAAGCTCTGGCGGGCCGCGTTGGCGCGCACCACCGGCGTCTGCCCTTTGGGGGCATAACCGCGGCCACGCACATCATCCGAGCGCAGCCCGGTCTCGTCGCCCCACTGAATCTCGGCCTTCTCCTGCTTGGCGCGCTGAGCAATCGCCGGGTAAGTTTCATTGGGCCATTTCGAGACCGCTGCCGGAGATTGCTCATACGCTTTCTTGAGTGGCTTCTGCGGCGTAAAACCCCAGCGCTTTAGATACTTGCCCGTATTGCGCACGGTCAGCCGGATACCGAAGCGCGCCGCGATCAGTTCGCTGACCGCCTGGCGGGTCCACAGGGCATAACTCATCTTCAAC
>JBMFHN010000287.1:0-740 GCA_049976805.1 Occallatibacter sp. | reverse complement strand
CCCTATTCCCTAGTCCGCGGTTTCTGTTCTATCGTCTGAGTCATGGCCGCCCCTGACAGTTACGCACCCCGCCCGACGCCCGAAGCCGAAGAGATCTTCCGCCGCTGGCTTCAGTTTCTCGACGACGAATTCGCCCGCCACAGTTCTCCGGAGCGGCGCGGCGAGATTGTGCGCGACCAGCTCTACCAGCTTTATCTGGGGCGCCCCCACGGCGGAAAACTCAATCTCACACTGACCTCGGAGTTGCCGGGCAACGTGGTCAATCTCTCGCTCGATCCGCAAAACGTCACTCTGGAAGCTGAGCACTATGCCGAAGTCGATCGCGAACGCTTCGCGCGCCGCAAGCCGCTGCTCTGGTTCTGGCAGATGTTCGACCGCTCGCCCATTGGCCTCAACCACTGGCTGGGGCTGCGTTTTCGCTGCATGTTAGCCCGGCATATCTTCGAGCAGGTCGGTACCGGTGTGAAGATCTACCACGGTGTCGAAGTTACGTATGGCTACAACCTCTCGATCGGCGATGGCGTCACGATTCGCCAGGGCGCCTTGATCAACGACCGCGGGGGCATCTCAATCGGCAACAACGCGGTGATTGGTTCATTCTCGCGGATCTTTTCGCATTGGCACGATCCGCGCGATTACAACAAGGTTCGCCTGGAATCGACGACGATCGGCGCAGGCGCTCACATCGCCACCCATACTGTCGTCCTGGCGGGTCAGCACGTGGCGCCGGGAGAATCTGT
>JBMFHN010000286.1:0-752 GCA_049976805.1 Occallatibacter sp. | reverse complement strand
AAAGGAAGGAAAACGCGTTTCACCAATTTGAACCGGACCAATAAAATGCGGCGGATAAATTCAGTATGTGCATGCAATCCAAAAACCTGTTTTCCCGAATATGGGAACGCGACACACTTTCCCTGTCAACATTCCCATGCCAATAGCACAATTGCTACAGCACGTTTACGATTCAATCCGTTAATTTATTGTGACAGCTTTTGCAGCCCAGCGTGCATAACAAATTCTTATTCGCTATAAGGAGACAGCGCCGGTTTTCGGGAATTCGGACAGCGGGGTGACAGAAAGGATTGTTTCTCAGCCCGCCATGAAGATGGCAGAGTGAGGTGGCTCCGCCGGTTTGGACAGGTTTTTCGGGTCGAGTGGGGATCTTCCGCGCAATTTATGGGCGACACCGTCCGTAGAAGTTAATACCTTCCTCGAGATTCTGGAGGATGTCCCCCCGATAGTTGAAAGTTGGGCGGCGGTCCAGCCTGATTCCTTAGAATCGGGTTGCGAAACCTTGAAGGGAGAACCGCCGTGAAGAAACCGTACCATACGATACGCAAGCAAGGGAAAATCAACGAACAGGAGCTGGCCACGTTTCTCGCGAGGAATGGGCAGGGTCTGCTGCCGATGGTGGATTTGATCGAGCAGAGCCGGATGGCCTGCGATCAACTCATTGATGTCACAGGCCGAGCCGTGATCCAGGCCGTGTTGCAATTGTCCGCGGCACAGGTGGCCGGAGGGCCGCAGCAGCAAGGCAAACGCCG
>JBMFHN010000285.1:0-788 GCA_049976805.1 Occallatibacter sp. | reverse complement strand
CCATGTTGCGGTGTCGCGCCCCGCGAGGGGCGCGTGGATTGAAACCTGACGGCCCTCAAAGCGGATACCACGCTCAATCGTCGCGCCCCGCGAGGGGCGCGTGGATTGAAACATCAACTCTCTCAGTCCGGCTGCGGCGGTTCTGGTCGCGCCCCGCGAGGGGCGCGTGGATTGAAACTCTGAGCGTCGTGCAGGACGTGACGAAGCTCTCGTCGCGCCCCGCGAGGGGCGCGTGGATTGAAACCGCGCAGTGGTTCTCGACGAGCACGGACGAATACCGTCGCGCCCCGCGAGGGGCGCGTGGATTGAAACATGGGGCAACTAGCGCAGCAGATGGGCTATCAGTGTCGCGCCCCGCGAGGGGCGCGTGGATTGAAACACCATCACTTACTGAGGACGCCATGCCCTTCCCGTCGCGCCCCGCGAGGGCCGCGTGGATTGAAACAAGCTCGTATCGCTATCGAGCGGAAATGACTCCGTCGCGCCCCGCGAGGGGCGCGTGGATTGAAACTCTGAGCGTCGTGCAGGACGTGACGAAACTTCGTCGCGCCCCGCGAGGGGCGCGTGGATTGAAACTATGACACGCGCACCCAGTACGCTCCGAACTCCGTCGCGCCCCGCGAGGGGCGCGTGGATTGAAACCGAGGAGGAATGCCGGATTATGATAAACGCCTCCGTCGCGCCCCGCGAGGGGCGCGTGGATTGAAACAGTCATGCTGCGCTTCAGACGAGCTGCCGATTCGTCGCGCCCCGCGAGGGGCGCGTGGATTGAAACAAGCTCGTATCGC
>JBMFHN010000284.1:0-800 GCA_049976805.1 Occallatibacter sp. | reverse complement strand
GCAAGATAGGCGGCGAGCGCATCGGCGCTGGCTTGCGCAGCATGATCGAGATCGATCACGACGCCGTCGACGATGGCGCGCAGGGCCTGTTCGTCCATGAACACGGCAAGGCGGGCGATGACGGCTTCGGCCAGTCCATGCTGGCGCGCGAGTTGCTCGAGGGTGTCGCCTGACAGGGGCACCGGGGTATCGGGGCGGTGGATTGCTGCGTCTTTCAGCGCCACGCGCAGCAGGTAGGCGTCAAGCTCTGTGCCGTCCTTGAGGTATTGCTCGTCCTTGCCGTGCTTGACCTTGTAGAGCGGCGGCTGGGCGATGTAGATGTGCCCGCGTTCAACAATCTCGGGCATCTGGCGGAAGAAGAAGGTCAGCAGCAGGGTGCGGATGTGCGCGCCGTCCACGTCGGCATCGGTCATGATGATGATGCGGTGATAGCGCAGCTTGTCGATATTGAAATCGTCCTTGCCGATGCTGGTGCCCATCGCGGTGATGAGGGTGAGGATTTCGTTGCTGGTCAGCAGCTTCTCGAAGCGCGCTTTCTCGACGTTGAGAATCTTGCCGCGCAGCGGCAGGATGGCCTGGAACTTGCGGTCACGGCCCTGCTTGGCCGAGCCTCCGGCAGAGTCGCCCTCCACCAGATACAGCTCGCACAGCGCGGGATCCTTTTCCTGACAGTCAGCCAGTTTTCCTGGCAGGCCCAGACCGTCCATGATGCCCTTGCGGCGGGTCATTTCGCGTGCCTTGCGCGCGGCTTCGCGGGCGCGGGCGGCGTCGATGATCTTGCCGCAGATGATCTTGGCGTC
>JBMFHN010000283.1:0-804 GCA_049976805.1 Occallatibacter sp. | reverse complement strand
GGATTGGTCTCTGGAGAAGGCAGAGCCAGCACACCGCTCCCAATGACCTAATGTTTCCGGCCATCCGCCGCAATAAATACAAGCAGCAGGTCCCGATGCGGCCACGGCAGTTCCTGCAGCGGCACATGAAACCGCTGGCCGAAGAACTGGGGATCGATCCCGCTCTGATTACGTTTCAGGTGCTACGGCGGACCTTCGGGACCACCATGCAGAAGCACGGCACCATGAAGGACGTGCAGGCACACCTGCGCCACGCCAGCATCACGACGACTGGGAACATCTATGTACAGGAGATCCCGGCCAGCGTGCGGTCGGCAGTCAATGCAACCACGCGGGAAATTCTTGGTATCGGACAGAACGGGGAAGAACAGGATTTGCAAGGTCCAGATTCAACTGTGTCCAACTGTGTCCTAGCTGCAAATCTGGATGGCTGTAAAGCATTGAAAAGATTGGCTCCTCAGGTAGGACTCGAACCTACAACCCTTCGGTTAACAGTCGGCGCTTGCCGTATTTCTGTCGTTTACCACCATTTGCCATTATGTGAGTTTGTCCAGTGCTTATAAGGCTTCTACGCTATTCAATCAGAAACTCGCGTTCTACCATTTACCACCATTTCCGATACAGAGTCCCCACAAAAGTCCCCACAGTCCCCACAGTGTAAATTTCCAATTTTCTGCGCGGTCGAACCTGCCGGATACCAGGCGTTGTGCCCTACAGGGCGCACCACGCCGCGCCGGGGACGGCGGCGCGCAGGACGCCCGCTGTGGCATCGCAGGTCAGCGGTGAAGGCGATCCATCATGCCA
>JBMFHN010000282.1:499-821 GCA_049976805.1 Occallatibacter sp. | reverse complement strand
CGGCCAACTGGAAGCCCTCACCCAACACGGACGCCGATCAACAGTGCGAGTTTCTCTATCGGCCCGAAGGCTGGAGCCACGCGCACCGATTTCTGGCGTTGCGTTACGAGCGCGCCGAGGCCGACGAGAAACCTGAGCAATATCAACTCTTCGATTCCCCGCAGTATATCTACCGCGTCTTCGTCACCGACCTCGACAACCCGATCGATCTTGCCGTCTGGTTTTACAACCAGCGCGCCGGCGCGGAGAACCTCATTAAGGAGGCCAACAATGACGCGGGTCTGACAGCCCATCCCTCCAACCGCTGGATGATGAACGCCAA
>JBMFHN010000282.1:0-489 GCA_049976805.1 Occallatibacter sp. | reverse complement strand
GGTTCCAGATCGCCCTGCTGGCTTACAACCTGAACTGCTGGCTGCAACTGTTTCAGCGCGAGGAGGACGCCACCGTCGAAACCATGAAGCACACTACGCTGGCCACGGCGCGGCTGCGCTTTCTGTTTCTGGCCGCGCGCATCTGGCGCCATTCCGGGCGAGTAGGCGTCAGCTACAGCGATCACTACCAGGAAAAAGGCGCCTTTCAACAGCTCATGGAGCGATTGCGACGTGTGGCGCGCGGGCCGAACGGATTTCGCCCTGTGCTGTCCACACCGCTATGTCCCTGATTCCACTTAGCAAATTGTGCATAGATTTCTATGCACTACGCATCACACGATGCAACTACTTGCTGTCATGGCCTTGAGATTTCGATGGGAGAACACAGGCGCCAACGATAGAAAAAGAAAACCAACACGGCCATGCTACAGACCTGTCGCGCCTGTGCAGTCAGCCTGTGCATAATTTAGGTGGAAACAGCCACCTTTG
>JBMFHN010000281.1:0-826 GCA_049976805.1 Occallatibacter sp. | reverse complement strand
TGGTGCCGAGTATGTTGGAGCTGAAAGCGTGGTCGCTTCCGGCTGAGCGCTGGAGGCTTGAGGTGAAGATCACACCCGCGAAGAAGATGCGAATGCAGCAGGCGATTCCACGGAATCGCGCAGTCAAGGACGGGTGCGATGCGGAGAGCGAGGAAGTAGGGGAAGACAGCTTTACGGGCTTGAGCCCCATGATGCAGGAGTTGGCGAGCAAGAGGCCGGATTCTCACGCAACGTCAGGACCAGAGATCGCATACAGGCTCGAAGCCGGTGAATGGGTACGGGGCGAATTCCCTCAGTTTGCCCTGACCTTCCTTGAAAGCACTCTTGACTTCCAATCATCGCGGCTCTTATAGTCCGAATCATCTGGTGTTCGGGAAGGCGGTGAGAGTCCGCCACTACCCCGTAACTGTAAGCACCGAGAACAGAGCAGGAACCCCCAGCCACTGGAAGCGGAGCTTCCGGGAAGGCGCTCAAGTTCGATTGAGGTGTAAGTCAGGAGACCGGCCAGATCACTTCTGGGCGAATCCAACTTCGATGGGAGAGTTGGAGAGCATTCCTCGCGGTCTTTTCACCGCATTGAAAGCTGCCTGAGCATCCCGCTTCGCCGCGAAAGGTCTGTGTTCGCGTAGGGGCTGTATATGCAGGAACCTCACCGAGACCGGGTGACGCTCGTGTTGGGAGGAGTGCGCAGCGGAAAGAGCCGCTTTGCGCTCGAGATCGCTTCCAGCGCGCAATGCGTGACATTCATCGCAACGGCTCGCGCCTCCGATGACGAGATGCGTCGCAAGATCGAGCGCCACCAGAGCGAAAGACCGGCGCATTGGCG
>JBMFHN010000280.1:0-833 GCA_049976805.1 Occallatibacter sp. | reverse complement strand
CCAGCGGTTGCGCCCAGCCTTGCCGATGGAGACGTTCTCGTGGTCTGTATTCCCAACCTGCCCAATCGTCGCCATGCACTCCACCAGAACCTTGCGGGTCTCGCCGGAAGGCAACTTCAGCAACGCATAATCCCCCTCTTTGGCAATCAGGTTCACCTGAGCGCCGGCCGAACGCGCCATCTGCGCTCCCTTGCCAGGACGCAGTTCGATGTTATGCACAATGGTTCCGGTAGGGATGTTCTTCAGCGGCAAAGCATTTCCAATCAGAATGTCCGCCTCTGGTCCGCTCATCACCTTCTGCCCCACCTTAAGCCCGATGGGCTGAAGGATGTAGCGCTTCTCGCCATCCGCATAGTTCACCAGTGCAATACGCGAGCTGCGGTTGGGATCATATTCGATGGTTGCCACGGTTCCTGGAACTCCAAACTTGTCGCGCTTGAAGTCGAT
The DNA here is from genome assembly GCA_049976805.1 of Occallatibacter sp. GTDB lineage: Bacteria > Acidobacteriota > Terriglobia > Terriglobales > Acidobacteriaceae > Telmatobacter. The sequence goes on along the minus strand of JBMFHN010000280.1, from coordinate 386 downwards.
CAGGCGGAGCTTCTGCTTGTGGCCGCCACCATGATGACGCACGGATAGCTTGCCCGTATTGTTGCGGCCGCCGGTGCGCTGCTTTACAGACAGCAGAGGCTTGTGTGGCTTGTCGGTCGTGATATCGTCGTTGACCAGCTTCGTCTGGAAGCGAAGTGTGGGAGTGATCGGACGGAATGACTTAATGGGCATGATGCTCTTCCTTTGCCGCGCTCTCCATGAGTTTCGAATACCTTAGCGCGATACTTGATGCTATTTCGTGCGTAATTCCATGCTGCCTGCAAGACGGTTGGCGCAGACCGCGTGTGCCGCTCCGCAACCCTCCACCTTGCTCTCTAGATCTCCGCCGCGAAGTCAGGAACCTTCTCGCCGGCCTTCAACCGCAC
>JBMFHN010000279.1:0-839 GCA_049976805.1 Occallatibacter sp. | reverse complement strand
ACAAAGATGGTACCGAGAGTGTTGGCACCGTGCATGTTGGCATCGAGCATGTCGACATCGCGCATGTCAGCACCGCGCATGTCGGCATCGACAAGGCTGACATTGCGCATGTTGGCACCGCGCATGTCAGCACCGCACATGTTGGCACCGCGCAGGTCGGCATCGCGCATGTCAGCACTGCGCAGGTCGATACCGCGCATGTTGGCACCGCGCAGGTCTATACCGCGCATGTCGGCATTGCGCATGTCAACACCGCGCAGGTCGATACCGCACAGGTCGACACCGCGCAGGTCGATACCGCACAGGTCGGCACCCACAAAGATGGTACCGAGCATCTTGGCACCGCGCATGTCGGCATCGACAAGGCTGACATTGCGCATGTTGGCACCGCGCATGTCAGCACCGCTCAGGTCTATACCGCACATGTTGGCACCGCTCATATCGGCATCGCGCATGTTGGCATTGCGCATGTCAGCACCGCTCAGGTCTATACCGCACAGGTTAGCACCGCGCAGGTCTATACCGCGCATGTCAGCACCGCACATGTTGGCACCGCGCAGGTCTATACCGCGCAGGTCGGCACCGCGCAGGTCGATACCAACAAGGATGGCATTCGCCGCTCTCGCAGCGACTACAAGGTTGAATACCGTACTCGCTGATTCATCAGCGAATATAACGTCACCGTAGATGTTTTTGAGTTCCATGATTCTCCTCTTCCAAGTTAATTCTCTGAGTGAGTTTGCGCCTATGCGGCACCGAATGTCAAGAAAAAATTGCGAAATGTTTGAACCGGTCTGCGAGTAGCGAAACCGTGGCGAAAGTCACAGTCCATCTCACTA
>JBMFHN010000278.1:0-870 GCA_049976805.1 Occallatibacter sp. | reverse complement strand
CGTCAGCTCTACAAAATCCCCCTGCGGCATCGCAACACGATTTACCTGCGCTCGAATGACTTGAGCCGGAGTCACGAACGGCTGCAAGAACGCCCCTATCGCATCGAATACCGAATCGATGGCGATGGATGGCACGTACTCAATCGGCGCTGCCATTAGTTATTCGCATCCTGCAATCTGATGGCCGCGCGGGTCCAGAGCGGCCACTGCTCAAGGACAGCTACAGTCAAAAAAGTCTGCCCGTTGAAAGTTACGAGATCGCCGCCTTGGGCGGTCGTCCTAAGAGAGGCATTCAGGGCTCCTTTGAGAATGATCGACCAGGTAGCGCCCTGAATGTTCATGCCATCCAAATGCTTCAAGTCCTCTTCGCTCAATGCCTGAAGCTGCGCGAAGCCGGACACGGGAGAAGAATACGAAGGAACCTGCTTCAGGCCAGCTCCAACCGTGTACCCAGTCGAGAATTGCACCGTCACAGGGACATTTGGATTCACGGTATTGGAGACGGCGTTCGAGATGGTGCGCAGGTCCATCAGGCCTCCACCTTATAGCTTGTCGAATTCAGCATTTGCCCGGTATTAATCAGCGGCTTCGCCTGCGTGCCTGTGGCTACCGGCTCTCCGGCCCTCACATCCCGCTGCGCCTGTACTACATCGCGGGCGCGAATATTCTGCGGCTGATTGCCGAACTTCAAGCGAAGCCGAAGAGTTGTCTGAGAAAGCGGAGGCGAAACAAGATCGCGGATGCTCTGTTTAAGGGCTCCATCTATCTCCTCACCCATAAACGCCAGAGTCTTCCTTCCGTCAAACTTCGTGCGCTTCAATTCAGAGGCCATCATCTCAGGCCACTTCGGAGAATCGTTCGATACCATTG
>JBMFHN010000277.1:0-878 GCA_049976805.1 Occallatibacter sp. | reverse complement strand
CTCCACCGAACGATAGACCGACTCCCAACTGGTCTGAAAGACCGTGGCCGTTTCCCGCCAGCTCAGCCGCCGCGCCCAGCGCGCCAGAAATCCCATCATGGGCTTCGTCATCGTGCGCTTGCCGTCACTCCACGGAATCTGCTCGACGACAACGCCATGCTCGGCACACTTCACGCGCCGCTGCGCGTAGCAATACCATGTAGGGATACCCCACAACGGTATATGCCGCCAGCGGCGCACCGGCAACCGGTCATACCCCGGCGATGGCCGCTGGCACACCGAACAACGCCCGCGGATGCCGCCATGCGGCGCCACCGTGATCTCGATCTGTTCCTCTTGCCCCTTGCTCACGCACATGCTGATAGACAAACCCAACAAAACGTTGCACCCGGTTCAAAATGGTCTTAACCTCAAGTTGAATCGCTGTTCTCCCCGGCCCGGTTGGCCACTGTCTTCTCAAACAGCAGACTAAACCGTACTGGCGGAGATCAGCGGTTCTTCTTTATCCTGGTCAAATCGAATATTCAACCCGCCGCCGGGCGGTGGGAGAAGTGGGAATCCCGCCGCCCTTGCGGGATTTCCAAGCGCAGTGGAAAAGTCCCGCTCTTGGACATTTTCACACAGCGTCATCTTCCACCGCCAGTTCACCCACAAATACTGCTATAGATCCACAAGATTTATCCCTATCTGCTGGGTGGCGTAGCCATCGAACGCGTGAACCAGGTATGGAGCACCGATATCACGTTTATCCGCATGGCACGTGGTTTCTTGTACTTGGTGGCGGTGATGGACTGGTTCAGCCGCTTCGTGCTGAGTTGGGCGTTGTCGGACAGGCTGGAGGCGGACTTTTGCATCGCAGCTTTGCGCAAGGCGCTGAC
>JBMFHN010000276.1:0-905 GCA_049976805.1 Occallatibacter sp. | reverse complement strand
GCAGCGGCGGGAACTCTATCTTGTCCTCGGCGAGGTCCATCATGCATTGAGACCCATTCCTTCGCAGACGCCACGTTGGCTCACTGTCCCGGAGCGTGGTCTCTACACCGGCATCGCCGTTGTCGGCGCGACCGGCTCCGGCAAGACACGCGCCGCCATTCTTCCGGCCATCGAACAGTTGTTCGCCTACCGCGCGACGGACGCGGAGCAGAAACTCTCCGGCATCGTGCTCGAAGTCAAAGGCGACCTCTGCCGTCAGCTAAAACATGTTCTCAAGGGTTGTGGACGCGAACAGGATTATGTCGAGGTCTCGCTCAATGGCGACATCCGCTGATCAGCGACAATTAGAGTTCCCGGTTGGCGACAATTATTTTTCCCTATTTGGAGATAACTGAGACGATTCGGAAAGCGTTGTTAGGAGAGCTTTCCGGATGGTGACAGACCAGCAGATAAGGAGGTTGTACAAATTGTCGAATACCGAGGAGACGCAACAGATGGCGGCGGCAAAGGCGGGCATGGATGTGAAGACGGCGCGGAAGTATCTGCGCGCCCAGCGCTTACCGAGTGAGATGAAGGCAGATCGGCATTGGCGGACGCGGCAGGATGGGTTTGCCGAGGTTTGGCCGGAGATCGCGGAGCGGCTGCGGGCCAATCCGGCGCTGGAGGCGAAGACGCTGTTTGCCGCGTTGCAACGGGAGTCGCCAGAGCGCTTTGCGGACGGGCAGTTGCGGACGTTGCAGCGGCGGGTCAAGCGCTGGCGCGCGACGGAGGGTCCAGCGCAGGAAGTCTTTTTTGTGCAGGAGCATCGTGCTGGCCAGCTTTGCGAGTCGGACTTCACGCACCTGACGGAAGCGGGGATCACCATCGCCGGGCAGCCGTTTCCGCACCTGCTGTATCACTTCGTG
>JBMFHN010000275.1:0-910 GCA_049976805.1 Occallatibacter sp. | reverse complement strand
CTGTTCCCATACTGACTGGCAACGGTCTGGAGAACGTTGTTCATATCAGGTTCACCGTCACATTCGATGCCGAGATCGTCGGCTGCTGGTCAATGCCCATCTGCACATCGTTTGCGGCACCGGGGCTTGAAGTCCCAACGAGGATATTCACGAGCGATACGCCCTGAACCGCTGCGATAACCGCACCGTAATAGGAACTGGCCAGAATCAAAGAGTTCATGCCTGCCGGTGTCGTTCCGTTCTGCCCATTAAATTGCGCCACGACAGCGTTTTGAATAAGCGTTACATAGTTGGATGGCAGTTGAGGCGAGTTCTGGATATTGACCGTAAAGTAGACTGGGACAGCCGTCGGAATGTTGAACGTCACCTGATAGGCCGGGTAGTTCGGAGCGTACTGGGGCCGGGTGTCGTACACCGTCTCTGTCGTGTTGCCGTTGTAATTGCAGCCTCCATCCTTCGCATTCCAGATAGCCTGCGCAATCGCGCTGGCCAATCCCCCGACAACACCGACATAGACGGAATGAGGAGCTAGAGGATAATTAGTAGAGCCGTAATTGACCGTGTTTCCCGATGGGTTATCTACCACAAAACAGTCAAGAACCCCGGAAACAGCGTAGACATTCGCAAAGATGGCATCCACTGTCCCATGGCTGTTCAGCGCAACCGAGTTCTGCCTGCGTAGCTCAAAGGCTTGCGGGCTTTCCACGTCAGAGCCGAGAATACCCGCCGCCGCGTTCGTGATCGTGTCCCATCCCGGAACAGCTTGATAAATCTGATTCAATGCCCCAATAGCACACGGTATCGGTCCTGTGGTGACATTCGCAAACTCGCCCGATACCGTGCCACCCGTACCGATATTCACCGCGCTAAGAAGTTGGTAAACGTTCTGCGATGTGTCGAGAGCCAGAGC
>JBMFHN010000274.1:0-912 GCA_049976805.1 Occallatibacter sp. | reverse complement strand
GGAGGGGCCGCCGGCCGCAAGGCGACTGGCCGAGCAGTTACCCATGCCCTTGGTTTGGTAGTTGTGAGTTGGACAGCAGAAGAAATGCCACCGCCCACGTGAACCTATAACACGGCACTTACACCATCACAACCTGGACAGCAGAATGCCGGAAACGTAGATAGCCCTCCAGTGCGAGTTATCGATGAAACCTGACGCTATTGCCGGAGGAGGATACCTATGTCCAGTGAAATCAACTGCTCAATTCACAGGAAAGGCTGTCTTGGACAAGAGTGATTAATATCACGCTTTCTCGGCCATGTGGCCGTTGGAAATGAAGACTTTTTCAAGGGATTGAGGCGATTGACAAACACGAACATGGACGCGCCGTCGAGCGAGGAACGCCTGACGTTTGAGAATTCGTTCCGGCTCGGGTTGAACGGGAACCAGTCCGGTCTCATGCGATTCGGCAGACCGGAGGAAATCGCTGGCGGGATTGGAGAACGAAGGCAAAGGGAACGCGACGTAGCTGCCAGCGCAATCTCCGTCGACAAAATAGACGGCACCCATGTGATCACCATGGACTTCTGCTCCAGATTGTTTTCAGGGATCGCCGCCTGGACATGACTCCGCGACAGGATTCCCTGTCAGGAGTCATCATCTGTCGGCCTATCGGAGGGGACAGCGGTTAAAGGTGAACTCCCTCACCTCAACATTGCTTAAATCGTAGAAGGATGTATGGCTAAAGTCAAGTGACCACAGACACAGAAGATAGGAAGGCCTGCTCGCACCTCTTGAACCGTCGAGTGGTCGCGCTTGCCAGATTCACTCAAGACCATTTCTCTGCTGCGGGCAAAGGTTGCATCCCTACCGCGCCGGACGGGGGCAGGCATCGCTCAAGGAATCGTTCAGGCCTTCGTGCTCCACTGTGAA
>JBMFHN010000273.1:0-925 GCA_049976805.1 Occallatibacter sp. | reverse complement strand
CGCCTCTCACACTGAGTTCGGGCCCAGCCAAAGAGTTTCAATCCACGCGCCCCGTGTGGGGCGCGACGCCGCGTTTGAGTGCCGCGTTAATGGGGATGGGATGTTTCAATCCACGCGCCCCGTGTGGGGCGCGACTGGGACACTCCACTGGGCGCTCAACCAAGAATCGTTTCAATCCACGCGCCCCGTGTGGGGCGCGACCGTTCACGAGGTTGGGCTGCTGTAGCGGCCTACAGTTTCAATCCACGCGCCCCGTGTGGGGCGCGACCAGGTTGACGTGGCCCAGCTGCTGCTTGATCGCGTTTCAATCCACGCGCCCCGTGTGGGGCGCGACGACCAAGGGTTACCGGTCTGCCGAGCCAGCGGGTGTTTCAATCCACGCGCCCCGTGTGGGGCGCGACGAGGTCCCATTTGGGGTTGTATTGCATGGCTTAGTTTCAATCCACGCGCCCCGTGTGGGGCGCGACGGTCACGAGCCCACACCGAGGTCCGCCGATGGGGTTTCAATCCACGCGCCCCGTGTGGGGCGCGACACCCCACCGCAACCCACCCGCGATATACGACCAGGTTTCAATCCACGCGCCCCGTGTGGGGCGCGACAGCATCGGCCAAGTGGATTTCGTCAAGGATCACGTTTCAATCCACGCGCCCCGTGTGGGGCGCGACCAGACCTTGCAACGACGACAAGGAGACATTCCTCGTTTCAATCCACGCGCCCCGTGTGGGGCGCGACTCGCCGCGTTTTTCAACTTCGCGCGCAATCTGTTTGTTTCAATCCACGCGCCCCGTGTGGGGCGCGACGGTATTCGGGCGCGGTGCGGTGAACACGATAGCGGGTTTCAATCCACGCGCCCCGTGTGGGGCGCGACATGTCTCTTTTGCAACTCGTTGAGCCGTATGTGTTTCAATCCACGCGCCCCGTGTG
>JBMFHN010000272.1:0-950 GCA_049976805.1 Occallatibacter sp. | reverse complement strand
CCAGGGGCCTCCGGGCATCTGCGAGGTCAATTGGTGCGACATGGATGTGACGATCCATGTTCCACGCGCCTTGGGAATCGAGGATTGAATCTCGACTGGGCCGCCAAGAAGCAAATCCCGGTTGTAGAGTGTGGCGAAATTGACACCTGTGCTATTGAATGCTGGGTACTCGATCAAGCCTGTCTGCGGAGAGATGAGCGGGGCAATCGTGCTACGCGCCTGACCATACGGAGCAATCGCAAGCGTGTTCGTTCCGTCTAGGTACATCCAGAAGCGAAAGGACTGCATCAGGGTCCGCGCCTGCTCCATCAGAGTACTGCCTAAATAGGTTCCCTTCTTGACTGTTCCCTGGACATTGTTGTTCTCGAACTGATAGCCCATCTGCTGCGCTAGTTGCCCCATGACAGTAGAAATAGCAGTATCTGCCGAAATGCTCAGAGGCGGCACGGGCTGGACCAAAGCCAGGTATCCGATTTGCGCTTCAATGTACAGATAGACTTCCGGCATGGACATGAAGACGCCCCAGCAATTCAGAATATCGCCTTGATAGACAAGCGTTGTCTGCGTTCCGTCCAAGGCAAAGACTTGTATTGAATTGAAAGCGAATGTAGATCCGGAAGGCGTGACAATGAGGTTATCCCAAATCAGACTTGTCAGTGTATTCATGTCCGACTCGGAGACTCCGAAAATCTGCGCCTTCATCGTGCCCAGCATCGCGCCGCCGGCATTCTCGATGTAGACAGAAGCCCTCAAACCCTGGAGCGTGACTGTGTTCTGGCCGTTTTGAAAGACTTTCCCATTCGCCAGCGTGATGACGAATTGGAGGTCCTTCGTGTTTTGAAATGAGCTAGGCATTCGGCAAATCCGCGGCATCGAGGTAGATCAAAAGCCATCTGGAACCGAGCCCCGTGTATACAGGGTCGGACGATCCTTGCGTATCGAAGAAGAGA
>JBMFHN010000271.1:0-993 GCA_049976805.1 Occallatibacter sp. | reverse complement strand
CGGCCAGTCCCGCAGCCACCGGAGCACCGACGGTGCAGAGCACCGCGGTGCAGCCCGCCGCCGCTGCGGCTTCGACCACCGTAGCGGCAGCAGCCGCCCCAGCGACGCTCGCCGCCGTCTGCATCACCGCGTCCTTGCTGCCGCTGCCCACCAGCTGACCATAGTCGATATCGTTCATGATGCATCCTCCTCACGTTGCCTTGGCACCTTTGCCTGAAAGGAATTCTGGCATAAGCCACCCATCCCTTCCGCAACGACATTTTTGTGATCATTCGGGATCGACAATCGCCAGACAGTCCCCTAAATGGTCATCCGGTACATTGCTTCCGAGTCGAGTGCCGGGAGGCAAATGGAAGAGCTGAACGTCGTCCCTGTGGATGTCGATGGTCCGCTTGAGTTCGTGGAGGAGATCTTGCTGCTTCGCGGAAGAAAGCGTTAGGCCAAAGACCGATCGCTGCCAACGTATCCCGTATTGACCAGCGATTTTGGCGATCCTTTGGAGTCTGAGTGGCTCCGGGATATCGTAGGTCAGCAGCCATAGGCTGGACGCGGTTCGCTGCCAGAAAATCACGCCGCGGGCACGCCTTGTTCTTGCATGCTTGCGACCATCCATCGGGCGTATCGTCTGGCCAGGCGGCGCAGAGTGGGAGCTATCCGTGCCCAGGTGCGATAGAAATGCGCGCGCCCCGCCTTGCCGAGGAGGCAACTCCCATCGTTCTCTCGCGAAAAATGCTCCTTGCGTAATGTCTCTGCTTGCAAGAGATTTACAACCCAGTCGTCCACCATCTGCCGCAGAAACTCGGTGAGATCGCAGGCCAAGGATTCCCTTCCCGCCGCAATTTCATGCAAAAAGCCGATATAAGGATCGAGGCCGACCGCGTACGCAGCGGCGACTGCCTCGTGGTGGGCCAGGGTGTACCCCAGCGAAAGTAACACATTGATGGGATCCCGAGGTGGGCGTCGACTGCGCACTTCACTGGAGACCGCAGGAGG
>JBMFHN010000270.1:0-1001 GCA_049976805.1 Occallatibacter sp. | reverse complement strand
GCACGGAATGTTCCTCTTCATGCAGTCAACGGCCTAGGGACCAGGGAATAGGGAATAGGAAACGGTGCGATGAGGCCGGCATATCTACTCCCTATTGGCTGCTCCCTACGCCTTGCATTTACAGGGGCGTAAGCTCAACGGCTAAACTGCCGGTCTCCAAAACCGGACTTGGGGGTTCGAATCCCTCCGCCCCTGCCAGATTGAAAGTGGTCAGCGGTCAGTTGGATTCTTGACCGGGAAATCGATCCGGCGCCCTTTGCACGGAAAACTGATCGCTGAACACTGTTCACTAAAGGAAAGCGCATGGCGACGAAAGCATTGGCGAAGGGTGAGAACGACCCTTTCAAGAAACCGAAGATATTCACGGGCGCAGTAGACAAGTGGACTGAGTTTACCGGCTTTCTGCGGGATGTGCGCGCCGAGATGCGCAAGGTGGTTGCGCCCACGTGGAAGGAAGTCAAGTCGACGACAGCCGTAGTGATTGTGGCTGTGTTTATCTTTGGCGCCTTCTTTTTCATTACTGACGGGATATTTCAGCAGGGCGTGCATATGCTGTTGAAGAGCCTGGGCGGGGTGCAGCAGTAGGACGCGAGCAACCCGGAATCGAGAGGGTAATGTTAGACGATTTGGAACAACCCGTGAATGAGCCAATCGAAGGCGAGGAGCCCGCGGCGCCGGCCGCGGCATCCGGGCCTGAAGCTGCGGCCGCCGAGGGCAAGCCCGAGCGCAACCCCAAGTTCAAGTGGTATATCCTCCATGCCTATTCGGGCTTCGAGCGCAAGGTGCGCGAGTCGATCGAGAGCCGCGTGCAGGCCTTCGGACTGAAGGATCGCGTGGGCCGCGTGATGATTCCCACCGAACCTGTCACGGAGATCATTAACGGCAAAAAGCGCACCGTAGAGCGCGTCTTTCTGCCCGGCTACGTTCTCGTCGAGATGGATCTCGACAACGACCTCTGGCACGTGCTCAAGGAAACGCCCAAGGTTACGGGTTTCCTCGGC
>JBMFHN010000269.1:0-1032 GCA_049976805.1 Occallatibacter sp. | reverse complement strand
GGTGCTCCAGATCGAACGGCAGACCTGCAAACCGCTGCATCTTCCTTGGCAAAACGCTATGCCCGACATACACCTAGCGCCGTGACCACGAGGAAAATGGAAAGTGCCGGTACTCTACATCTGTCATCCTCCTCCCCTTCCCCTTCGACTTCGCTCAGGGGCAGGGTCGTCGCTCAGGATGACAGACAGACCAGCACATGATTTCCTCGTTCCTCGCGGACACGGTACGAGTCCCCGGACGCATGAGTTTGCTCGTGGCGACTCTTCCATCGATTCGGCCCTCAAGGGGCAGCTTTTCGCCGCAGGAGGACGAGACGAAAGAACGGTGACTCCCTTGATTCCGCAAGGGAGTCAATTGAAGGGCAATTCGCACGCTCTTAACCGGATATTCATGGCGGGGACTGGATACTAATTGTGGAAATCCGAAGATCGATTGCCGATCGACGAGGAGTTGCGATGCCGACATCCACGATCTCGTATCTCTGGCGCGATACGGCCGCCGCAAGCGATTTTCGCGCCGGGGTCTCGCTGCACAGTCATACCAATCAGTCTTCCGAGGCTCTGGATTTCCTGGCCAACTTCGGCAACCAGTTTCCGGCAATGCGGCCTTTGCTGTCGCGCATGGAGCGGCGCGCCGAGCAGGTCTATGGCATTCGCATCAATTACGCGGCCAGCTACTGGACCCCGCCCATGACGCCCAGGCTGGCCTTCGACCTGGAAACGAAGCAGATTGAAAAGCTCGGTCTCGACGCCATGGTTTCGATCAGCGACCACGACAACATCAAGGCACCGATGCTCTTGCGCAGCGTGCCCAGCGCGCGGCAGATTCCCGTCTCGGTGGAGTGGAGCGCGCCTTACGGCGGCATGCAGTCGTTCCACCTGGGCGTGCACAATCTGCCCAGCGCCCGCGCCACGGAGTGGATGGCGGCGCTTGCGGAGTTCACCGCCAACCCCAGCGATGCGCGGCTGACCGAGATTCTGGCGTCGCTCCATCGTGAGCCGAATGTTCTGGTCGTCTTTATCCATCCGCTG
>JBMFHN010000268.1:0-1049 GCA_049976805.1 Occallatibacter sp. | reverse complement strand
CCTGAGCGCCATTGGCTCTCTGATCGTTTCATGGGGCAACGGTCCCACGGCGGACGCCAGCGCCGCTCTAGTGGCTTTACAGGGCGTCCTGACGGCCCTCAAAGCGGATACCACGCTCAATCCTACTGTTCTGGCGCAGATTGCCGAGGCTGACCGCATCGTGGCCGCTGGAATTGCTGGGATCGAATTTGTGGATACATCGGGATGGAACCTGAGCACGTACACGCCGCCGCCACCTGTTGCCTGATGCGTTGACCATGGCGCTTCATCGTGGTCGAAAGGGCACCTCTTCGGGGGTGCCTTTAATTTTCCTAAACTTTTTTCTTGACATTGCAGGGATAGAGGAGTAGGCTGCGTAAAGAAAGGGGGGAATTAATGAAAGCTTCCGTACTTGCAACGAAGCTCCGCGCGCTTGCCGACGGTCTCGACAAGGCTCCCGAAGCGGAAATCCATCCATACGTTTCAATCAGCCCTTGCAACGACGACAAGGAGACATTCCTCGAACTGGCAAAAGTTCTGCCGCGCCCGCTGACAAGGAAGATTCGCCACGAGGGCAAAAGCTACGAGGACTTCACCCTCGAAGGAGATGTATTCGTTCTCTCCATTCCGCGCTCGAAGATGTGCATCCTCGTTGAGGCTGCTCGCCCCGCCCTCTACGAGTGTCCCACCATCCTCTCCGCAGAGGAAGAAGCGGCACTCGGAGTGTTCTAACCAGTTTCCCGCCATCCGAAAGCAAAGGTGGAAGGCTGGCTTCGTAAGCGAGCGCCAACGGCGGACCCTAGCCGATGTCACCAGCCAATGGCGGGGATTCAACCCGACAACAAGTCGCGCCCCGCGAGGGGCGCGTGGATTGAAACCACTGCCAAGCCGCATCATCGGAAGGGAATAGGCGTCGCGCCCCGCGAGGGGCGCGTGGATTGAAACTGCAAGGGCGCGGGATGGGTAACCGTCTGCGAGGGTCGCGCCCCGCGAGGGGCGCGTGGATTGAAACCGACTGTTTACACCTGCTCCTACTACAACCTCAGACATCCTGAAGTGGGCGGAAATTA
>JBMFHN010000267.1:0-1077 GCA_049976805.1 Occallatibacter sp. | reverse complement strand
GTACGTCGTACCTGTTCGATCTCGATCGGCTGCAGCAGCTTGAGTGGACCGCTCACCGGCGTCTGGTCGACGAGCATCGCCTGCGGCCGCTCGCGGCGTACAAAAGGGTTGGGGTTGACCTGGCGCACGGCGGGAAGCTCGATGGCGCCCGCGCGATGGAGCATCAGCAACAGACCGCGGCAGACCATGTCGCGCAGGGCGCCGTTGGCTTGCCGCCACTGCCAGGCCTCGCACAGCTTCACCGACAGCTTGCGCCGGCTCAGATCGGTGTGCTGCGCAATCAGTTCGCGGATGAAGAGAACATCCTCCGCGTGGATCGTACGGCCCCGATAGCGCCACTGCTCTGTCATTAACGACCAGTGTGACAGAGTCAAAAGCGGAACGCAAGTCCATTTTTACGCAGCGTGTATGGGGCCGTTCACCTGCCGCCACAACGGCGCGGCTTCCGTGTCCGGGTTGCCTGCGGCCAGCAGCCGGGGCCCCCGTCGCGCCCGCTTTTGGCGGGATGGGGTGGAGCCGGGGCCCCCGTCGCGCCCGCTTTTGGCGGGATGGGGTGGAGCAGTAACTGCGCCTGATGCGCGAGCAGGGTCTTGCCGGCTTCCGTGCTGGTCGGCCACCACCGAAAACGGCCATGCGACAATCGCTTCGTCGCCAGCCAAAACCCCTGCCCGTCATAGGCGATCAGACGAATGGCCTTCGCACTGCGGTTGCGAAAGATAAACAGGCAGCCGGAAAAAGGATCACTGCGTAGCTTCTCACGGCACAGCTGCGCCAACGAATCGATCCCTCGACGGCCATCGACCGATTCGATGGCCACCAAAATCCTCATCTGCGGCGTGATCTGAATCAAGAGATCACCTCCCACAAGGCGCGGCCCAGACCGGCCAGCTCCTCCGCAGTCCTTCCCGGCAGACGAAGACGAAGCTTCCCCCGCGCACCTTCCAGTTCGATCACGCTCGCATCCCCGCTTGCAACCGTCAACGGGGCCAGCTCCACAAAGGCCGCCCGCGTTTGAAGTCGGCCCTTGCCAGTACCAGATGCTGGCCTGTGGGAGGTGCGCAATGTAGGTCCGCCGAC
>JBMFHN010000266.1:0-1097 GCA_049976805.1 Occallatibacter sp. | reverse complement strand
GGGGCCCGCGGCTGACGTAGAAACAGCGTCAGCGCGGGCCAGTGGCGGAGCATGTACTGGATGGCATGTCCGAGGCCGGAGTTGGGTTCGATACGATGCTCGTCCAACTGCGCCTTCATCCACGCGTGCAGCGCTTCCATGACGGGACGGCTGTGCTCTTGATGGAAGCGCAGCCGCTCCTCGTCCGACATCTTGCTGCGCCGCGCCAGGGCATCGTTGTGATACACACTGCCCAGCTTCTCCAGCACCAAACGGCATTCCGTAGGGAAGTTCGCCATGACCTCCACGAACTGTCTGCGGCCATGGGCGAGGCAGTTGGCCAGCAGGACCTTGACGCCTTCCGGATATGCCGAAGTGTTCGACGACGAGGCGTCGCACATGTGCACCGGCGCGGGTAACTCGGTCGCGCGCCGCTTGAGCACATCGGCGATGTTCTCGCCGGCGTGCTGGCGGCCGGTGAAAAAGAGCGCAATACGGCGGCCTTCCCCACCCCACGGACGAAGACCTGTCCGTGGGGACCCCGGCTTCGGCGATCGATACGATGCCGGATGGGAAGACACCGGTCCGTTCGTCGTCCGGCGGGCGGGCCAGATGCAGGACACGCATGCTGGTATCGTCGTTATGCAGCACTTCGCCCTGCGCGGCCTGACGGACCAACTCCTCATAGGCCGGGCGGGCCTTGTCCGCGGCCCCTTTTGCGATCTCCCACTGCGTGGCCGCGGGCAGCGGTATGCCCAGGTTTTGCTCCAACTGTTCCAGACGGTGAAAGGGCATGCCACTGCCGTACTTCATCTGCGCGATCATGGCCGCGGCTGTTGCGTCGTACTTCTCTTCGCCTACACCCTCCGGCGCCTGGGCTGTGTAGATATGTCCGCAGGTATTACAGCGCAGCCGTTCGAGTGAGTACACCGTGGCCGCCACCGGCGCCTGGCCCACGATGCGCACCAGTACCTTCGGCTCCTTCTGTTCGTAAACGTGGCCCCGGCCGCACTCCGCCGGGGTCCCCACGGACAGGTCTTCGTCCGTGGGGTGGGGGGCAACGATCGCCATGGTGCAGCTTCTCGTGCGCGATCTTCACCTGTCGGGCGCCGGTAAAC
>JBMFHN010000265.1:0-1100 GCA_049976805.1 Occallatibacter sp. | reverse complement strand
ATCCTACGAGCCTGGCAGCATACCAACAGACCCCGACCTGCGAGCATTACTGATGCATGTTCAGCATTCCGGCCCCAATGAAACTCCCCTATTGTGGCGGACACTCTATTGGGGCGTATTGCATAAAACAATTCCCCAAGATTCCGAAGCCTGTCAGGCACAAGCAACATATCCAGTGGAGGACTTTTCTGGAGCGCACCGCTCTCACAAAAAACGCCGCGGGCCTGTCCTCTATCTTGAGAAATGAGGCATCCCCATAGGGCGTTTCTGCGTAATCTGAATTGAGTGCATGCGTGACTACAGCGCAAAACAAGGGCACAGATTAGGGCACAGTTGACGCCGAAAGTGCTCCAAAGGACGCATTCGGCTCCGTGTAAGCCATAGAAAACACAACTACTCCGGGCGCTTGTCGCCCACTGTTAACCGAAGGGTTGTAGGTTCGAGTCCTACCTGAGGAGCCAATTCTTTTCAACGACTTACGCCCCCTCCCAACTCCCCGATGACCCTCGAAAATGCCCGACTGTGGGGACTTTTGTGGGTACTCCCCCTCAAAATCCTGCGTAAAACCAAGCGATTCTGAGCAATCGCGCGTGCCGTTTTTGCGTGCGTTTGAGACCTCGACAGCCTCCTGCGCGTAAGCAGTTTGCGGAGCCTTACCGCCGTTTCCGGGCGACTGTGGGGACTTTTGTGGGTACCCCTGCTGTGACTCACTCGCATGGCTCGACTTACTGCGTATTCCGTTGATGTGGGCACCAGATTACGGTGATGTGGGCAGGACGTCGGAGCGAAGCGACGCTGGTTACTTTTACAGTAGCCAAGCTGCCCACATCAGGTCAAGAAACGAGTAGATGAACGAATCATTAGCATCATTTCGTTTCCTTTTTTCTGCTGGAGCGATGCTCGATTCCGCTGGATGTGGGCAGCGATTACGGCGATGTGGGCAGCAATTACGCTGATGTGGGCACTTTTTCAGTCGGTGCGGGGCAGCGCGATTACTGCCCCGCGGGTTGCGGTATCAGGGGTTGGCAGCGTGCGCCTTTAGCCACTGCTGCTCCATGCGGGTCACCTTGGCGCGAAGCGGCTCCCAGTAATTTTCCGGG
>JBMFHN010000264.1:0-1103 GCA_049976805.1 Occallatibacter sp. | reverse complement strand
CCTATAGTCGTCCTTCCTCTTCTCGGCGGCGCGATCGCTGCCAGGAGCAAAGAGACGATGCAACACGGTGAGGAAGATCGCTCGCTCGACGGAAAACGCAAAACGCCGGCCTTCGAGCAGGGCTGCGATCACCTGGTCGATCGAAGCATCCTGCCACAGCCGTTCAAAGAGAAGTCCCGGACCGATTTTCGTGCTGCGGGTCGTCATGCTGTCGCCCCGCGCGTGAGCGCCCAGCACGGCGAACTTTTCGGAAAACCTCCCCAGCGACTGGAGCAGCGAATCGAGTTGTCCGCTGGCGAGTAACTCGTCGAGGCGGCCGAGGCGATGCAGTACGCGCTGCCTGACTTTGCCGTCCACCCACTCGTTCTCCACAATGAGCAGATAGGTTCGGGAACCGTTGGTTTGTGCGCGAACGAACAAGCTAGCCTCTACGTGTCACCATCATAGACGACTATCTACCACTTAATCAAGGCAATAATCTAGCTAAGTGGACTTATCGTGTCACTAGGTTTTCGTCGATTTGCTCGGCGCCTCCAATGAAATCAAGGAGTTATAGACACTTTGCGCCGCAAACTGTAGAAGATGAGTCATGGTTTCGTAGTTCTTCAGTTCCCGGCGGACGGCGGCGAGATCCTCCTTGCGCACGAACTTCGAGCTGCTCTTTCCCTTGCGCGTAAAACTGACCTGATAGTAGGGGCCGTGCTTCTCGGGCGGCGTGGCCTTGCAGCGGCATCCGGGTGTGCCGCAGACGTTGTACTGCGTCGAGAGGCTGCCCGGACGCAGATCGCCGAGCGCGGCCAGTTGCCCCTTCACTCTCTCGATTTGCCGCAGCAAGAGCTTTTCCCTGGAGATGGTCATTGACTAAAAGCATAACGCCGAGGGTGCGAGTTTGCGCGTCCTGTGACCGATAGCACTGTACTGCTATCGGCATTCATGCTTCAATCGGCATTATGCCCCTCTGGATCCCCTGGTTCGATGCCGTGCGCGCACTCCGCCCCGCTTGCCGAAGACTGCACACCTTTCTCTGGATGACCCTGGTCCTGGTCGGCCTATGCTGCCGCCCGGAGCGGGCCGGCGTCACCAGCATGGTTCGCCTCTTCGGC
>JBMFHN010000263.1:0-1110 GCA_049976805.1 Occallatibacter sp. | reverse complement strand
AGGAGGCACAAATACGTATGACGCCACGGCGGCCAGCATGATCGCCCTGTTGAAGTATGGCAGTGGATTACCTTTTCACCGGCTGCAAGGGTTGCAGGGGAACTTGGGAACCCCGCTGCCGGCCTCCACCCAGTGGGAGATCATGGCCAGGACGACGCCAGGCTTGCGGCCCGCTTATCAGGAACTGATCCAACAGGCGGCCCAAGGGGAGGTTCTCTACAACGACGACACGACCATGAAGATTTTGGCCCTGATGGGCAAGGATCGGCGGCATGCGGAGTCCGAGCCAATGGCGGCGGAGGAGGACTCCGAGCGCACCGGGATCTTCACCTCGGGAATCGTGTCCACGCGAGCGGGACAGAAGATTGCCCTGTTCTTCACCGGGCGCAAGCATGCGGGTGAAAATCTGGCCGACGTGCTCGCACAGCGAGCGCAGGAACTCCCCGCCCCCATCCAGATGTGTTTAGATGGGCCAAGTTGGCCCGCCAATAGATATGAAAATGTCTTCGATCAACCGTGCTAGCATAGTCACGGCGCGGAGCGGACCAGGATCGGCGTCGCACTGGATGAGTTGATGCCGCAGATGTGTTTGATCCGAACGCACGGGTTTGGAACCAGTAAGTGTGCGCCCCAGTTCCCATCGGGGATTCGAGGCAGCACGTGACGGTGCATATAAGATTTACGCGTGTTCTCCACTCCTCGCCAGCAGGAGGATGTTATGGAGTCTGTGTATAACGTAGCTGGAATTGATGTTCACAAAAGAATGCTGGCGGTTGTGATTGCCAACGCCCGCGACAAGGAATTGCAGTTCGAATGCCGGAAGTTTGGGACGACCTTGAGCGAACTTCGTCGCTTATCTGCATGGTTGCGAGAGTTGGAAGTGCAGGAAGCCGCCATGGAATCGACGGCGCAGTACTGGAAACCAGTATGGATCACGCTGGAAGGGACCTGCCGCTTACATCTGGCGCAGGCAAGATCCAACCGTGGGCCGCGGGGCCGTAAAACGGACTTCCGCGACGCCAAACGTATCGTCAACCGGCTGCTCTCCGGAGACCTAATTCTGAGTTATGTTCCAGAGGCGGAACAACGATGCTGGCGCACGCTCACCCG
>JBMFHN010000262.1:0-1136 GCA_049976805.1 Occallatibacter sp. | reverse complement strand
TCTGAGTTGTGCTTCTCTACTGAGCACAGCCTAACCCACGGTCAGCGCATTGGACCGGTCACTCCATTTTGACTAGGCTGTTTGATTTCTCCGGTTCCGTTCTGGATGAAATCCTGAAGTCAGGAACCCTTCAACCTGCTTGCTTCGCCGAGGATCGCTTTTTATCGAGAAGATCAAGGTGTGATGGAAAGCGCCGCGGAAGAAGATTCGATAAAATAAAAAGAGGAATCGGTACCCAGGATCATTTCGATTGGAAAATTTCCGCCTGAAGGTTTTTCGTGTCGTCGCCGCGCACCTGAATTTCAGCCGTGCGGCGGAAGAACTTCTTCTTTCTCAACCCGCCGTGACGCTGCAGATCCGCGCTCTGGAAGAGGAACTGGGTGTGTCCTTATTTGACCGCCAGGGCGGTCGCATCGCCCTGACTCCAGGTGGCCGGTCCTTGCTGCCCTATGCACAAAAGCTCAAGGATATTTCCGATGAAGCCGCTGCCGCCGTGGCCTCCACATCTGAGATTCAGGCGGGCAGCCTTTCAATTGGTGCGTCGCAGACTATCGGCCAGTACCTTTTGCCCAATCTACTCGCCGGTTTTCTGCGCAGTAATCCGCGCGTCGCGATTACGGTCATCAGCGGCAATAGCGACCAGATGCTCGAGTCGTTGATCGCGCACAAGACCCAGATTTCCCTGGTCGAGGGACCCGCCCTGCGCAAGGATGTCCACATCGAGCCTTTCATGGAAGACCAGCTCGTTCTGGCTGTTCCTGCCAGTCACGAATGGGCGGGAATGGAGATCGGTCTTGATCTGCTGAAGAGCGCTCCCCTGCTCATGCGTGAATTCGGATCGGGAACGCGGCGTGTGATCGAGAGTGCGCTTGCAGGATACGGAATTCCCCGCAAGGATCTTCGCATACGAATGGAGTTGGATTCTACAGAGGGACTTCTCAACGCCGTCGAATCGGGTCTTGGCTTGACTTTTGTTTCGCAGTGGGCGGCGCGAAATCATTTAGCCTTGGGAACGATCAATCTGGCGCATATTTGCGGCCTCAGACTTGCCAGAAATTTTTCCCTCGCCTATCCTTCGGGACCTGCTCCTTCTGGAACCGTTGCCGCGTTTCGCGCCTATCTGCACGCAATTTCGG
>JBMFHN010000261.1:0-1314 GCA_049976805.1 Occallatibacter sp. | reverse complement strand
CTTGGGATTGATCGCATAAAGCCGTCGCGCCCCACACGGGGCGCGTGGATTGAAACAACGATGTCGGACGCGAGCAGCTTGAGTTGCTCTGTCGCGCCCCACACGGGGCGCGTGGATTGAAACACTATGACCCCGGCCATGAAGGACGCCTTCGCCGTCGCGCCCCACACGGGGCGCGTGGATTGAAACCGAAGGAAGACACGCGCAAGGCGATGGAAGCGGCGTCGCGCCCCACACGGGGCGCGTGGATTGAAACCTTTGGTCCCGCGCAATCAGCACGGCCCGGTTCGGTCGCGCCCCACACGGGGCGCGTGGATTGAAACCTACATGCCCTCCAGCTGGTGGGTCATGGGCCAGTCGCGCCCCACACGGGGCGCGTGGATTGAAACCGCAGAAGAGATTTACGCCTTCGCGCTTGATGAGATGAAGGTGGACCACAAGGACGTGACGGGCGTTGCCGCTCTGCGTGCTCTGTACAAGGCCGCTCGCAATGCCGTGAAACCGCAGACAGTGGCGTATGACGCTCTGCCTGTCGAGCAGTTCCCGAACGCTTCACGCCAAATCAAGGTGATGTAAGGAGACAAACATGGGCAGCAATTTGATTGGAGCCTTCCAGCAGGCCGTCAACCTCTACAACCCGATTGGCGTGGAGGGCGACTTTGCGAGCAGAAACCCGAGGGCAACGGCTCTGACTCCGAATGGCGGCGCTTTCGTGGCCGGTCCAAACGGGGTCATCATTGGAAACTTTGCATGGGTCGCCTCGGACGGCAAGACGGTCAACAGCTACGCTACTGGCGCGGTTGCTCCGAGCGGCTATGTGCACCGCGACCAGCAGGGCCTCTTGACCGAGTACCTCCAGGCTGCCGGAATGCTGATTCCTCCTGGCTTCCCGGTGACCTTGATGGTTGCGGGCGACTTCATCGACCTGATCGCTGGTGGCTCGGCTGCCACGGTCGGCGCATCCTGCTATGCGCGATACACGGACGGGGCCTTGTTCATCGGCTCTGCTCCGACCGGCGCGTCCGGCACCGGCTCCATCGGCTCGACATTCACGGCGACGGGCACGGGAACGAGCCTTGCGGTAACTTCGGTGACAGGGCTGATTTCGATCGGTGACACCATTGCCGGTACCGGCGTACCGAGTGGGACAACGATTCTTGCACAGGTAAGTGGTTTCAATCCACGCGCCCCGTGTGGGGCGCGACCAAGACGGCTCCCCATGATGGATCAGACCTATGCGTTTCAATCCACGCGCCCCGTGTGGGGCGCGACTGGCCCATGACCCACCAGCTGGAGGGCATGTAGGTTTCAATC
>JBMFHN010000260.1:0-1367 GCA_049976805.1 Occallatibacter sp. | reverse complement strand
CTTCAAAGCCGGCTGCTCTGAGTGCGGTACGGAATTCCGACTCATACATGCCGAAGCGGCAGGGACCGCCGCAGGCGGCCGTAAAGTAGACGTAATTTCTGACAATGTCGACACGTGAGATCCCCGAACGTTCCTTTTGTTGCAGAAATCGAATCAGGTTGCCGACCGTGAAGTACACGGGGTTGCACAGATTGCTTGCACAGAATTCCTTGCCAAGCTCGTGCGCGGCTCGGTCGGTCTCAGGCAGATGCTGGCAACGGTATCCCGCTCCGGCAAGAAGTCCTTCAATCAGCCGCTCATGCTTCCAGGTCAGTCCACCGAACAGGATCGTGGTCGTCTCTCGCTCGGCCGCCGTAAAGGCGCGCTCGGCAGGACGGCGGAAATGCCCGATTTGTACCCACTCGTTCATTCCTCTTGCACCTGGCACTGCACCGCTCGGCTTTCATCGCCATCCACGCGCCCGGCCGGACCCGTCTCCATCATCGCGTGGATGTATCGCAGCAAAATAGCGGAGCTGATCTCGGGGGTCACCAGCTGGCCGTTCAGCGTCTCATGCAAGGCCAGTCCCTGAAGCAGGCATCCGAACCCCAGGCTGATGGTGACCAGCGGCAGCGGCGGCTCGCAGCACTCCGAGCGGTAAAGCTCGGCGAAGATGCCGCTGGTGGCCGTCATCGCCTGCTGATACTGCGCCGCGATCTTCTTGCGCGACCGGGCGTGGCGCAGGACGTACAGGTTGAACTCCATCCAGACCAGCGCCCAGCGCTTGGTTTCCGGATTTTCGCGCAGTGCGCGCAGCATGGCACGGCACTTCTCTTCGGCATTCTTTTTCGCGCGAATCGTCTCCAGGGTGCTTTCGACCAGGCTGCCGATCTCCTGGCGGGCGACCACCAGAAACAGCTCCTCCTTGCTGCTGAAATTGGCATAGAAGGCTCCCCGCGTGTAACCGGCCCGGGCAACAATCTGTTCAAGTTTCGCGGCCTGGAATCCGTCGCGCGCAAAGATCTCCTTGGCTGCGCGCAGAATCTTTGCGCATGTAAGCTCGGTTCGCTCGCATTGCCGCAGGCCCGGTTTTTTCTTTGCGGGCGCCATTTCTCCAAGTATGCCCTCCCTCTCCGGATTTGTAAACATACATGTCTGTATGTAAGTTCCAGGCGGCCTCGCATCCGGCAGCCGCGCCCCGGCGGTCATCGATTTCCCGCTCCATGGCCGCGGCCTCCATGGCTATACTGGAGCAGATGAGTCTTCCGAATTCAACCGCGGTCCGCAGCCGCTCCCGGGCCCTCCAGCAGCGCGCCGAGCGCCTTTTTCCGGGGGGCGTGAACTCGCCGGTGCGCGCTTTTGCCGCCGTGGGCGGCGCGCCCCCCTTC
>JBMFHN010000259.1:0-1489 GCA_049976805.1 Occallatibacter sp. | reverse complement strand
GCGGGAACGCGCACCGGAACCGTGACCATCAGCGATAACGCCAGCGGCGGTATGCAGGTCATCACGCTTACCGGCGCAGGAACGGCACCCGGTGTGACGCTGAATCCCTCCAGCCTGAGCTTTGGCAGCACGGTTGTGGGAACGACAGCGGCGGCCCAATCAGTAACGCTGACCAACACGGGATCCAGTCCGCTGACCATCAGCGCCATCACGGCTGCTGGAGACTTTGCGCTGGCTTCAGGCACAACTTGTTCGGCTTCGAACACGGTTGCGGCAGGCGGGACCTGTAACATCGCCGTCGACTTTACGCCGACGGCCGCGGGAACGCGCACCGGAACCGTGACCATCAGCGATAACGCCAGCGGCGGTATGCAGGTCATCACGCTTTCCGGCGCGGCAACGGTAGCCACGCCTGCTGCAACCACGACGGCGCTGACGGCCTCGGCCAGCAGCATCACGGTGGGCAGCAGCGTGACGCTGACCGCAACGGTGATGGCAGGCAGCACGGCAGTGACCAGTGGGACGGTGACATTTGCCAGCGGGAGCACTTCCATTGGCGCGGCGCAGTTGGGCGCTGGCGGCACTGCTATGCTGACGACAACAGCCCTGCCCGTGGGCAGCGACAGCATAACGGCGAGCTTTGTTGGCTCGACGAATGACGCGGCCAGCAACTCCGCGCCTGTGACCATCACAGTGAACGCTGCCACGGCTTCGGGCGTGGCACTGACTTCCTCCAGCCTGACCTTTGGCAGCACGGTGGTGGGAACGACGGCGGCGGCGCAATCGGTAACGCTGACCAACAGCGGCTCCAGTCCGCTGACCTTCAGCGCCATCACAGCCACCGGAGAATTCGCGCTGGTTTCAGGCACAACCTGTTCGGCTTCGACTCCGGTTGCAGCAGGCGGAAGCTGCACGGTCGCCGTCGACTTCACGCCGACGGCCGCGGGAACGCGCACCGGAACCGTGACCATCAGCGATAACGCCAGCGGCGGTATGCAGGTGATCGCGCTTACCGGCGCAGGAACGGCTCCGGGCGTGACGCTGAATCCCTCCAGCCTGAGCTTTGGCAGCACGGTGGTGGGAACGACAGCGGCGGCCCAATCGGTGACGCTGACCAACAGCGGCTCCAGTTCGCTGACCATCAGCGCCATCACAGCCACCGGAGACTTCGCTTTGGATCCGAGCACAAACTGTTCGGCTTCGAACCCGGTTGCGGCAGGCGGAACCTGCACAGTCGCCGTCGACTTTACGCCGACGGCCGCGGGAACGCGCACCGGAACCGTGACCATCAGCGATAACGCCAGCGGTGGTATGCAGGTGATCGCGCTTACCGGCGCGGCCACGGCTCCTGGTGTGACGCTGACTCCCTCCAGCCTGACCTTTGGCAGCACGGTGGTTGGAACCACGGCAGGGGCCCAATCGGTAACGCTGACCAACAGCGGCTCCAGTCCGCTGACCATCAGCGCCATCACAGCCACCGGAGACTTCG
>JBMFHN010000258.1:0-1811 GCA_049976805.1 Occallatibacter sp. | reverse complement strand
AGAAAGGGCGCAAGCGGGTAAGTTACAAACGTTATCAAACCCCACTGGAGACCCTTTCGTTATTGGACAAACCAGCACAGTACCTGCGCAAAGGACTGAGCATAGACGCACTGAAACGGGTCGCCGCGGCCATCAGCGACACCGATGCGGCGATCAGGATGCAACAAGCAAAAGGCAAGCTGTTTGAGAAGCTGCGGCTCTCCGCGTAGGAGCGAAAGCTGATGCGAAAGGGCCGAGGAAATGGCGGTTTATGGCGAGAGGAACATCCTGCGGGACGATTCCCACATTCCCTCAGCCCCGGCTGCTAGCATGAATTTGTATCAAAAACACGAAAGGACAAAGAACCGGCTTCTCTACCCCTTCGCTTCCTTCAGGCTCATCCTTCGATTGGAAAAGACTGAATCGGCCTGCCGTCGAGGAACCGCTGAATATCTCCTGTCAGGGGGTCCAGCGATGGATAACGGTCCTTGGGGCGCGGAGCGAGACACTTTGCGACGATGGTCGCCAGGTCGCCGCTGAGCAACAACCGCAGGCGGTTCTCTGACAGACCGCGGTACTTTGCCGCCAAGCCTGTTACCGCATTCGGCAAGCGTTCCGACTCCTGTTCTTTCATGGCCCGCTCAATCATTATGGCCACGGACGCTCTGTCGCCAGGCCTGCGCCCGGAGAGCAGCTCAAATAAAATCGCGCCCAACGCGTAAATATCGCATGCTGTCGTGACCGGCTCGTTCCGCAACTGCTCCGGACTCGCGTAGGCCGGTGTCGCCAGTCAAGTCCTAAAAGTTCTGTAGAATCGTTCTCCTCAGGGTTGTGGGTTGATGTTGGCTGATGGCTGGCGGAGCGAAGGGCGTAGCCCGAAGCGGAGCCAGCCATCAGGCGGGGCGAGCCGTGGCCTCCTCACCGGCCAAAGGGGCCGCATCCACATCGAAGTTCAGATACTTACGTTCCATCCACTCCTGGTTGGTTTCCATCAGCAGCGCCGCGACCAGCCGCAGCAGCGACTGCTCATTCGGAAAGACCCGCACCACGCGCGTTCGCCGCTTCAGCTCCTCGTTCTGCCGCTCCAGCATGTTGGTCGTGCGCATGCGCTTTTGATGCGCCTCCGGCAGAACGTATACACCCAAAATCTCCTCGCCGTGCTCCACCAAAAGCCGCGCCACCTTGGGCGCCTTCGCTTCCATCTCAGCAATCGCCGCGCCCAGTGCGGCCGTCGCCGCCTTGCGCGTGGCCGCTTCGGTGATGGTTTTCATCAGCCGCGCCACCAGCGGCCGCTGCTGATGGCTGCATAGCGCCAGCGCGTTGCGCAGAAAATGCACCTTCCACCCCACGGACGAAGACCTGTCCGTGGGGACCCCGGTTTGGCAACGCTGCCACACCGCGCCCTGAAAATGCCGCCCGATGGCCCGCACCATCCCCGCGTGATCGTCGCTCACCACATAACCCACGCCCCGCAGTCCGCGCTCCTTCAACTCGCGGAAGACCGCGCCCCAACTGGCCTCCGACTCCGAATCGAAGATCCACACGCCCAGCACCTCGCGGTAACCGTCCGCGTCGATACCCACCACGATCAGCACGCCCAAGCTGACGATCTGGCCGCCGCGGCGCACCTTCTCGTAGCGCGCATCGACGATCAAATACGGACAGGGCTTGGTCAGCGGCCGCCGCCGCCACGCGTCAATCTCCGCGTCCAGCCGCGCCGTCAGCGCCGACACCTGGCTTTTGGACACCTCCAGACCGCACAGCGCCTCGGTAATGGCCGTCACCTTGCGCGTCGAAACCCCGGCCACGTACATCTCCAGCATGGATAGCAC
>JBMFHN010000257.1:0-1863 GCA_049976805.1 Occallatibacter sp. | reverse complement strand
ATTGCTCCCGTCTTCGATGTGGCCAGCCATCTCTTGCTGGTCGACGTGGAGGACGGCCGCGAAGCGCACCGCGAGGAAAAGCGCCTTGTCAGGGAGGAATGGTCAGCCCGGGCCGATGAGTTGCTGAACTGCAGTCCGGATGTGCTGATCTGCGGTGCAATTTCGGCGCCTCTGCAGCTCAGGATTGCCGCTTGCGGGGTACGCGTGAACGCGTTCCTCTGTGGAGCGGTCGATGATGTGTTGGCCGCTTATCTGAACGGCACGCTTGCCAGCCGGGCGTTTGCCATGCCGGGTTGCCAGAGATGGCGCCGTCAGGAAGGAGAAGACATCATGCCAGGAGGGTTTGGAGCAGGCGCCGGCCGCGGGGGAAGGCGGCGCGCCGGAGGTCAAGGGCAGGGCTCTGGAGGAGCAGGAAGAATGGGCGGGGCCGCAGGAGCAGGAGGCTTTTGTGTCTGCCCCAAGTGTGGAGAGAAGATGGCGCACACCGCCGGGCAGCCGTGCCAGAAAATGCAGTGCCCCAAATGCGGCGGGCCGCTGGTTCGCGCTTGATCCTGGTCCCCTGCGCGGCGCAAGAGAGCCGCGCAGGGCATCATGGTTCGCTGCCATGTCAAGACAACTCTACGATTCGTTCTCCTGTCTGCCTGAATTTCCGAAACCAGCGCCGGGCATACAGCAAGCCGGGATGCCCTTTTCTGCCTGCTGTTGCCGGGTGTTCTCGGTGCGCATTCCACCTACGATGCGCATGATTTTTCCGGTTCGCATGTGTTCTTTTCCAGCAGCTTGATCAGTCCGTGCAGCGTTTGACTGACCGGCGTAGCGATGCCCAGTTCTTTTCCACGGCGGACCAGGTAACCATTGAACGAATCGATCTCCGTGCGCTTGCCGCGCGCGATGTCCTGAGCCGTGGACGAAGTCGCGTTTCCCATCGTCTTTGTCAGATCGAGAGTGCTCCTCACCCAATCGCCTTCGGGAAGACAAACGCCACCGGCTTGAGCCACGGCAATACACTCTGCGATAGCGAGGCGCATGATGCCCAGCGTTGGTTCATCTTCGCCCATGACCGAGTATTTCGAGCGTCCCAGGGCCGAAATCGCATTATAGGAGCAATTGACGATCATTTTTGCCCAAAGCTCGCCCTCAACATTGTCTGAAATACGGCAACCAATCCCGGCGCGTTGAAAAATGGCTTTCAATGCTTCCAGCTCAGATCGTGGAGCCTCGTAGGCGGCAGCGGCATCCTTTGACTGCGGAACAGATGCGGCCGCGGCGCCGGTGGCCTGGCGAAGCACACGGTGCGGGAGATTTCCAAGAACAAAGCTGCCGTGTCCGGAATGTTTTACCCGTCCTGGACCGCTCATCGCGGCCGCCACATAAGTAACGGCAGGGATCGCGTGCAGACGGGTGGCGGATCGAATCCGCTCGACGTTATCAACGCCATTCTGACAACTGAGAACGATCGCATCCGGGGCTGCGTAGGGCTCCAGGGCCCGGACGGCATCCTCAGTGTCGAGTGTTTTGACGCAGAGCAGGATAAGGCCGGCACCCTGCGCGGCGCTTGCTTCGGTAGAAGCCGCGACAGGCACCTTTTCCTGAAATTCCTGCGTGTCGAGGAATAATCCATATTGGCGAATGGCGTCGACATGCTGCGCGCGCCCAATCAGCGTAACGGGAGCTCCCGCACGCGCCAGAAGGCCTCCGAAGTAACAGCCAACAGCTCCGGCTCCCATCACGGCGATGCCCGGCCACCCATCCTGCTTCATCCATGGTCTCCAATCTTGCCTCGGCAAGGCCGCAAAGCGGATCGTGTCACCTGCATTATAGAAGTCTGCCATGTTTCGCGGGAGCACAACGCTCCGCAGCCCA
>JBMFHN010000256.1:0-1998 GCA_049976805.1 Occallatibacter sp. | reverse complement strand
CCGTGCATCCAGGCCTCGATGCGGCGCTCGACGTGCACCGCCGTGGTCGGCGGGTCGATCCACCGCAAGGCCACCAGCGTGAGCGCGGCCAGCGACCAGGCAATCGCCACGCCGAGCGCAAGCCAGCGGAGAAAGGATCGGAGGGAACCCCTGCGACGCAGGGTTCTGAGAAAAATGGATGAGCTGGCAGTCACATTTCAGAATAATCGGAATCGTCGCTCTGCGACGGCGCCGTTTCCGTGTGCACGGACAGATCGACCTGCGGAGGCAACGAAGCCGATCTCCGGAACTCCGGCAGAACCGCAGTTCATCATGAAGCGAATGCTGGCATTTGCGCCGGTCCATGAAGCTCCTGCGGCTTTCTCTGGCGGCGTTGCGCCAACCCGCTCGCCAGCGATCCATTGGCTCCGGGGCATCACCTTGGCTGGCCTCGCCGCGGATGTCCTGTTCCGTAGCGTCTGGATCGATCCGCTGGCCGCCTTGGCAGCCGCTCCCATCCTCATCGAAGAGGGCCGGTCCGCATGAAAAGGACAGAGTTGCGGGTGTTGCAGACCCTCTGGGTTCCACCTGCTTCGTCGCCCGGGCGCTGACCGGGAAATCTGCGGGGAAAACCGGCTTGTCGCCTCGCCGCCCGGCCTCAGCTCAGCAGCGAATCGACAAACGCGGCGGCGGAAAACTCCAGCAGGTCGCCCATCTGCTCGCCGACGCCGGCAAAACAAACTGGCAGATTGAGTTCCTGGGCGATGGCCACGGCGATGCCACCCTTGGCCGTTCCGTCCAGCTTGGTCAGCACGATGCCGGTGACGCCAACCGACTGCGTGAACTGGCGGGCCTGCTGCAAGCCGTTCTGGCCGGTCGTGGCATCAAGGACCAGCAGCACCTCGTGGGGCGCGCCGGGGATCACCTTGGCCGCCGTCCGGCGCATCTTCTCCAGCTCGTCCATCAATCCGGCCTTGGTGTGCAGCCGCCCGGCGGTGTCCACAATCAGACGGTCCATCTGGCGGGCCTTGGCGGCAGCGGCGGCGTCATAGAGAACGGCCGAGGGATCGCCTCCCTGGCGGGTGCGGATCATCTCGACACCGGAGCGCGCGGCCCAGACCTCGAGCTGCTCGATGGCCGCGGCGCGAAAGGTGTCGGCCGCGCACAGCAGAACGGATTGGCCACGGGCGCGGTGCCAGGCGGCGAGCTTGCCGCCGGTGGTGGTTTTCCCGGAGCCATTGACGCCCACCAAAAAAGTGACCACGGGCGGCTCGAAGACGGTGGCGACCGCCGATCGATCTCCCAGCGGAGCTTCGAGAATGGCACGAATCTGCTCCTTGAGCAGCGCGCGCAACTCCTGACCCCCCGCAATGGCCTGACGCCGTGCGCGGGCGCGCAGCCCGTCGAGAATCGCCATCGTGGTTTGCACGCCCAGATCGCTGGTAATCAGCACCGTCTCCAGATCCTCCAGGGTTGATTCGTCCACCGTGCGCGTCAGAGCGACAAGATCTTCGATCTTGGCCGAAAATGACTCGCGGGTGCGGGAAACGGCCTGGCGCATCCGGAGCAGAAGCCCAGGTTTCAGGCCGGGAACCGACCCTGGAGCCGCAGCGGCATCGCCCGCTTCGGCGGACTGGTCCGCCTGCGGCAGAGGATCAACCTCCTCCCGCGGCTTTTCCGGATCTTCTCGCCTTCCACCAAAGAGTTTGATCATGGAGTTTCCAGATTTGAGTCTAGTGCATCGGAACGGCCGCGGAAAATCCGGAGGGCGCGAATGAAGCATCGCGCAGGGTCCGCGAACCGGCGGGCAGAACTTCCCTGAGCCTGCAGAGACAGCCGGACGGCGAGCGGCGCAGGAATCCGCGCGGCAGCGAAAACGCCCCTTCGACCCGGTTTACGCCGTCTTTTTCACGCCGAAACGGGATTCGGTTCCGCTCAGCAGACGGTGGATATTTTGATGATGTTTGATGATGATGAGCAATGCGACAGCGAACTCGGCAGCCACAAAGAATGCCGGAC
>JBMFHN010000255.1:0-2100 GCA_049976805.1 Occallatibacter sp. | reverse complement strand
CTCTCCGCCGGCATCCTAGGCGCCCAGTCCAACTTCAATCGCATCGATGTCTCGAATGCCAGCTATTACAGTTTCGGCAAGGATCGTTTCGTGCTGGCCCGCAACACCCGTTATGCCCAGGAGCGAACCTTTGGCGCTCTCCGCTACCAGACGATTCCCCTGCCCGAGCGGATCTACGCCGGCGGCACCACCTCGCTGCGCGGCTTCGGACAGAATTCGGCCGGTCCTGTGGACCCGGAAACCGGCTATCCCATCGGCGGGGCGGGCGCGCTGATTGAAAGCACCGAGTTGCGCCTGCCGCCGTTTCCCCTGCCCTGGTTCGGCGACTCGCTCAGCTTCGTGCTTTTCGAGGACATGGGCAACGTCTTCACCAACGCCGGCGACGCCTGGGCCAGCATCTTCCGCTATCATCAGCCGGACCGCGCCAACTGCAGGAGCCTGGCCACGGTCGGCGATCCCGGCAGCTATCTTCCCACCGGCCCGAATACCTCCACGGGCACGCAGGGAACCTGCAGCTTCAACTATTTCTCCCAGACGCCGGGCCTCGGGCTGCGTTATCATACGCCGGTCGGTCCCATCCGGCTGGACTTCGGCTATAACCTGAATCCGCCCATCTATCCGGTCAATATCGATTACTCGCTGCCAGCGGTGAGCACGGGTTCTACGACGCCTTTTTACGACTTGAGTCCGCATGTCGGCGAAGAACGCCACTTCAACGTCTTTTTCAGCCTGGGGCAGACTTTCTGATGACTTTTCGGTTCGCCATCCGGTTCCACGACAGTCAGGGTCTTGCCGCCCGATGGATGCTGACCGTGTGTCTGACCGCGGTTGTGGCCGTGCCGGCGCGGGGGCAGAAAGCGGAGCCGCATCCGGGTCCGGCAACGGCGGCGGTCTCGGCCGTCGTGCTCGACCGCGTGGTCGCCGTGGTCAACAACCATCCCATTCTGGCCAGCGATGTGGACAACGAGATCCGCCTGGCGGCGCTCGAACCCAACCGGGCCGGAGACGGTGCGCTCCCGCCGCGGCGAGCCCTCGCTCACCTGATCAGCCGCACGCTCATCGAGGAGCAGATTCGCAACGAAGAAATCGGTGCGATCCGTCCCTCGCAGGCCAAAGTCGATGCCCGCCTTCACGAACTTCGTCAGGAACTTCCGGCGTGTGTTCATTTCAACTGCTCCTCGGATGCCGGATGGAAGGCGTTTCTCTCTGCCCACAAGCTGACCGAGCCGCAGGTTGAAGCCTATCTGCGCAGCCGGATCGAGATCTTGAACTTCATCGAACTTCGTTTCCGGCAGGGCATCCTCATCTCGCCCGAGGAGATCGAAACCTATTACCGCAAGACGCTGCTGCCCCAGTACGCTGCCGGCGAGCCGGTTCCCCCACTGGCCGAGGTTTCCCCGCGCATCTCAGAGATTCTGCTCGAACAGCAGGTGAATGTGCTCTTTGACCAGTGGCTGCAGAACCTGCGCAAGGAAGGAAACGTGGAGGTGCTCGACCCGGCTCTCGAAGTCCCGCCATCCCGGAGCAGCGCGGAGAAAGGAGGCGCATGAGCGAGTCTGAATTCACGTCTTCCACACCGGGCGAAACTCCCGCGCCTGCCACCGCCGGCTCTCCGCCTGCAGGACCGGCTCCGCAGGATCCCTCCGGCGAGCTTCGACCCAGCCGTCTGCGCCGTTTTTTCTTCCGCCATCTGCCGCTGTCGGTGGCTGGTGGGGTGGTGTTGCTCGCCGCTCTTCTCACCGGCCTCTATTTCTGGGCCAGTTCGGCATCTTTTGAAGATTTTGTCCGTGCACGGATGGTCCATGCGCTGGAGTCGGCCACCGGGGGACGCGTCGAAATCGCCTCGTTTCACTGGAACCTTCTCCACCTGGAAGCCGAGGCGGATGGCCTCGTCCTTCACGGCCGCGAGGCAGCCGGCGAGGCCCCCTACGCTCAGATCGGCCGTCTGCGCGCACAGATCAGCATTCTGGGCTTCTGGAGCCCACGCATCCGGCTGAACGATCTCGTGATCTTTCGGCCCCAGCTTCACCTGATCGTTTATCCCGACGGATCCACCAACCAGCCTCAGCCGCGCCACCCGCGCAAGCCAGGCGAGCCCGC
>JBMFHN010000254.1:0-2365 GCA_049976805.1 Occallatibacter sp. | reverse complement strand
CTCCAGCAGGTTCAGCCGGTCGCTCTTCGGTTTGGAGAGCGTCTGTTCGTGGCGGAAGACCACTTTGTCGGCGTAC
This sequence comes from Occallatibacter sp., assembly GCA_049976805.1. Lineage (GTDB taxonomy): Bacteria > Acidobacteriota > Terriglobia > Terriglobales > Acidobacteriaceae > Telmatobacter. The sequence goes on along the minus strand of JBMFHN010000254.1, from coordinate 2,289 downwards.
TCGTGCAGCTTGCCCAGAGCGATAAAACCGCGCCGCTCTTTTACGATCTCCGTTCCCGGCACCTGGAATCGCTGCGCGTAGGCATAGATTGACGGAGTCTTTTCCTGAGTGAGCACATCCTGCTCGCGCCAGGCCCTGAAGTCGCGGGCCGCGCGCATGTAGACGCTTTCGCCGCGTTCGCCGTCGAAAAGCTCCGGAAGGCCGAGGATGACGCGCACCAGGTTGTAGGGGCTGCGCTGATAGTAGCCCTGCTGCATGGCCGGGGAGATCTTGTCGTAAGGCTGGGTGACCACGTCGTCCAGTCGGACGGCGGAAGGATTGTAGCGCCAGGCGCGAAAAGGATAAATAGAAGCCATTGTGCCGGTCCTGCTCCCCGATTCAAGCAACAGAATTTGCGCTTCAAAACCCGCATCATCCGCTGGCGGAGCCTTGCGCGCCTGACCTGATTGTATCCCAAGGGCCGTTCAGAGGGCCGATTTCGGAGCGCAGCGCTCGGTGCGGGCAATGAAGCGGTATCCATCGCCGGCTTCGAGGGAAAAGCTGTCGCTTTGGCTTTCGACAACGTCGAGCACCAGATTGGCGTCGGCCAGCCAGGCGGCTTGGGCGGCAGCGGTATAAAACGGAACACCCGCGGCCTCGCCCAGCAGCACGTCGCCCTCGCCCAGGAAGAATTCGTCCTGGCGCATGCAGATGGGTGCAGTTCCGTCGCAGCAGCCGGCGGAAAGATGGAAGAGCAGAGGTCCGTGAAGATTCCGCAGGCGGCCGATCAGTTCGGCAGCCGGAGCTGTGGTGGCAAGTTGGGTGGCCATTCGATCCTCCCGGCGCAGACCGCCGCTGACGGGCTCGCAATCCCTTCCCGGCTGGCAGCTGCGCGTTTTGTTCGCTCGATTGAAACCGAAGTTCCAATGTCTTTCAACCGGAGCTGCAATATCCTTGCGAAAGCTGGCGCGCCCTGGTGGCCGCGCCAGCCGGCACGATCGTGGAGTGGCGGCCTGTTTCCGCAAGCAAGCGGACGGCGCCGCGCAAACGGGCCCGTGAGCGTCTCCTTAAAAGAATCCCAGTGCCTTGGGGCTGTAGCTGACCAGGAGGTTCTTGGTCTGCTGGTAGTGGTCGAGGATCATCTTGTGGGTTTCGCGGCCGAAGCCCGACTGCTTGTACCCGCCAAAGGCGGCGCCGGCCGGATAGGCGTGGTAGCAGTTGGTCCAGACGCGGCCAGCCTGAATTTCGCGGCCCACGCGATAGGCCACCGAACCGTTGCGCGACCAGACGCCGGCGCCCAGTCCGTACAGCGTATCGTTGCCGATGGCGATGGCGTCGTCGATATCCTTGAACTTCGTCACCGAGAGCACCGGGCCGAAGATCTCCTCCTGGAAGATGCGCATCTTGTTGTGTCCGACGAAAACGGTCGGCTGCACGAAGTAACCTTTTTCGAGTTCACCGCCCAGATGCGCCGGTTCGCCTCCGGTCACGCACCTGGCACCTTCCTCCTTGCCGACCTTGATGTAGCCGAGGATTTTTTCCAACTGGTCGCGTGAGGCCTGCGCTCCCATCTGGGTGGCCGGATCGAGTGGATTGCCGACCTGGATCCGGGCCACGCGCGCGACGGCCCGCTCCATGAATTTGTCGAAGATCGACTCCTGGACAAGCGCGCGCGAGGGGCAGGTACAGACTTCGCCCTTGTTGAAGGCGAACAGAGCGAAGCCCTCGAGCGTCTTGTCAAAGAAATCGTCCTCCTGGTCCATGACGTCGGCGAAGAAGATGTTCGGGCTTTTGCCGCCCAGCTCCAGGGTCTGCGGAATGATCGGCCCGGAGGCGTACTGCATGATGAGACGGCCGGTGGTGGTTTCGCCGGTGAAGGCGATCTTGGCGATGCGCGGGTTCGAGGCCAGCGCCTTGCCGATCTCGCCGCCCGGACCGGTGACGACGTTGAGCACGCCCGCGGGCAGGATGTCGGCCACCAGACCCGCAAAGATGAGCAGGCTCAGCGGGGTGTTCGAAGCCGGTTTGATGACCACGCAGTTGCCCGCGCCGATGGCCGGGGCCAGTTTCCAGGCCGCCATCAGCAGGGGAAAGTTCCAGGGGATGATCTGACCGACGACTCCCAGCGGCTCCTTGAAGTGATAAGCGACGGTGTCGTTGTCCAGTTCGCCCAGCGCGCCCTCTTCGGCCCGCACGCAGGCGGCGAAGTAGCGGAAATGGTCGGCCGACAGCGGCACGTCGGCATTGCGCGTCTCGCGGATCGGCTTGCCATTGTCGATGGTTTCGGCCAGAGCGAGAATTTCGAGGTTG
>JBMFHN010000253.1:0-2488 GCA_049976805.1 Occallatibacter sp. | reverse complement strand
CATGGTGATCCTGACCGGCCACTACGGCGGAGATGTGGTCTTTTCCGGTCACGGCGCCGGCGGGCATCCGACAGCGGTTGCTGTGGTCAGCGATCTGGTGGCGCTGGCGCACGGTTCGCGGCGCGTTGAGATTCCGTCAGCGCAGGCACGGGTGGGAGCTGAATTCGAGCTTCCCCACTACATCCGTTTTCTGGTGAATGACCGGCCGGGAATCGTGGCCGATATCACCGGAGCCCTGGCGCATGAAAGCATCAACATCCGGGCCATCGTCCAGAAGCCAGGCTATCCGGCCCATGCGCTGCCGTTTGTCGTCACCGTCGAGCCGTGCAAATCCTCAGCGCTCAGGCGCGCGCTTGAATCCATTCGTGGCAAGGATTACCTGCTCGAAGAGCCGCTGGACCTGCAAATGCTGGAATAGACAGCAGAGGAGATGCCGGAAAATCTGCCGAATGCCGCCCATGTCCGGATGGGGAAAGATTTTCCGCACTGTCTGCGAGCGCATTGCTTTTCCTGGCGGATCGATACCGGCGGGAACAGCGCTCGGCCCCTGTTCCGGGCGCTGTTCCCGCTTCGTTCGTGCCGAAGGAATTCGGAACCACAGGTGCAAAACCGTGTCAGTTGGAAGAGAATAGAGTTGGAAGAGTTTCGAGAAGGGCTGAAAACGTTTGACAAATAAACAGATTGAAATGCATGGAATGCCGACGGAAATTTCTGGATGGAGCTTCCCGGAATTTGAGCAGAAGGTTTTCGATTCCAATCCCAAGGTTGCTGTTTTCGATTGCGATGGAACCCTGTGGAGCGGGGATACGGGTTTCGGGTTCATGTGCTGGTCGCTCGATCAGGGAGTTGTTTCCCGCTCAACCAGCGACTGGATTGACACCCGCTACCGTGCCTATCAGGCTGGCAGTGTGGGCGAGTGGGATATGTGCGCCGAGATGGTGCAGATCTACGCCGGACTCTCCGAGAGAGAGCTGCGCATTGCAGCTGCCCGGTATGTGAGCGAAGCCGTTCCGTCCTGGATTTTCCCGGAAATGGCGATGCTGGTGGACCGTCTGCGCCGGGCCGGTATCGAGATTTGGGCCGTCAGCTCCACCAATAAGTGGGTAGTTACCGAGGGAGTGCGAGCCTTTGGCATCGACGAGGATCACGTTCTGGCGGCTGAAGTGAGCGTCCGGGATGGCCTCATCTGCAGCGAGATTCTCCACGTGCCGACCGACGAGGGCAAGGCCGCTGCCCTGGCTCGTGTTGGCCTGGCGAGGCCCGATGCGGTCTTCGGCAACTCGATCCATGATCTGGCGATGCTCAAGGCCGCGCGCTTTCCCTTCCCGGTCAATCCGTCTGAGGAACTGCTGGCTGCGGCAGTCGACAACGGCTGGGGATATTTTCAGCCCCGGCCGGCCAACAGCGCGGCTGGAAGGTAAATGGAGATTCGCCGCGCCCTGCAACAGGCCCGCAATCCTTCATTGTGATCGCAATGCGAACAAGGGAATGCGCAGACTGCGAGAGGGTCTGTGTTTTCAGGCTTCGGGCAAGACCCTGCGTTGGGATACAATCCCGCGAGTGGAACCCTGTTTCCTCGGAGCGGGAACAGCCCCTTCTGATGCTCCGGCGCGTCTTCCGGGTCCGCATCGATAGCCTCGATTGGCGAGTTTGCCGGGTGCGTTTACACTAGTGGGGTGGAAGAACTCCGGTTGCATCCCAATCCCAAAGATACGGCTCATTCTCTGCGCTATGTCGCGGCGGGACTGATCGTGCGCAACGGTCAGATCCTCATCGGACAGCGCCGTCCCAATCAGCCAATGGCTCTGCTGTGGGAGTTCCCCGGCGGCAAAATCGAACCTGGCGAGAGTCCCGAACAGGCGCTGGTTCGTGAACTGCAGGAGGAGATCGGCATTTGCGCCACCGTCGGTCCCCGCATTGTTCATCTCCGTCACACCTACCGCCATGGCGGCGCCGTCGATCTTCAGTTCTTCGCGGTTCACGAGTTCTCGGGTGAGATCGAAAGCCGCGTCTATCACCAGGTGCGCTGGGTGCGGCTCGATGAACTGCCGGAGTATGAATTTCTGGCCGCTGACCGCGGGTTGATCCGCGATCTGGCCGCCGGCAGACTCTTGTAAGGATCAATGGACGAGCTTTGAAGCAGGCGGATTCCGCATTCTTTCGGCGCGGATCGAAGACCTGCAACCGGATTTCTTGTTGCGGAGGGAATGCAGACCGGTGCGGCAATCGCCCCGCGCACCGGATGAAGCATCTCTTTCGGACTACATTTTGTAGCGGCCAAGATCCTCGTCGTTCAAACCTTCAAGCCATCCACGCAACTGCTCGGCAGTTGGTCCTTCCGGAGGCCCTGCGGTGTTCAACTTGGCGGTCTGCATGACCTCTTCGGCAACGTAGATTGGACAATCAGCACGAAGCGCAAGGGCAATTGCATCCGAAGGCCGGGCATCGACCGTCAACGGCTCGTCTCCTTGCCGGAGCCATAGTACCG
>JBMFHN010000252.1:0-2540 GCA_049976805.1 Occallatibacter sp. | reverse complement strand
GATGCAGGATCGTTCCCGGTTCCAGTTGTTCCAGATCTGCGGCCGCCAGCCGCACCGTGGGCAGTTGCAGACTGGCGCCAAAGCGGATGCGGCGCGCCGCAGCCTCCATGCGCGCCCGGCTCTCGCTGCCGTGACGCCGGCGCCGCGCCCAGTCCGAGGTCAACCGGCGCAGCAGGGTGTTGGCCACCACGGCCGGAAACGCAAGATTGAGCAGCCCCGAGCTGTGCGGCATGCGAATCTCGAAGCTCAGACAGAGGGTTTTCTCGGTCACCGACAGGAGCCGCGCCACCTGGGTCTGCATCTGGCGGCGCTCGAAGTTGAAGCTCAGCCCCACCGGCTGCCAGGCTGCGGTCAGCTCCCGGCAGATGATCTCGACCACCGAAGCCAGAATCGATTCCTCGATGTCGGTCAGCTCGCGCAAGGGGCCGTCGCGGCCCTCGCCGCCCAGCAGCAGATCGATGATCGGCGGCGCCAGCGCCAGATCGAGCTGCAGCACCGAGAGCGCTCCCAGGGGCTCCATGCGCACCGAGGCCACATAGCTGATCTCGGGAATTCTCAGAAGAAATTCGTTGAAGGGAATCTGTTCGGCCGAGACCAGGTTGACCTGGAAGCGGGTGCGCAGCCAGGCGGCCAGGTTGTGCGTCAGGTTGCGGGCAAAAAGATCGTTCAGCATGCTGATGGCGCGCAGCTGATCGGTCGAAATCTGGCCTGCCGAGGAGAAGTTGTACGGCACCACGCGCGCCCGCGCCTCGGTCTTCTGCGCCTCGGGCGCCGTGGCCCGCGCGGCCTGAAACAATGCGTCGATCTCATCCTGCTTGAGCGTCTTTTCCATGCCTGTTTTCCCCGGGAAATCTCTCTTCGATTCCGCTACCGCCTCCGCCCCGCCGAGCCGCCCTCATCGAGAGCGATTCAGCGGCGCCCCCGGCCGGACCCCTTGGCAGCGCGCGGCCGTTCGAAGGCTCCGCGCGCTGCCAGGTCCTTGAGTGCGGCTCGCAGATGCACCACAGCCGAGGCATGCACCTGAGAAACCCGCGACTCGACCACCCCCAGCGCCAGGCCGATCTCGCGCATCGTCATCTCCTCGTAGTAGTAAAGGCTCATCACCAGCCGCTCCCGGTCGGGCAGGTTCTGAATGGCATCGGCCAGCCTTTCCTCAAGCTCGCCCCGCAGACAGCGGAAGAGCGGATCCTCCTCCGGCCGGCCGGGCACGTAGGCCAACTCCTCTTCGCCCGAGTCCTCGTTGCGCTCGCTGTGCAGCGTGCCGATTTCCAGCCCCTTCAGGTCGCCCAGCAACTGCTGGTACTCTTCCAGTTCCAGTTCCATCTCGGCGGCCACCTCGGACTCGCCGGGAGCGTGGCCCAGGCGCGCCGTCAGCACCCGGATCGCCTCCTCGACGGCGCGGCCCTTCCTGCGCAGTTCGCGCGGACTCCAGTCGAGCGTCCGCAGGCTGTCGAGAATCGCTCCCCGGATGCGGAACTGCGCGTAACTGCGAAACTGGACCTTCTTGGCCGGATCAAACTTGGAAAAGGCGTCCATCAGTCCCACCACCCCGGCCGAGACCAGATCCTCGATGTCCACATGCTGAGGCAGCCGTTCATGGATGCGGCGAGCGAGAAAGCGCACGATCGGCAGATGCTCGAGCAACACCCGCTCCTGCTCGCTGGTCAGCGCCGGCAACTCGGCGCCGCCGGGCGGATAGCCGTCTCCCGGTGCGCTTCGCCGCGCCGCCCTCTGATTTCCAGCCACATTTGCCGCTTCCATTCCCATCACCATCCTTCGTGAAAAATCCTTTGTAAACAGCCCTCCATCCGGATTCCTTCCTCCCCCTGCCTCCTGTTCCCTTCCCCCCCTGAGCCGCTCAACGCACTGTTCCCACCGGACGCAGCCGAATCTCGGGAGGAATTTCGCTGGCCGCGACCACCGCCAGACGGGGCAGGACCGGCTCCAGCCAGCGCTTGACGTGATAACGGGCCGGACTTGGAACTAACAGCACGGGAAGCGCCGCAGCGGATGAGGCGGGAATAAGCCGCCTCAAAGAATCGGCCAGGCGGCGCACCACCGGCGTCCCGGCCGCCGCCGCCGAGGCCAGCATCCTCTGACCGGTCTCCGGCGAAAGAGTGGCCAGAATCTCCTCCTCGAACCCTCCCTCGAGCAACAGAACCGGCAACTGACCCTCGCCGTCGAGCAGGGGCTGAATCAGACGGCGTCCCAGCGCCTGGCGCGAGGACTCGACCAGCGCCACCAGATTTTTGTTGACGGGCGCGGTTTCAAGCAGCGCCTCGAGAATCGTGCCCAGATCGCGAATCGAGACCCGCTCGCGCAAGAGCTGTTCGAGCACCCGGCCGACTTCGCCCAGCGAGAGCAGCTTGGGAACCAGTTCTTCCATCAGTTTGGGATGGCTCTCATTGAGGGAATCGAGCAACCGCTTGGTCTCGGCCCGGCCCAGCAGTTCCCAGCCGTGGCGGCGGATCAGCTCGCCCAGATGCGTGGTGATGACCGTGACCGCATCCACCACCGAGTAGCCGGCGGCGATGGCCTGG
>JBMFHN010000251.1:0-2548 GCA_049976805.1 Occallatibacter sp. | reverse complement strand
CTGCAGGGCGAGCTTGTGCTGGTTGGGCGTGATCGCCTTGCCGTACATCGTCAGGCGGGGATCGCCATTGCCGACCGGCCTGCCGTTTTCCTCGAGGTCGCCGAGGATCTGATCGTAAGTGCGGTTCTCCTTGATGATGTAAATCACGTGACGGATTGGGTTCGGCCTGCCGTCGGCAAAGGCAATCTTCTCGGCGGCTGCCTTCATGCGATTCGAGGCGAGCACGACCGAAGTCCACCGCGGCAGCTTCGCTTCGATGCTCTCCGCCGGGATCGCGGCCAGCGAGCCGTAGAGCAGCGTCGCGATATAGGTGCTGCGGCGCGGCGGCTCCTTGCCCTCAAGCGCCGCCGGAATCCGCTGGGCGAAGTTGTTCGGCCCGGTTCCCTTCCCCTTCGCCGTCGCCACGTAGAGCGTTCCGCCCGCGGGCGAAGGCAGAAAGGCCATCGAGATGGGCATCCACTCGGTGGGCACGAATCCCATTGGCTCCACCATGGCCTGCCGCGCCGCCCGCGCCGTCAGCCGCCGGGGGGCAATCACCGCGACCGAGTCCGTGGCCATGTTGGCGACATAGAGCCGGCTGCCGCTGCGATTGACGGCCAGCGCCACCGGCTCGGCGCCAAAGTAGCTCTGCCCGGGCAGGCGGGTGTCGAAGTAGCCCTTGACGGAGAATTGCCCGCCTCCGACGTTGACCGCGGCCACGGCGTCGCGGTTCGCCAGCGCCACGTAAAGCGTCCGTCCGTCGGGCGAGAAGGCGAAGGCGCAGGGATGCGTTCCAGGAGCTACGGGACTGGCCGGCTTCAGCAGGTCCAGCTTGCGCCCGATCGTCTTGTGGACCAGATCAAGCTCCACGATCTGCGAAGCGTTCCACAAGGCGACAAAGACCCGCCGGCCGTCCCGGGAGACGGTCAGGGCAATCGGGTAGGTCGAGGGCACGGCGTCGCTTTCGGAAAGGTCGAAGCGCTTCTCGATCGCGCCCGTCGAGACGTCCAGCAGCAGAACGTCGTCGGAGAGATTGTCGGCGACCAGCAGCTTCTCCGCGCCCTCCGGACCGACGACGGCAATCGCCGCCGGGTAGGGCACGCCCAGGCCGCCTTCCCGGTCGCCTATCAGCTTCGTCTCCCTGCCCGGAGCCAGCCTCTGGAGCGGCAAGGGAATCAAGCGCGCGGGCGCGATCTTTCCCGCCTTGAAACTGTAAACCAGAATGCCGTTGCCGGTTGCGTTCTTGCCCTTGCCGGTCGGGTCGGTCAGCGAGGCCATGCTGGCGTACAGATGCTGGCCGTCGCGGCTGAAGGCGAGCCCGGAAAAGAGTGTCTGGCTGGCCCGGATCAGCGTGCGGGAATCGGGAAAGTCCGTCAATGCGCCCGTCCGCGTGTCCAGAACCGCCAGCGACTGATCGTAATTCGATTCGAAGGTTCCGAAACCGGCGTTGACCGTCACCAGGTAGCGTCCGCCGGGCGAAAGCGCCATCGAGATCGGCAGGCTGTTCAACCGTTGCGGATGCCCGGGAACGGGACCCATCAGTTCCTTGCTGGTGGGCAGATGGATCGCTTGCGCGGCCAGCAGACCGGCATCGAAAATCGCCGCCGCGCAGAGCGCCTTCCAAATCCTCGGATTCATGCTCCGACCGTACCAGATCGCCGTGATTTTCCACTTAAAAACCGGTGAAAATCGGGGCGCGCTCCGGTCTTGCGCCGGGAAAACGCCTCCTGACCGGCGAGCAGGACGATCATCGCCGCCGCGGGGATGGTTTGCGAATGATCGTGGCCAACCTGCCGGTGACCGCGTAGCGGCGATGCTCGACCGGCGAAGAGAGCACCAGGCTGGTAATCGGATTTCCATAAGGCAGCAGCGCCTCGATCAGCGCCTCCAGATTGGCCATGTTCGTGGTGGTCACCTTGAGCAGAAAATCGTCGCCCCCGGTCAGGTGGTGACATTCCCGCACCTCTTCGAGCGACTCCACGAACTCGATCAGCCGATGGTAGTGCTGGCCGCCGCAACTCATGCGGATGAAGGCCAACACTTCCAGCCCCAACGCTTCCCGATCGATCTCCACCGTGTAGCCGCGCAGGATGCCAACCTCTTCCATCTGTTTCAGCCGTTCGGCGGTCGCCGTCGGCGAAAGGCCGATGCGCCGGCCCAGTTCCGCCAGGCTGAGCCGGGCATTCGCCTGCAGTTCGTCGAGCAGCTTTCTTCCGTAGCCATCGAGTAATGCCGTTGAATCCATCGCCATAGGCCGATAGCATAGCGCTCATGCGCAGTGAAATGCAATTTCACCGCTCGATTCCTCTGTACTGCAAGCCTCAATCCACCTACCATCGGCGTATGAATGCACTGATTCTCGACGGTCAGCCTCTGGCGCTGGCCGAGATTGAAGAGGTTTCGCTCTTTCGCCGCCCGGTGCGGGTTGCCTCCTCCGCCCTGGCCCGTATGACTCGCAGCCGGGATCTCATTGAGGGGATTCTGGCCGCCGGTGAAACCGTCTACGGCGTCAACACCGGCTTCGGCAAACTCTCCGACGTGCGGATTGCGGATGACAACCTGGCCCAGT
>JBMFHN010000250.1:0-2600 GCA_049976805.1 Occallatibacter sp. | reverse complement strand
TCTGCACGCTGGCGTAAATGGCTCGCGCCGAACGCGGATCGATCAGCCACTTCAGCAACGGCGGATGCCGTTCCATGTCAATCCGCGCCACCGAGCCCTTCCGCATGCGCACGGCGGCCCCGCCGTTGCCGCTGATCATCCGCCCCAGGAAACGGAAAACATTGGGGTTATGCCCCACGGCCAGGACTCCGTCGCAGCCTGCATAGGCGGAGAGCATCTGCTGAAAATCAGCAAAATCGGCTTCCGGGCCGAGCGCGGGCGAAATCTCCACCCTGGCATCGTAGCCCAGCTCTGTGCCCACCAGTTGCGCCGTCTGCAGGGCCCGCTTCAAGGGACTCGAAACGATCACGTCCACCTGGACCTTGAGCGCTGAGAGCACCCGCGCCATCAGGATGCACTGCTCCTTGCCCTCTTTGACCAGCGCTCTTTTTTCGTCGAGAACCGCGTTGTCGCGGCGCAATCCGGCATTGGCGTGACGCATCAGGTAAAGATTCATGGAGATCACCCGGCCTGGGGAACGAAAATCTGCCGGTCCGTTCAGGCTGAAAACCAGCCAGAGAGATTCAAAACTGACCCGGCGGCCCTCCGATGATCCTGCCGTCGCGACAAAACAGGGGAAGGATAGCCGATGAGGAGCTCTCGCAGCCGTTTGACAGCCTGCTTCTTTTTGTATACCACTGTTTTGACCGATTGGGTAATCGACGGCTCTCTGAACGGCCTCTTCTGTCCGGGGCGGGCGGTCCCGGTTTTTTTCGAGAACGCGGACGGCGAGCCGGTGATCGGCAGGGAAGTTCAGCCGCGGCGAAACTATGGGTATCAGAGCGGGATGGAAACATTCGCAGCCACCCCGTCTTGTTCGGAGAGGGAAAGACTTCTCAGCCCGAACCGGCTTTGATTCGAACCATCGCGAACGGGGGGTGCTGGTGGTAGCCTGATCTGATAATTGCGGAATCGAATCAGAATGCCAACGAGACCACCCATGTAAGGAGACGCATGAAAAAGAAGCCTGCCAAGCAAGCACCATCCATCGCGCAGTTGACCGCCGGCGAGGAAGCCCTGCGCAGGGTGCAGAAGGCGATCGAGGGCAAGGAATTTGCCTCTCTCGACGACCTGAACGCCTATCTGTCCACGATCTCCGGATCGCTGATGAAGAAGATGCCGGAGGATGCGGAACTCTCCGCCAAGGACAAGGCGCAGGAACTGGCCTACGACGCCATGGCGGCGGAGAGCGAAGCCGAAGCGCGCAAGCTGGTCAAGCGCGCGTTGCAACTCGACCCGGACTGCGTGGATGCCCTGGTGCTGCTGACCAGTCTGGATGCGCGTTCGGCCAAGGATGCCATCGCCGGCCTGCAGAAGGCCATCGACGCCGGAGAACGCTCGCTGGGCGCGCGGTTTATCAAGGAGAACAAGGGGCATTTCTGGGGCATCCTGCACACGCGCCCCTATATGCGCGCCCTGGCCGAGACGGCCAGCCTGCTGCGCGGCGAGGGACTCCGCTCGGAGGCGATCGCAATCTACGAGAAGATGCTGGATCTGAACCCGAACGACAATCAGGGCGTACGCGACGCCCTGCTGGGTTTGTACCTTGCCGTTGGCGATTTGGCGGCCGTGGGCAAGCTGCTGAAGAAGTACAAGGAAGACTCGATGGCCAACTTCGCCTGGGGGCGCGTGCTGGAGCGCTACCTTTCCGGCGATCTGCCCGGTGCGGCTGCCGCGCTGAAAAAGGCGCGCGCGGCAAATGGCTTTGTGGAACTTTATCTGAGCGCCCGGAAGCCGATTCCGAAGGTCATGCCGGAGATGTATTCGCCGGGCAGCGAGGAAGAGGCGATCCTGTGCATGGAAATACTGGCAGCGGCGTGGGTGGAGCACAAGGATGCGCTCTTTTGGCTGCTGGAGCAATGCCGGGCCCAAGGGGCGAACGTGATTCCGATCCCATCGCCAGAAAAGAAAGTCTCCAGGCCGCGAAAAAAACCGCAATGAATTCCAGCGCCGTCGTCGCAAATGGCGTGGAACCGGGGCCGTTCCCCGCGCGATGAGGGCTGGCAGATCCGGGCTGCAACGAACAACTGATGTTCCTGCTTCCCTTGACGATGGCCAGTGAGCCGCAGAACCCGCTGCCCGGCAGTACGATGCTGTTTTCCCGCGATCCGGATGGACAAGCTCCGGATCGGGCTGAACGGCGACGACAAGCTGAAAGCCCGGAAACAGGCGCAAGAGCTGTTTCCGGGCTTTCTGCGGAGCATCGGGAATGGACCCTGCCGATTCTTCAGGCGTTGATCGCCATTCCCTCGACGGCCCCGTAGGCGTCCAGCAGGCTTTCGGAGATTGTGGGGTGGGCGTGGATGGTGAACATCATCTCCTCGACCGTCCCTTCCAGCTCGAGCACCGCGACGGCCTCGGCAACAAGCTCCGTTGCCTGGGGGCCGAGGATGTGGACGCCGAGAATCTCGCCATACTGCGCGTCGGAGACGATCTTCACGAAGCCGTCGTGGCTGCCGACGATGGTGGCCTTGGAGTTGCCGGCGAAGGGGAATTTACCGACCTTGACGGTATAGCCCTTTTCTTTGGCCTGCGCCTCGGTGAGGCCGACACTGCCGATC
>JBMFHN010000249.1:0-2646 GCA_049976805.1 Occallatibacter sp. | reverse complement strand
GCGTCTGTCGCCGGCTGTTGCTGGGTCATGCAGTGCAGTGTGCCCAGGCCCCAGACCAGATCGACGGCGTGAATGCCGATGACTTCGCGCTGCGGAAAAACCTCGGCAAGCGCGTTGAGCGCGATGCGGTCGCGGGGATCGTGAAAAGTGGGAACCAGAACAAGCCCGTTGGCGAGATAAAAGTTGGCGTAGCTGGCCGGCAGCCGCTGGCCGCGGAAAACCACGGGCCCGGGAAGCGGAAGCTCGACGATGTCGAATTGCTTGCCGTCCACGGTGCGCGCGGCCTTGAGACGCCGGAGATTTTCAGCAAGCGGCGCGTGGTTGGGGTCGCCCGCATTCGGCTCAACAACGGTAACAATCGTCGCGGGCCCGGCAAAACGCGCAATGTCATCGATGTGGCCGTGGGTGTCGTCGCCCGCGATGCCGCGACCGAGCCAGATGACCCGATCGATGCCGAGATAGTCATGGAAGGCCCGCTCCAGCTGCGCGCGGCTTACGCCGGGATTGCGCTGCTGCACCTCGCTCAGCAGGCATTCCTCGGTGGTGAGCAGCAGGCCCGCGCCGTTTACGTCGATGGAGCCGCCTTCGAGAACGATGCGGCGCTCGCCGCCATCGTCCAGCCGGATCGCAGGCTGCCACTCCGGCAGGCCAAGCAGCCCGGCCACGCGGCCAGCCAGTTCGTCATCGAGCGGCCAGTCGTCATACTTGGCCCAGCCGTTGAAGCACCAGTTGATCAACCCGACGCGCCCGGCGGCATTTTTCACAAAGATCGGCCCGGAGTCGCGCGTCCAACCGCGATTGGTGGGCCACGGGTGAAAGCTCACCTGGTCAAGATTCGCGCCCGCCCGCTCCAGAATGCTGCTGGCGCGCTGCTCGGCCTTGGCGTCTTCGACGATCAGATGAAACCGCTCATGCGCCGCCAGCAGGCGCACAATCTCCGCGTAGAGCCAGGGGATGGTCTGAAACTTTCCCGGCCAATCCTCCGTGTTGTGCGGCCAGGCGAGCCAGGTAGCCTCGTGCGGCTCACCCTCGGCGGGCATGCGGTAGCCGAGTTCGCGAGGAGTCTTTTCCGGAGCGGACAGAGCAGGCATTTCTACTTGCTTTCTCCGTTGGCCGTTCCGGTGCGGACCGGATCGAGAAAACGCCGGGTAATCGGGGCGTAGGCGTCGATCCGCCGGTCGCGCAGAAACGGCCAGTTGCGGCGCGTCTCCTCGATCAGTCCCAAGTCAATCTCGGCCACCAGAATCTGTTCGGCGTCAGGCGCGGCCCGGGCGACGATGCGACCGAAGGGATCGGCTATGAAGCTTCCGCCCCAGAATTCGATTCCATGCCCCTCGGCACAATCGCCCAGCAGATCGCCCTGCGGCAACCTGACCTCGCCGTGTTCAACACCCACGCGGTTCACGCCGGCCACGTAGACGCCGTTGGCGATGGCGTGCGCGCGCTGGATCGTCTGCCAGGCCTCGCATTGCGCCTCGCCGAACTCCGCCTTCTCGGCCGGATGCCAGCCGATGGCGGTCGGGTAAAGAAGGATCTCCGCGCCCTGCAGGGCCGTCAGCCGCGCGCCCTCCGGGTACCACTGGTCCCAGCAGACCAGCGTGCCCAGCCGCCCAAAGGCGGTGTCCACGGCCTGAAAGCCGCGGTCGCCCGGCGCGAAGTAATATTTCTCGTAGTAGAGCGGATCGTCGGGGATGTGCATCTTGCGGTAGACGCCGGCCAGGGTGCCGTCGACGTTCAGCGTCACCGCCGTATTGTGATAAAGCCCAGGTGCGCGGCGCTCGAAGAGCGAGGCCACGATCACCACGCGCAGCTCGCGGGCCAGCGCCGAGAGCGCATCCGTCGAGGGTCCCGGAACGGGTTCGGCCAGGTCGAACAGACGCAGATCCTCGCGCTGGCAGAAGTATCGCGTACGGAAAAGCTCCGGCAGGCAGACGACATTGGCGCCCTGCCCGGCCGCCTCCCGGATGTGGGCGACGGCAGCAGCAAAGTTGGCCTCCGGCTCGGCTCCCATACGCATTTGCACGATTCCCACCTTGTATTTGCGCATCTTCGCCATTGCCCTGTTTACCCTTCCTGTTTCAGACACAGCGCCACCCGCCCCCAGCCTGACCGACTCGGCGCCGAAGACAGGATAGATGCTGCTTTACTCTTCCAGAATCAGCACGGCGGCGGCAATGGTCGTCGTCCACAACCCGCGCTTGTCGCCCACGGCCGACTGCGTCACGTTACTGGTGCGGACAATCTTGTTGGAGATGCGGTAAATCTCCTTCTTCTCATCCCAGCTTTTGTCCGGATCGAATTCCACGTCCAGGGTAGTGGCGAGCATTTCGGCGGCCAGCTCCTCGGCGTATTCGCCAGCCTGCTCCTCGGTCTCGCCGAAGCTGTGGTGCTCGCTCAGATAGCCGTAGGTGTTTTTGTCGGCAGGAATGGCCACGCCGATGCTGGCTGCCAGCAGGCGATGTGCTTCGCGGGTCGAGTTCTCCGCGATGACGGCAAAGACCACTTCGCCCGGGTTGAGGCACTTCAATCCTTCCTTGCGTGGAATCAGCTTGCACTGCGGCGGAAAGATGGAAGAAACGCGTACCAGATTCTGCGAGGCGACCCCCGCATCCCGAAGCGCCAGCTCAAAGGAGGTCAAACGCTCCT
>JBMFHN010000248.1:0-2674 GCA_049976805.1 Occallatibacter sp. | reverse complement strand
GCGTGTACCACTTCTTGTGGAATTCCTGGAGCATGGCCGCCGTGGTCGCGTCGAAGGAACTCTTCGTGCCCAGCGGATCGTGCGCGTAAGGCGTCCCGGCGAAGAGATCCTGATTGAGCCGGGTGATGAATTTATAGGTGGGATTGGAAAGATCGCGCGCCACTTCCTGCTCAATCGCGCCCCGCTCCTGGCTCCATTCCTTCTGCGAGTCGTCGATGCCGCGCAGGCAGGCGGCCTGCGCCTCGAGAGCCACGTCCAGATCGGAGGCCGGAACGGTGGCGAAGTACTGGGTGATGTTCTGCTGCGTGTCGGCGTTGTTTTCGCCGCCCAGCAGCGCATAGATCGCCGCCGTCTGGTCGGCCGTCATGCCCGTGCAGCCGCGAAAGGCCATGTGCTCCTGGGCGTGGGCCATGCCCGGAAATCCGGCCGGCGTCTCATCGCCGCCCACCAGGAAATTCGCCTCCACCGTGACCACCGGGGCCAGCCTGCTGGGCACGATGACAACACGCATCCCGTTCGGGAGCGTGGCACGCACCCCATGCACCGGATTCTGACTCGCAGGATTCTGGACCGGCGGGTTCTGGGCCGAAACCGCAAGCGGAATCATCGTGATGCCAACCAGCGAAAACAAAACGGGCAAAAGAGACTTGAATTTCACTTCCATCTTCTCCATGGATCGCGGCCGGGCGGAGCAAATCGCTGCAACAGGCTTCCATTTCCGGACAGCTCTGCTTCCAGTCTTGCACGCAACGGCAGTGGCTGGCCATCGGCCCTGAATTCGGGAACCCAGGATAGCACGCATCAAAGGCTGGCTCTTTTGCCCGTCCGCGCCCTGCGCCATCGCCAGGCATAAATTCCCAGGTTGAAGACGCAGACAGCGCTGCCGGCAGCCGCGACCAGCCAGCCGGGAAGGTTGGGATAAACGATCGACTCCAGCAGATGCAGCACAAAACTGGAGTGGTAGGCCGGCAGCCCGGCGCGGAGTTCGAAAGACTCTTCCGCCAGGGTGAGCGGACAGGGCCAGGGGCCGATCTCCACCGCGATGCCCCAGAGCAGAGCCAGAATGTGAGCGGCGCTCCACACCGGCCGGCCGTGCGTCCAGAGTGCGCCGAAGATGACCGCGAGCAGCCAGAGCAGATGAACCGCCACGACCAGGATGGCCATCCGGATCATCGCCGGCGCTCCTTCTCCGCACTAGCTTGGACCGCGCCGCGCCTTGAAGGGTCATCGTCTAATCGTCGTCGTCACGGCTGCGGGTCTTCTTCCGGTGTTCGGTCAGCAGGGCGGGAACGGGTTTGCTGCCCATCGCGTCCTTCCACAGGATCACGTTCAGCTTTTCGGCTGGAGCCTGGTCGGCGTGGCGAAAGTCCATCTTCATGCTCTCTTTTGCTCCCACCGCCGTCTTCTTGTTGGCCGTGTAGATCAGGCCGTTCGTCTGGTTCGAAAAGTCCGCTGTGAAAGGCGGCTGGTCGCCGGGGCCGGCCAGCAAGCTGGAGATCAGCGGGGCGAAGGCGTCGTTGTTGTTCATCGGCGGCAGCCCGAGCAGCGATTCCATGGTCCGGATCACGCTGACGGTGGTATAGAAGTGGCTGTCGACGAAAGGCGCGCTGCCGGGTCCACGCGGCGCGTACTTGCTGATGACCAGCGCCGTGCTGCGGTGCGCGTCCACATGGTCGGCGCCGTCCTGGGCGTCGTCCTCCAGGATGAAAAAGGCCGTGTCGTTCCAGAACGGCGAGTGGGAGATGGCGTCCACCGCCCGGCCTACCGCCAGGTCGTTGTCGGCCACCGAGGCCTTGGGCGTCGGTCCGCCCGGCCAGGTTCCGATGGTGTGGTCGTCGGGCAGGCGCAGCAGGATAAAGTCGGGCATCGTGTCCCGGCCCTGATTTTTGGCCGCAACCCAGGCCTTCAGATGGCGGAGAAAGACGTTGACCCGGATCTGGTCCGGCACCCAGAGGTTGAAATCGGGCGCCTCGGGGGCGAAGTGGCCCACCAGTTCCGGCTTGGTGGCGATATTGGTGGCCAGCAGGGGAATCGGCCAGGGCCACTTGTTGACCTCGCCGCCCCATTCGGCGGGCAATATCTGGCCGGGGTTGATCGCCTTCTGCGCGCAGTTGTCTCCCTGCAACATCGGCCCCTGGCGCGGATTGACGGTTCGGATCGTATCGCAGAAGGTCGAGGAGATGGACTCGCCGAAGTGGTAGTAGCTCTTGCCGTGCGCGGCCAGATCGCCCCACAGGTAGCCGCTGGCCGGCTCGACCACGTCGGGAATCTTCTGCAGCAGCGGATAGCCCTCGGCGACCACGCCCTCATAATCGTAGGTGCGCTGCCCGCCGCGGTAGGATTGCTGCCAGGTCTTCTCCAGGTAATCGGTGCCGATGGCCGCCGTTGACCAGACGTGTCCATCGGCCGAGACCTCGGCCGAATCGAAGAAGTTGTCCAGCACGCCGAACTGCAGCGCCAGCTTGTGCTCGTTCGGCGTAATCCCCGCGCCAAACATGGTCAGGCTGGGGGCGCCGTTTCCTACCGGCTTTCCATCCTCGCTCAGATCGCCCAGAATCTGGTCGTAGGTCCGGTTCTCCTTGATGATGTAGATCACGTGCTTGATCCGGTGCTGTTCGCCGCCGTCGAAGTGAATTGTCTCTGCCGCCGCCTTCATCCGGTTTGACTCCATCAC
>JBMFHN010000247.1:0-2681 GCA_049976805.1 Occallatibacter sp. | reverse complement strand
GGCCTAGAGGGGCGGCTGGCCGCGCGATTCTTCGCGTGGGACGGTTTGACGTCCTGTTTGCGATAATTTTCTCCAGAGTTGGAAGAATGCTCAAAATTCACGACCCCGCGGTTCCGGTAGCCTGTTGGTCCTGTTCCGTCGGCCATAACGATTCGATCCTCTTCTGCCCCCACTGCAGCAAGATTCAGCCTCCGCCGGGCAGCGATTTCTTCTCTGTTTTTGGTCTTGAGCCGCGTCTGAACCTCGATCTGAAGGCGCTCGAAACCGAGTTCCATCGTCTCAGCCGCAAGCTTCATCCGGACCGCTTCGCCCGCGCCCCTGACAACGAAAAGCAGTGGAGCCTGGCCGACACGGCGCTCGTCAACGATGCCTATCGCACGCTGAGAGATCCGGTCCGCCGCACCGAATACCTGCTCAAACTGAAAGGTGTCCGGCAGGATTCCGGCCACGAAGACGAGGCGCGCGCGCCTGCGCCCCCCGATCTGCTCGAAGAGGTCTTCGATCTGAACCTGCAGATCGAGGAGATGCGGACACTTCGCGCGGCGGGCGGAACGAACCCGGAACTGGCGGCGGGGCTGGTTGAGGCCAAAGAAAAGTTCGAAGAGATGCTTCGGGCCGTGGATGAGCGGTTGCGCGCCGAGTGGCTGGCGTGGGATGGAGGCGACGAGACCGCGCGTCTCGCCGCGCAGGAGAAGATGGCGACGCTGCTCAGCCACCGCCGCTACCTGGCCAACCTGCTCCGCGACGTGAACGAGATTCTGGGAGACTGAGAGACAAGATGGCGGAAGGACGCATCGTCGGAATTGACCTGGGGACCACGAACTCGCTGGTCGCATACATGGAAGGAGACCGGCCGGTGGTGATTCCCGGCGTGGACGGCTCGAATCTGGTGCCGTCGGTGGTGGCGCTGGATCCAATGCCCACCGGCGATGGCCGACCCACTGTGACCGTGGGCAACAGCGCGCGCAAGGCGCTGATCGAAACGCCGGAGCGGGTCATCTACTCCATCAAACGGCTGATGGGACGCAGCCGCGAAGAAGCTCGTGAAGAGCTGAAACTGTTCCCCTTCCATCTGGCTGGCGGCGAGTCGTCTCCCTCCGATCCCGATGAAGTCCCGCGCATCCAGCTGGGCGAACTGCGCTTCACGCCGCCGGAGATTTCGGCCTACATCCTGCGCCAGCTCAAGCGCAATGCCGAACGTTTCTTCTCCGCGCCCGTCACCCAGGCGGTGATTACCGTACCGGCTTATTTCAACGACGCGCAGCGGCAGGCAACCCGGGATGCCGGGCGCATGGCCGGCCTCGAGGTGCTGCGTCTGGTCAACGAACCGACCGCCGCGGCGCTGGCCTACGGCCTGGACCGCGCCCGCGAGGGCACGATCGCCGTTTACGATCTTGGCGGAGGCACTTTCGACATCTCCATCCTCAAGCTGCGCGGCGGCATCTTCGAGGTGCTCTCCACCAACGGCGATACCCACCTGGGTGGCGACGACATCGACAGCCTGCTCATGGCCGTGGCTCTCAACGAGATTCACGCCGAGCATGGCGTGGACTTGCGCGAGCGCCCTGCCGCAGTCGCCGCCGTGCGCCAGGCCGTGATTGAGGCAAAGATCAAGCTCTCCTCCGCGCCGTTGGCCTGCTTCGACATCGAGCTTCCCAACGGCGACCGCTACCAGCGCGAGATTCCCCGCGCGGTCTTCGAGATGCTGATCGAGCCTGTTTTGGCGCGTACGGCCGGCCCCTGCCGCCAGGCGCTGGCAGACGCCGGCCTGGCGCCCGGTCAGATCGACGAAGTGGTGCTGGCGGGCGGGTCCACGCGCATCCCGGCCGTGCGCCAGCTGGTGGACGATCTTTTTCACCTCTCGGAGCGCGGCAAAAAGCCCCATACCGGGCTCAATCCCGATGAAGTCGTGGCCATGGGCGCCGCCGTGCAGGCAGGCATCCTCTCCGGAACGTCGCAGAGCGCCGAAGATCTGCTGCTGCTCGACGTCACACCGCTTTCCCTCGGCATCGAGGCGCTGGGCGGAACCGTGGCGCGCATCATCGAGCGCAACTCGACGATCCCCGCCTCGGCCACCGAACATTTCACCACCGGCGTCGACGGCCAGACCAATGTTGCCATTCACGTCGTGCAGGGCGAACGCGAGATGGCCGCCGACTGCCGCTCGCTGGCCCGCTTTGACCTGAGAGGCATCCCCCCGATGAAGGCCGGCCTGCCGCGCATCGAGGTCAGGTTTCTCATCGACGCCGACGGCATCCTGCAGGTATCCGCCCTCGAGCAGCGCAGCGGAAAGGCCGCCCGGATCGAAGTGAGGCCGACCTACGGATTGACAGGCGAACAGGTCGAAAGCATGATTCTCGAGTCCTATGATCACGCCGAGGAGGATTTCGCCAAGCGTCTGCTGGTCGACGTGCGCCGCGAAGCGGAGACGATTCTGGCCGCCGTTGAGCGCGCTCCCCAGGATCCGGCTTGGAAGCAGTTGACCGCGAACGAGCGCACCGCCATCGAGATCTCCCGCGATTACCTGAAAAAAGTCAAGGAAAGCGACAATCCGGCCGCCATCCGGGAGGGCACGCTGATCCTGGACCATGCCACGCGCCGCTTTGCCGAGTTGATGATGGAAGCGGCCGTCTCCAGCGCCCTGCGCGGCAAGACGATGAGCGCCGCCGGCGAGGAACTTT
>JBMFHN010000246.1:0-2681 GCA_049976805.1 Occallatibacter sp. | reverse complement strand
TGAGAAACGGCGCGGGCGACCCGGAAGTAACCGCGCCGATCCGGTTGCCGTCCAGATCGAGCACCGGGTAGCCATCGCGGGCGATTCCGCGCTCGACCATTTCGAGCGCCACCAGCTTGCGTTTTGGCCCGCCACCGGCCTCGATGGCCAGGAGCGCTTCGCGGCCGAGGAATGCGCCCTTGTCAAGCCTGAGCCAGCGCGTCAGGCCGCTCTCGAAGACGTTCACCGCAGCGGTGATTTCGTGGCCGTAGAGCGGCATTCCGGCCTCCAGCCGCAGGGTGTTGCGCGCGCCCAGACCGCAGGGGCGGATCCCGAACTCCGCGCCGGCCGCGAGCAGCGCGTCCCAGGCCTTTTGCGTGATCGCGACGTCCGCCGGCAGGTAGATCTCGAATCCATCCTCGCCCGTATAGCCGGTGCGCGCGATCAGCACGTCGGGCACGCCAGCCACTTCGCCCCGGGTGAACCAGTAATTCTTGATCCCGGCCAACTCGACCGCGGTCAGCTTTTGCAGGGTTTCCAGAGCCCGCGGACCCTGCACGGCCAGTTGCGAGGTGCGGTCGGAAAGATCCTCGATCCGGACCTCGGGCCAGCCGCCCACCTGGCGGCGAATCCACGCGAAATCCTTCTCCGTGTTGGAGGCGTTGACCACCAGAAGGTAGTCTCCCTCTCTCATGCGGTGGACAAGAATGTCGTCCACGAAGGTTCCCTCGGGCGTCAACAGGGCCGAATACTGCGCCTGGCCGTCCCGGAGCCGCGCGGCGTCGTTCATCGTAACCTGCTGCACGGCGGCCAGGGCGCCCGGGCCGCGCAGCACGATCTCGCCCATGTGGCTGACGTCGAAAAGACCCACACCCGTGCGCACAGCCATGTGCTCGGCAATCAGACCGCCGCCTGCACCCGGATACTCGACCGGCATATCCCAGCCGCCGAAGTCGACCATTTTTGCCTTCCGCGCGCGATGAGCGGCGTTGAGAGCTGTTTTCTTGAGCGGAGAGAGAGTTGGCAAGCCGGAATCAGTCATGGGAGATCCTTTTCAGAGGCGCTGCAACGCCCAGTTCACAATAATGCGCACCGGCCGCCGGGTCAAACCCCGCTCCCGACGCGCGCCGGCTGCTGGCGCGAAAGTGGCGCCTGCCCGCAGCCTTGCCGGTTCACCGCCGCATGCGGCGTTTGCTCCCTGACCCGTCCGATGCCGCGGAGGATTCCTGTTCCATCGGCCTCTGGCTGCGTCAGGCTCGACTCCGTGCGCCCAACCGCCTGGAAGCGGCAACGCGAGCCATGCAGCCGGGTTTCTCCGCCACGGTGCCCGAGCATGGCCAGAGCGTTGTGGCCGCCGGCGCTGGCCGGGGCAACGCCGCCGGCAGGGGTCTTGCCGCTCACGGCGGTCTTCCGCCGCCGGTCAGTTCTTCGATGCGGGCCGGGGTGGGCAAACGGGATCCGGCGTGGAAACGTCCGTGGCTGCCGGCGGCGGCCCGGGCGGCGGAAGGCAGGTTGCAGGCGAGGTTCCGCGGCAACAGCCCTCGATGCAGCGGATGGAACGCGGGACGATGCGGCCCGGCGCAGGGCGCATACAGCCGCCCTCCCCCATCGCGCGAGCTCCAATGCATACCGGCCACGGGTTGCCTTCTTCACCTTTGCCGCCTTTTCGCATGAGAACAGCCTGCCGAGGAATCCATTGGGCGCGGGCAGGGTCAGTTACAATAGGGTTCAAGCGCCTGCCGCGACCGGGACTTGAGTCCCCGGGGCCTGTCAGGCGCGCCAGAGCATGATGCTAACCAAAAATCTACCGGAAGCTTTTACCTTTGATGACGTGCTCCTGGTCCCCGCCTATAGCGAGGTGGTGCCCAGCCAGGTGAGCACGCAGACCCAGTTGACGCGCGGGATCACGCTGAATACCCCGCTGCTTTCCGCGGCCATGGATACGGTGACCGAGTCGCGCATGGCCATCGCCATGGCGCAGCTGGGCGGCATCGGCATTGTGCACCGCAACCTGGGCATTGCCGATCAGGCCGGCGAAATCGACAAGGTGAAGCGCTCGGAGAGCGGAATGATCGTGGACCCGGTGACGATCGGTCCCGATCAGATGATCGGCGATGCCCTCGAAGTGATGCGCCGCTACAAGATTTCCGGCGTGCCGGTGACGCAGGGCAAGCGCCTGGTGGGCATTCTGACCAACCGCGACCTGCGTTTCGAGACCCGCACGGATATTCCCATTGGCGATGTAATGACGCGGGAAAACCTGATCACAGTTCCCGTGGGCACCACGCTTGAAGAGGCTGAACTGATCCTGCACAGGCATCGCATCGAAAAGCTGCTGGTGGTCGACGATCAGTACAACCTGAAGGGACTCATCACGGTCAAGGACATTCAGAAGAAGCTGAAATACCCCAACGCCAGCAAGGATGAAAAGGGCCGGCTGCGGGTAGGCGGCGCCATCGGCGCGACGGGGGATTTTCTGGAGCGGGCGGCCGAGTTGGTCCGGGTGCGTGCCGACGTGCTGGCCATTGACTCGGCGCACGGACACTCCTCGCGGGTGCTTGAAGCAGTGCGCGAAGTCAAGAAGCGCTTCCCGGGCGTGGGTTTGCTGGCCGGCAACGTAGCCACTTACGAGGGCGCGATGGCCCTGATCGACGCCGGAGCGGACGCGATCAAGGTCGGCATCGGGCCCGGATCGATCTGCA
>JBMFHN010000245.1:0-2694 GCA_049976805.1 Occallatibacter sp. | reverse complement strand
CCGCCATCGATCTTCACTTGCGCGAGGTCACAGTTCGCTCATGTTCCCGACGCCCCGGACTTCAATCTTGATGCTGTGCTTGAAGAGCGCGGAGAACTCGTCACGCACTGACAATCAATGCGAATCTCATGTCGCCATGGTCACTACCGGGGATCACCAGTGGAAACGAAGAGGATTCTCGGGCCCCGTGAAGCCCCATCTTCGCCATAGAAAGCCAGCGCCGGGCTCCTTTGGGTGTCTCTCATGCACGACGAGACCTCGCATCCGGGAGGAGTGGGCGTATCTGCCACTCACACCTGAACCACAGTGACGACCATTCTCGTTGCCGAAACTCTCCGGTCATTCTCAGAAAGGAAATCCAAAGAGTTGGAGGCCCTGCTGCTCCAGAGATTTCGACCGGGCGCGTCTGTGAAAGTCGCCTTGCACCGTGGACCGTGCTGGTCCCGATCCGCGGCAACAATAACCCTGAAAGGAGTCCCATGAACGATTTCACCCTGTTCCTTGAGTTGCCCTTCGCTGCGCAACTAGCCGCCATCTGCTTTGCAGTATGTTCAACTTGTCTGCTCGTGTTGCTTTTGGCCACTCCGCGGCGCAACTGCTTTTTCTTGCGTTGGCGACCTGAGGTACGATTCCTTGCCTTGCTCGTCGCGCCGACGCTGCTCATCGTCTGGCCAATTGTTCTTTACGGCCTATTTCTCAAATCGCGCGGAATACAACCGGACGACCTGGATTACTTCGACGATGATTAACGGTCACGTGCGATCTCGCATCGGGTTTTACTCCGCGGCCTTCTATATCATCGCTCTCCCAAAACAGCCTGTGGAGGGACTGCTGTTTTCCACGAGCATCTTACCCCTGGATGCTAGCCCAATTTCGAAGCGCCGAGTCTCTGCACCGATCCGCTTCATTCCGCACCAGGCAACAATCATGGCTCGCTCGAAAAAGGCGACGTAGGTTGGAAGCGCACTTTGATGCAGTCGTGAAGTCGTCAGAATGCGGAGCCCTCCAAACAGGCAGAACGCGCCCTTGCGATTCATTTTTACGCGTCCCCGGGCGGTTGCGGTGAACCGGACTTACGGGTCAGCGCCGGCCGCTCCGCGAACCGACCAGCGAACTCTATCCAGCACATTGCGCATCTTCCAAGCCGCGAGTCGTTGCGGCTTCGGAGCATGATCGGACTTCCGCCCACCGCCCACCCGGAACCATGCACCCGGTCTACCGGCGGTGAGGTGGAGCTCTGTCCAATGCTTCAACTGCCTCTTCAATTCCTTCCCCCCTCCCTCGCATTCCGAACTCGAAGTGAACAGTGATAGGCACGCTACGGCCGAAGCAAAACGGGGACTCCGTCACTCGGTGTTGTCCACAACACGGCGGTCGCCTCCGCACTTGCGTCGCGAAGCAAGGAGGAACTAAGAGGTGCGGGTCCCCGTCACGAGCTGAGCTCCGCAGCTCCGCCGCAAATCAACGAAAGGAGGGGCTATGGATACGTGTACGAACTGCGGCGGGCGGCTGGATGACTGCAACGAGTCGCAGATTGTTTGCCCGTGGTGCGGAGAGCCGGACTGCTGGCCAAGGGTGTTCGATGACCTCATCGAGTCTGAGTTCGATGATTTCGACTGCGACTGGGATGAATAGTCTCACCTCGGCGATGTTGCCCAGCGACGTCCGCCACATACAGCGATCACAGTTGCCCTTCACCAACTCGTTACCCGTGCTGCCCGCCGTGTTGCTGCCTATTGGGATGCGACGCGACACAACTCGAACAACTCAACCAGGAGAAATCCATGGATGAAATCATCTCCGCTCCCACACCGGTTTTTCTTCTTCCGAGGACGGTCCAGCCGTCCGGTCCCGCCTCAGTGGCATCGCTACGCACCATGGTCACCAATTCCGTTCCTTCTGGGCACACGCGCCGGGCGTACGCGAAGGCCTTCGACGATCTTCTCGCGCTGGCCATGCGCACCGGCCAGCCGATCAGCCGGCAGCTCTTCCAGCAGTACCGCGCCGAGATGGTGGACGCCGGCCTGGGCGGCTCGACCATCAACGTCCGATTGTCCGGCGTACGCAAGCTGGTCACCGAAGCGCGCGAGAACGGCCTGGTCGATCCCTCCGCTGCCGGGCGGATTCTCTCCGTGCCGAATGTCCCTGCGCAGGGCGTGCGCCTCGGCCAATGGCTCACCGTCGAGCAGAGCAGGGAACTGCTCGCGGTTCCCGATCAAAGCCGCCTGAAGGGCAAGCGCGACCACGCGATCCTGTCCGTTCTTATTCAGACTGCCTTGCGTCGCGAGGAGGCGGCGCATCTGGACATGCATCATATCCAGATGCGCGACGGCCGCTGGGTGCTGGCCGACATCCGCGGCAAGCGTGGCCGGGTGAGGACCGTGGCCCTGCCCGCCGGCGCCAAGGCCGCCATCGACGCATGGACCGGAGCGGCGGGCATCACTTCGGGGCCCGTGTTCCGGCGGCTGACCCGGAGCGGCCGCATTCTCCCCGGAGAAGGCCTCGGCGTGTGGGCGATCTGGAACGTGGTGGTTACTTCGGCGAAAGCCATCGGGATTGACGGCTTCGGTCCGCACGACGCCCGGCGCACGTGCGCGAAGTTGTGCCGCAAGCAAGGCGGCGAGCTGGAACAGATCCAGTTCATGCTTGGGCACGATTCCGTGGCGACCACCGCGATTTACACCTTTATGGGGC
>JBMFHN010000244.1:0-2706 GCA_049976805.1 Occallatibacter sp. | reverse complement strand
CACCAAGACCGAAGCGCTGCAAGCCGTGGGCGCGAACATTGAACATCTGGTGGCGAACACCCCGCACGGCCACAACACATTGATCACCGTGCGCGGCGCCGTCGTCAACATGAATGCAGCCTTTCATGACTTCGGGGTCGGGCTCATCATTGCCATCCTGCTCGTCTATCTCATCCTGATGGCCCAGTTCGCCTCGTTCATCGACCCCTTCATCATCCTCATGGCCATTCCGCCGGGACTGACCGGCGTGCTGCTGATACTGCTCGCCACTGGCAGCACCCTCAACATCATGTCCCTGATGGGCGTCATCATGATGACCGGCATCGTGGTTTCGAACAGCATTCTCATCGTCGAGTTCGCCACCATCCTGCACGGACAGGGCAAGCCGCTGCTTGATGCCGTCGTTCAATCCTGCCGCGTCCGTCTGCGCCCCATCCTCATGACCTCACTTGCCACACTGCTGGGCATGCTTCCCATGGCCCTTGGTATCGAGGCAGGCAGCGAACAGTACGCACCTCTGGCTCGCGCCATCATCGGAGGGCTCTCCATGTCCGTCGTCGTCACTATTTTTCTCGTTCCCGCCGTTTACCTGCTTATTCATGGCCGGCGCGAGGGGGCAAACTGAACCGGATTCGGAGATTTGGAGAGCTGGATGAGTGAAAGAATTGTTCCCTGTCCTCAGTGATCACCCAAAACCGGCCATGAGTTATCAGCTCATGGCCCGGTCGCGGTAGAGACGAGTCTTGCAACCCGCCCCCGCGCAGATCCGCAGCGGCGGAATTGCCGCATACGGCTCTTACCAAAGGTAGGATGTGACGCTTTGAAGCGACCGTCCGGGTAGGGATGCAAGACTCGGACACGTGGAACGTAGTGGTTGACGGTTCGGTTAAAGCATGCCCAGGTCATTCTGGTCCGTTGGCTCCTTCGGCGTAGGGCATGCCGCCAGGTCCGGCAGACCTCTTGCCCGAACAGCGATGAAGAAACAAACCTCCCGACTCCTCACGTTTTCTGAAAAATCATTCCCGGCCGGGCTTGCTGCGCAGGTCGGGCTAACGCTGCAGCAGATCGATGGGCTGGCGAAAGTCGGTGGCGCGGATGTGGTGGGCCAGAGACGGGTGCTGGCGCTTGAGAGCGAGGAACATCTCCCAGGCGATGCGCCGGTAGCTGAAGTGGCCGGCCGGGGCCGAGCGCAGCTCGATGATGTACTGTGCTTCGGCGAAATCCATCTTGAAGAGCGAGCGGATGCGCGTCGCCAGCGGCAGCAGATAGAGCGCCGATTGGGCAGCCTCGGGCGCGTGGCCGGCGGCGATCCGTTCACTGGCCTGGTGAGCGTGACCGACGGCCGATTGGAAGAGATCGAGGACGCCGGCGGCCGCGAGAATCCCGGCCTCTTCCGGCGCGGAGGAATCGGGAATATCGCCAGCGGGTGTCTCGTAGCCGTGCAGCGTGGTGAAGGACTGGAGGATCTGGGTGGTGCGGCGATGGCGGTGCAGGTCGCGGAAGCCGCCGATGTCCATGAGAAGATCGAAGCGCAGGGCAGCCCCGGCCTGGAACACGCGCAGAGCTTCGTCGTAGCGGCCGCGGTGGCGGAGTCCCAGCTCGATGATCTCGGCGACGCGGCTTTCGGTAAAGCCCGCGAGCAGGTCGCGAATCTGGCGGTAAGGATGGTGCGCGGCCGAGTAGAGTAGCGTTGCGGCCAGTTCGACCTCGAGAGATTCGCCGGGCTCGACCAGATCGACGGACGGCACCCCGGCGATGGGCAGGCCGGCGAGGAGTTCGGCTGCGGCTTGGCTCAGCTCGGCACGGGAGCGCAACAGGTAGTCGCTGGGCTGGGCATACTTGACCAGTGTAGGTGCGGCATGAACCTCGGGACAGGACGTTCCGCCCGCCGTTGCGTTCGCGTTCCACGCCGGGCCCGTCGCGGCCTCGCGCAGCTTGATTCCCAGGTCGCGGACTTCGGCCGCCGGATGGGACAGCAGGCGGGCGATCTGTGTTTCGAGGGTCCGCGCGCTGACGATCTGGCCAAGCGAGGTATTGGTGGCCAGAGGAAGCAGGTAGCGGGCGACATCGAAGGCGCGGGCCCGCAGCGTGCGCTCACAGGCCTCGGGTTTCATCGTGGCCGGTCGCTCAACCTGGCGCGAGAGCACGTCAAGCACGGCCGCGGTGACGCGCTGATAGACGGCAAAAAGGCCGGTGACGGTCTCGGAATAAAGCTGGGCCGAGGCGGAGTCGCGGCCTTCGCCCTGGCCAAAATCGGGCAGGAACCAACCGGACTGGAGAAAGTTCTGGTAGCGTGTCGAGCGCTCCTGGCCGTCCCAGCGCTGCTCGTCGACCAGTTCGATGGCCGCCAGAAGACTGAGCCGCTCGACGGCCATCGCAACGTGGGCCAGATCGGCGATGGAGCGGTGTCCGTACTGAAAATAAAAGGTGTTCAGGAACTGCTCGGCGCGCTGTGCGCTGATCTCGGCCAGTGATTCGCGCAGGGAGAGCGAAGAGCGGGAGTATTTGGCCATGGCGTAGGCCAGCACTTCGGGATCGGCGCCATGGACGGCGAAGACCTCGGTTCGGTTACAGGCAGCGGGAGAAATGAAAGATTCACTGGACATGGATGAAGGCACGCGAACAGAATACGGCATGAGGGAGGCTTTGGGCGCCAATCGGCATGGAGCCTCGGCCAACCGGGAAGATAAGGCAGGTGCAAAGAGG
>JBMFHN010000243.1:0-2757 GCA_049976805.1 Occallatibacter sp. | reverse complement strand
GTGCGGTTTGTCTACGCGCCGGGCCGGGTGCAAGCGCTGGCGGCCAGCAAGCTGGCGACGGCGCGGGTCTGGAAACTGAAGGAGGACTTCGGACACTTTTGGAAGTACAAGTCGGTGCCACGGGCATCGGGTTTTCTGGATGCCGGGTGCGAGCGCGCCCTGCGCAGCCCGCTGGAGCCGATGAAGGGGATGGCACGGACGCTGCGCGCACACGAGGGACGGTTGAGGAACGGGTTCCGCGCCCGCGGCAAGCTGTCGAGCGCCACCGTCGAGGGCCTCATCAACAAGCTTCGAGTGGTGACCAGACGATCCTGCGGATTTCGCACGTAGAACGCCATCGAAGTCGCGCTTTATCAAACGCTTGGATGGCTCCCTGAACCCGAGACCACCCACAGATTCTGTTGACGAGGCTCTTTTCCAAAGCCTTCCCTGTTCATTCACCTCGGTGGATCTCAATCCACTTGTTGCCTGGCACCCGTCGTTTGTCCACTCCAAAGCCGGAATTCCCAAAAATCAAGATGCGTTTGCCCTGGCCATGCGCCGGGCCTGCATGGTGAAAGTTTGCCGGTGTTATGCTGAGTGGGTGTTTCAGCGTTTTCTCCTCGGAGCATCGCTTTTGCTGCTTTCGCTGCACGCTGCCGGCCAGCAGCGGGAGCGGGGCCATGTTCAAACTGCCACTTCTCTGCCCGCGAAGGCGGTGGTGATTGCGGGTGTCGGGCGGGGCAGCGCGGAGATAGAAGGCGGCTGGAAGTTTCACAAGGGGGACAATTCGAGCTGGGCGCTGCCCGGGTACGACGATTCAACCTGGCCATCGATCCGTCCTGACGCTCCCTGGGGCGCGCAGGGTTATCCCTCCTATGCCGGATTTGCCTGGTATCGCTGCCATCTGGAGCTGATCTCTGTTCCGGGCATGGCCAGTTCGTACCGGATTTTAATTCCCGATGCGGAGGACGCATACGAGGTCTATTGGAACGGGCGGCTGGTGGGGCATTACGGCAGCATGCCTCCCCATGCCTCCTGGTACTACAGCGTCTTTCCACGCTCTTTTCCGCTCCCCGGCAGGAGTTCGGGGGTGCTTGCGCTGCGGGTGTGGAGGGCGCTGCCCGATATTTTTTCTACGGCCGAAGCGGGCGGTCTCTACGTGCCCCCCGTGGTGGGCGACGCGGACACGATCTCTCTTTATCAGCACGCGATTATCTGGAGCGAGGTGCAGCAGGATCTCTTCGACTATTCCCTGATCCTGTTGCGCACTTTCATTGCCGTTCTCTGTGTGTTTCTATGGAACCGAAACCGCCAAGAGCAGCTTTTTCTCTGGGTGGGAGTCTTCACGATTACGCCCGTGGCCCTGGGAATTCTCCAGAATCTCTTCTTCATCCCGTTTTCCTACGGGCTGGCGCGGTGCATCAACCAGCCGCTTTACGTCATGTCGAATGTTTCCCTCTGGTTTCTGCTGGTCTGGTTGCTGCGGCTCAACAAGCAGCCGCGGGTCGTGAGATGGACCCGAGCGCTGGCCTGGATGACGATGGCGGCCGGTTCGGCCGATGGCCTGCTGGCTTATTTCTGGGCTTCAGCCACGGCCTGGATGCAGTGGGCGGATGCGCTGCTGGCCGCTTTCATCCTTCTGGCCGAGTTGTTTTCTTTTGTGCTCATCGCGATTGGCACGAGGCACAGGCTGGACTTCCCCCGCTGGGCGGTGGCGCTGACCGCTTTCATGCTGCAGTTGCTGCAAACCGTGGCTGACACCAGCGCCCTGGGGCAGCGCTTCACCCACTGGACGCTCTACTCTGATTTGGCCGACAACTATCATTTTCAGATTCAGGGGGTTGTCTTCGGACCGGAAAAGGTGATCTCGCTGGCGCTGTTCGGCGCCATTCTTTATGCTGTCTATCGCTACATTCTGGAGCAGCAGGTGCGACAGGCGGCGCTCGAACGAGAGATGCAGAGCGCGCGGGAGATCCAGCAGGTTCTGATTCCGGAAGCCCTGCCCGCCCTGGCGGGCTACGCCGTGACCAGCGCCTACACGCCGGCGCTCGAAGTGGGTGGCGACTTTTTCCAGATTCTCGCGGCCCATCCGCAGGGCTCGACGATGGTGGCTCTGGGCGACGTGAGCGGCAAGGGCCTGAAAGCTGCGATGAATGTTGCCATGATCGTGGGAGTTCTGCGCACGGAAGCCGGAGCCACATCGAGCCCGCAAAAAATTCTGGAGGCGCTGAACCGCTGCCTCAGCGGACGCATGCAGGGAGGGTTCGCCACAAGCATCGTCTTGCGTCTGGATGCGGACGGAAGCATTACCTTGGCCAATGCCGGCCACTTGCCGCCATTTCTCAACGGCCGGGAGTTTGCGCTGGAGCCGTCCCTGCCGTTGGGGTTGGTGGTCCAGACAGCATACAGCGAGCAGACGATGCGGCTCGATCCAGGCGACCAGTTGAGCCTTTACACGGACGGGATATTGGAGGCGCGCAACTCCAGCGGAGAACTTTTTGGTTTCGAACGCTTGCACGGGCTCTTCGCCGGTCGTCCGACGGCGCAGCAGGCGAGCGAGGCCGCGATCCGGTTTGGACAGGAGGATGACATTACCGTACTGACGCTGACCCGGCTGGCAGCCGGTGAGGAATCCACCACTTCGCTGAGCGCTCCGTTTCTTTTTTCGGCCTCCGCCGGAAGTTAGGAGCATATCCGGCCAGGGCAAACGCATCTTAATTGCTATATGCAGAGCGGGTTTGGCTTGTTGAGATGGGGAGATGGACAGTCCCCTGA
>JBMFHN010000242.1:0-2762 GCA_049976805.1 Occallatibacter sp. | reverse complement strand
CTGGACGGCGAAGGATGCACGGTGATTTTGTGCCCGCTGCCACCCGCGGCGGGAATCGGCGCGGCCATTTGCGACCGCCTGCGCAAGGCGGCGCGGAACGCGGGAAGGGAAGGGAGCGAATGAGCCCGCACCCGCTCTCACGGGAAGATCGGCCGAGCCGTCCCGGTTCTCCTCCCTGCGATCTTGCGGTTTCTCGGGCGTTCAGAGCCCGCCTTCACCCACCTTGTACATGTATTTGATCGCGGATTTGTACACCAATGTCCTGGTGCGGCCGCGCACCTTGATCGCATTGCGGTCGTACCACTCGATGCAGCCTTCAATCCGGTCTCCGTTTTCGAGCACCAGAACCATGGGGGTTTGCGCCTGAATCTGCTTTTGCAGATACAGCAGTTCGGCCTGCTGCTGGAAGCCATCCTGCTCCCGGTCATGCGCGATGATGCGGAAAGGAAACGCATTGGCCGGATGGTAGTCAGCGTGGGCCTGAGCGCGGACGGGAGCGGCCGCGGCTGGTTTCCTGGCGATGGACCGAGTAGGGCGGGTGTTCATAGTGAGGAAATCCCTTCCTGGAAAGGCAAATCTTGCAAGGCTACAAGCGCAGGGCAAAAAAACGGATTCCATCGGGCACGGCCGCATGATCCTGCGGGCTTGGCCGTTGCCGGATGCGGCATTGCGAGTGGGTCAGCACACCCAACTCGCCTGTTTCCTCTTGGCCGAAACCAGGGGCAAGGACCAGAACGCCTCGGAATTTCTCCGTGTCCGAATGATGTCTGGCTCTGATTGTACCGAAAACCTGCTTGCGGCGGAGGCATTTTTTGCCCACCGAAAGACGAAACGGGAACCACGAACACGGCTTGTCGGGCAGGGGTTACGGCAGAGCGAAAGAGCCCGCATCGCGCCTCAGGGCAAAGGCCATGGCATCGAGCGAAAGAGAACGCAGCAGGTTGCGGCGCATCCCTTGCTCCACCTGAACAAGCGCCTCTGCGGCCTGGCCGATCCAGTCGACGGTCAGCGCCGAATCCTGCGCCATGCGGCTCAGTTCACTTTCCAGATCCAGGTTGCGGATCAGATGCGGCGAGCCGGCCACAATCAATAACAGGTCTTCGACAAGACGGCTCAGGGCGCGCAGCAGGCGCAGGGTTTTCTCCTGGCCGTCGGCGCCGGCGCGATAACTCTCCGTGGCGCGGAAAAGAGCCGAATCGTCCGGTTCCTGTCCGGCAGACGAGGATCTGCCCGCAGAGGTTCCGGGCTCGCACAGGGCCGAGCGCAGAATCAACAGAGCCTCCTGGCGGCTGGCAAGATAGCCGCCCAGATCGAGGGTCAGGGCGCGGCCCACGGTTCCTTCGGCCAGGCGAGCTGTCAGGGCGCGGTCCGCAACACTGAGTTCCGGGCGGCGCCGGGCCAGCAGTTCTTCCAGTTCGACGGCGGAAACCGCTCCCAGACGGTAGATTCCGGCGCGGGAACGGATGGTGGGCGGCAGTTCCTGGGGATTGTCCGCGAGCAGCACCAGCGAAGAGTGCGCAGGCGGCTCTTCGAGCAGTTTGAGCAGCGAGTTGACCGCTTCCTTCATGAAGGAGGCCGAGGTGAAAATGGTGAAGGCGCGGCGCGCTTCGACCGGTGGCCGGTAATAGGCCACATGAATTGCCTGGCGCACCTGCCCCAGCTTGATGAGCATCTGTGGCGGGTCAGGGGGAATCACCAGAACGTCCGGGTGGGTTTGAAGAAGGATCCGCGTCTCGCGCTTATCGGCCTCACGCATCTCCTCGCGGGCTTGAACGGCCTCCGCCACGCGGGCCTCCAGGTCGGCCGTGCCGCCAATCCGGATGCAGTTCGCGCAAACGCCGCAGAAATCAGGCAGGGAGCCCGGCGCAGGAGGGTGCAGGCAGTTGACAGCCTGGGCCAGCATCAGCGCCAGCTTGTACTTGCCCGCTCCGCGCGGTCCGGCCAGGATGAGCGACTGCGGAAACCGCCCCGCGCCGATGCTCTCGCGCAGGCGGTTCACCACTCCCGCATTGCCATAAAAATCCTCGAAGCCCACAGTTTGAGTCTAGTGTATAAGAGGTCGCGCGCCCGCAGACAGAGGACGGAGTGTGCGGCGCCTGCGTGCAACTCCCGGCGGATTGCGCAAGGGAATTCGCCGATGGGCGGATTTTTACTCTCTGGCACACAACTTTTTTCCGCAGGCGGGGTCACTTTCAGGAGAAACTTGCCGGCCCGGCGCTGCCGAGGCGGAGGAAATTGATCTGAGCCGGCAGGCGGGATCAGCCCGCATCTCCTGGCGGTGAAAATGCTGTCTGTTCCCGAGCATCCAATATGCTGAAGAGAAGGAATCATCGGACGAAGGAGGACCGATGCGCGGAAGACGATACCCGTGCAAAACTGCAACCGTTCTTCTGGCATGGGTCATGTTGGCGCTTTTCCCTGCCGCAGGCCGGGCAGAGGCAGCCCTGCTCCTCGAACAGCCCTACGGTTTTTTTGGCTGGGTCAATCCAACCGGGCACAATGCCCTTTATTTTGACCGCATCTGCGCGGCGACTCCCGTGCGGCTGCGCCGCTGCCGGCCGGGAGAACTGGGCGTGGTCATCGCCCGATACCAGGGAATCGACGATTACGACTGGATCGCGGTTCCACTGATTCCCTACCTCTATTCGGTCGAAAGTGCCTCCGAGGTTCCCGACCATGTCAACCGCGAGATCGTCGACCGGCTGCGCAACCGCTATCGGGAAGCCCATTTGGCTGGCCTGGGAGCCCATCCGTATCCCGGC
>JBMFHN010000241.1:0-2783 GCA_049976805.1 Occallatibacter sp. | reverse complement strand
TCTTCCTCTGCTATTTGGCCTATCTACTACTCTCGCTGCTTCGCTATCATCTGCGAGATATAGATTTCACACCCGAGAAAGCTCTGAGCGAACTCACCACTATGTACAAGGTCTATCTGCGCGATGATCAACACCGCTTCCGGATCTGGCGTACAGTGCCGCTCACCAAAAATCAAGAACTCATCCTCAAAGCCATCGACAAGTCACTGCTGAAGGACCTAACGTAGTGTACATTTTTGAGGTGGAATTCAGGTCTTTGGATTATGAATATTGAATCGCCGCCGCGTGAAGGATTCGGCAGAGTTGGCCTCTTCCGAAGAGGGCCACTCGCTGTTGGCGACTTCAGACCAAATCACTTACTGACCCAACTGGGCCGGTTGGCCGCCAATGCCGGCTCATGAACAATGTTCGCCTGATGCATCAGTCGCCTGCACCTACTATGCGACGTTCCTCCTGACCGGTGATGGCAGGATCAGAATTCAAAGACGGCGGAATTACAACCATAAACAGGCCACTCCGGCCTATTTATGGTTGTGGTGACATCGTGTCTCATGCCGCCGCGGGCACCTCCATGTACGCCGACATGTGATCGAAGATGCCCTGAACCGAAGCGAGGCTTTGCTCGGCCTGTTCGGCTTCGCGATTGCGGATCGCCTCATCCATGCGGGAGACGAGTCCGGCGGCCTCGGTCGCCGTCGCCATGCGCAGCAATTCGTGCTTCTTGAGATCGTGCGCCGTGTAGGTGCAGAGCTTCTGGCGGGCTTCCTCTGCGAAACGGTTCAACTCCGGATCGCTCGTGACATTTAGCTTGGGCAGCAGTTCCACAAGGTCCAGAA
This sequence comes from Occallatibacter sp., assembly GCA_049976805.1. GTDB lineage: Bacteria > Acidobacteriota > Terriglobia > Terriglobales > Acidobacteriaceae > Telmatobacter. The sequence continues at coordinate 1,947 of JBMFHN010000241.1, read as the reverse complement.
TATTCGTCACCAGCGTGGCGTGAAAGCGCGACTCGGGCTCATTCAGCCGGTCGACCATGTGCGAGACCACATCGCGCAGCCGCTTCCACAGATCCTCGGCGCCGCGCGCCAGCGACTGCCGCACATTCGAGTCGATCTCACGGGCGACGCGCGCCTGCTCCTCGGCTGACATCTCGACGCGAAAATCGTTCCCGGCGGGGATGGGCAGGACTTCGAGCTTGACGCCAAACTTGCGGCGCAGCTTTTCGGCCTTGGGGTAGTCTTCCTCGCGGAAGAGCCCATTCAGTTCGGGCCGCACCTGCTCGATGTACTGCGGATAGACTTGGAGGAACGCATCGACGCCCTGCTCGAACTGGGCCTCGAGCTCGCGCATCCGCGCCGTGAGATCGAAGTAGAGATTTCCGGGCAAGAGGCGGTATCCCTCGTCGGTCCACGGCAGCGTGATCTTGTAGAAGTACTGGCGGACCTGACCGGCGAGCGTGCGCAACTGGTCGAGCTTATCGGCACCGCGCAGCAGTTGTTTGTTGTAGCGGCCGGCGCTCTGGTGGGCACCGTTCCGTTCGGCCACGTCGCGGCTGACGCCGCGGTCGTGTTTGACGGCCGTCCAGATGCTGATGTGGACGGCGGCGAGCATGGCGCGTTCTTGAATCATCGGACGATCTCCTTTTATGTGGTGAACTCCTGGTGCTCGACACCGAAGCGGATGAACTCCGGCGTGTGGGTGATGGCGCGATCCCGCGCCGCCGCGTCGCGCATGGCCATGACGCGCATCTCGGTGGGCATCCGGTCGAGGTACTTGAGGCCGCGCCCGAGCGAACTGTCGGTCATCACGCGGCCCAGCGCCGTCGAGATGGCGATCTGCGCCGATGTCTCCGCTGGCAGCGGAGCGGTTTCGGGATTGAGCAGGATCTCGTCGATCGACGGCAACTGGCGGAAGAGGCGCAGAAAGGCGAGCAACTCGCCCGAGGCCGCCTGCCCCACGGTGCCGTCGAGCAGTTGCGCCTCGAACTCGCCGGCGCCGGTTAAGAGAGCCGCGTTCTGTCGGCGCGCCACGCCGCAGAGAACGTGCGAGGCCATCTCCCAGGAGCGCGGAGTGGGCCAGGCGTTGGCGTCGGAGGTCGCGTCAGCCGCGTGCAGCAGGTCCGGCTTGAAGCGCAGGAAGGCGATGATCTCCGGCCGCACGCCCGCGCCCACGGCCCACTTGCACCAGTCGTTCAGGTCGGCTTCGAGTTCGAGATGGACAAACCGGTTGCGTAGCGGTCGCGGCATGGCAAAGTGCACGCCGCGCTCCGATGCCGGGTTGCCGGCGGCGATGACGACCCACCCTTCGGGGAGCATGTATTCGCCCAGTTTGCGGTCGAGGACGAGCTGATAGCAGCCGGCCTGCGTCATCTGCGGGGCGGATGTCAGCTCATCGATAAACAGGATGCCTTTTCCGGCGGTGGGAAGAAACTTGGGCGGCACCCACTCGGTCTGGTCTGCCTTGATCCGCGGCAGCCCCCGCAAGTCGACGGGATCGAGTTGCACAGCGCGGACATCAAGAAAGTCGAAATCGAGATCGTCGGCAACCTGAGCGACGATCTGCGACTTTCCGACACCGCATGCGCCCCAGATATGCAGGGGCACTCGTTCACCGATCAGCGCATGAAGCGCTTCGTAAAGCTTCGATGGTTTCATTGGATTTCCTTTTTGGTGCGAACGGGATTGTCTCCCGCAAGGGTGTGTTCAGGCGGCGAGCCCAGGAGACGAAAAATCTGCTGCGCGACCGGGTCATACGACCGATCGTTCGAACCGGGAGTTCTGATATGGAGTGACCTGTCAACCCCTGCACAATCGTGTTGTTGTTTTTGTCGTTGTCGTTGCTTTTGCTGTTGATCGAGGACAGAGCCAGCAGCAGCCGGGGCAGGTTTGAGCGACGATTGATCAGTCTGATATTCGCGGGTCGGA
>JBMFHN010000240.1:0-2805 GCA_049976805.1 Occallatibacter sp. | reverse complement strand
GGTAGGGCCAATAAGGTTTCAATCCACGCCCCCCGCGTGGGGGGCGACCACGACGCCCGTCTGGACCCCCATCGGCGAATGGTTTCAATCCACGCCCCCCGCGTGGGGGGCGACGGCACATGGTGCAAACAACTCTATGTGCTGTAGATAGTTTGCCACAAATGCGATCCTGCCCTCATTCGTTGACGCATCCATCATTCTTTCAAGCGCAGCCGGGAGTATCTCCCTGCTATCAAGGCCCTTAGTGCAATCTGCGGATTCTCTAGAGAATCTGTGCTCACTTAGGGTTCGCGCGAATGGAATTTGGGCTTGTCGAAGACGACTAAAGGATGAGCGGCGCTTCCGGGTCATAGGAAGCCTTTGCGCCTACGTGTTCTACTCGCCGTCTCCATTCAGTTCCGAGAAAATAGAACCGGAGGCTATCCTGAACGGGATCGACTTCCGACACAAGACTCGCTCGAAGCACCACCCATTGCGCGGAGTCCACGACGCACTCGAAGACGGAGTTCTGCACCCGCTGTCCATGATCTTCGCACAACCGTGCCACCCGGCGAAGTCTGCGTCCGGCATCATCGCGGGTGCTCACGTCGTAACTGACAAGGACCATCATGATTGGATCACCTCCAGAAGAACGCGGGGTAGGCATCGAGGCCGCCGCGCACATGGCGCGCCAGCAGTAACGCCTGCACATATGGCACAAGTCCGAGCGGAATGCGCTCCTTCAAATAGGGATGCTCTATTTCGTCCTGCTTACGCAACTGCCAGGCTGAGACGACCTGTTTGCGTGTCGCGTCGTCCATCTGAATACCGCCACCGTCCTGCTCCGTGAAGCCCGATGCCTGAACCTGGCGCCGATTGATCAGTGTCAACACCAGACGGTCGGCCAGCGCAGCGCGCAGCTCCTCCATCAGGTCGAGCGCAAGACTCGGACGCCCTGGCCGGTCGGTATGGAGGAAGCCGACCGCCGGGTCAAGCCCCACGCTCTCCAAGGCAGATTCAATGTCGTGGCGTAATAGCGCGTAGACAAACGACAGCAGCGCATTCACACGATCCAGCGGAGGCCGACGCGAGCGGCCTCCGAAATGAAACGCCTCCTGATCGCCGCCGATCATATGATCAAAGGCCGAAAAGTAAGCCTGCCCCGCCATGCCTTCATGTCCCCGCGCTTCGTCGATGGACATTGCCCGCGCGGCCTCTATGCCTGCCCAAGAGAGCCGGTTCGCAGCTTCACGCAAGTCCTTCTCGCGGGCTTCATCTGCGATCTCGCGGGCCGCACGAAGCAGCACCACACGGCTATTCGCAATCTTGGCCGCCACAATAGTTCGCACGATGGGAAGCGCGCTGCTCCCTTCGTCAGCCATCCGGTATTGTTGCCTCCGCAGAAGTACGTTGCCTGAGACAGGCCCATTCACGCGAGCGATAAACCTTCCTTGCTCGGAAAGAAACGAGATGCCTACGCCGTTCTCGCAACACAGCCCCAGAACTGGCGGGCTGCACGAAACCCTTCCCCAGCACACCAACCCCTCTAAAGTATGTACGGGAACGCGCAACTTCAACTCGTCGCCGACCTTGATCGCGACCGTCTCGCCGTCGCGGTGTAGGTATGCGCCTTGCGTCATCACATGCAGCGTGTTGAGCAACTTTCGCATGGGGCGGAGTTAGACCTCCTGCTGTAGAGAACGTAGTTGCAGTGCCACCCAACGCGCCACGCTATCTTCCTGCGCGGTGGCCCCTGGAAGACATACATCGATGAGTGAGCAGTTGCGGCAATAGGGACCTGGAATCGCCGCTGGTGTCACGCGACTTCGGTACAAGCGGTGCATCGTGGCAGCAAGCTCTTCGGTTCGCGAGCGCAGTGCCGGGGTGAATTCGATCTCCAACCGACGTCGCGGGCTGCCGTAAAAGATCGCACCTTGCGGAATGGCTGTCTCTAGCATTTCTTCCAGACAGAGTGCCTGCGCGCAGAGTTGTACAGTATCGCAGTCGTTGGGCTTGCTCTTCCCGCGCTTGTACTCGACTGGATACGGTGCAGGCTGAAACTCCACGATATCGGCGCGCCCGGTCAGGTGCAGCCTGTCAGACCGCAGCCACATGCCGCGCACCGTGCGCACGCTGGCGCGACGGCTCTCACCGGGCAGATCGGCGCGCTCGTGCAGCAGCCTCCCTTCAGCTGTGCGGACGTTTTCCACCCACATTTGCTCCAGATGAATCAACGCCCACTGCCGCGGACAGAAGGCCAGGTGCTGCAGCCCGCTGATCGGCAGCGCGTCGTCATCGGCTTCGGATGTAGAGGCGGACAAGGGTACTCCAGTCGTAAAAAATTAGAAAGGCATCACCCACTCTTCCTGAGTTACGCCGTCAGGTAGTTCGCCGCTGCGCTCGATGACGTAGTCTGCGCGAGAGCGCGGAGGACGGCCTTGCTCCTTGACCTCCGGCAGCAACGTTGCCGTGACCTGAGAGAACAACTGGTCAGCACGGGCGTTGCCGCATGGATCTTCGTGACGGAACGCGATGCAGCGCACCGGGGCCATCAGGCCACGGGCGGCGGAGCGGTCGGTCTCAAACATCTGGTTGAGGGCTTCTTTGAGGAGCTTGAGGTCGTCTTCGGTAAAGCCTGTCTTCTCCGCCAATTTGGCGTTGATGAAGCCGTGGCAGCGGTAGAGGCCATAGGGTACGTTAAACTTGCGACCGATGGTGCGCTCCTTATCCACGTCTCTTTCATTGGTGACCGCGCAGCGCGTGATGGCAAACTCCGCAGAAACGACGGGGTCAATGCTGCGCGAGAACGTCAGTTGCAGCGGGCCG
>JBMFHN010000239.1:0-2840 GCA_049976805.1 Occallatibacter sp. | reverse complement strand
CGAAGGCCTCCCAGCGGATCGTCCGGCCATCAAGCCGGGGGGGAGTGCCGGTCTTCAAACGACAGGTTCTCAGCCCCAGCGCGCGCAGCGCCTCACCCAGCATCACCGAAGCGGGCTCGCCGGAGCGGCCGGCCGGATAGCGCTCCTCGCCGCAGTGAATCAGCCCGTTCAGAAAGGTGCCAGTCGTGATGATGGTCGCCCCGGCCAGCATCCGGCGGCCGTCGCGGAGTTTGACGCCGAGCACGCGGCGGCGGGGACGCGCCGGACGAGGCAGTTCCAGGGTTCCGGACCCGTCTGCCGCCATGCCTCCGTGCCAGGCATCGGCGCCTCGTTCTTCGAGAACCAGATCGACCACCTCGGCCTGGCGAATATGCAGCCCCGGCTGCGATTCGAGCACCTCGCGCATCTTCGTGCGGTAAAGCTGCTTGTCGCACTGCGCCCGCGGGCTCCAGACGGCCGGCCCGCGTGAGCTGTTCAGCAGCCGGAACTGGATGCCCACGGCGTCGGTCACCTCACCCATGATGCCGCCGAGGGCGTCCACCTCCCGCACCAGGTGCCCTTTGGCCACACCGCCCACCGCCGGATTACAGCTCATCTGCGCGATCAGGTCCAAATTCATGGTGATGAGCGCGGTCTTCAGCCCCATCCGGGCCGCAGCCATCGCCGCCTCGCACCCGGCGTGGCCCGCGCCCACCACGGCCACATCATATTGTTCGGTAAATGCCATTCCTTTTTCATTCTACGGAGATCGCCGGAAATTTCCGACCCGGCAGCGCAGAGATCACTCTTGCCGGCGAATCTGTTCACATTTCCGGAGCGCGGGAAGGCGGCTTTCGCGCGGTTGCTTGTCCGCGCGATGCGCCTCTCTGGCAAGATCCCCGTGCGGCCGCTCCGCTCCCGGGCAGTCGCGCAGAGGAGCGGAGCGCGAGGCTTGTGCCTGCCGCGCACACGGGAACAGCGATCGGAATCGCTCGCGATCACAAGCCCGGACGTTGAGCTGAGCCTTGCCCCGCCCCGCGGCTCAGCTGGCGAGGCGGAAACGGGCTGCGGCTGCCTTGCGATCCACCCCGTTACTGTCCCAGCTGGTATCTGAGGACGGCCAGGGCGGTCTGGTAGGAGTAGCGTGCATTGGTGTAGGCGATCAGGGAGTCGGTCTGGGCCAACTGCGCCTGAGTGATTTCGACGATGCTGCTGAGGCCGATCTTGTAGCGGGCCTGGGAGAGATCGAGGGCCAGGTTGGATTGATTGAGCATCTGCAGCGTGACGTCAATGCGTTCGAAGGCGGTCTGAGCGTTGAGAACGGCGGTACGGACGTCGCGCGCGATGTCATCGCGGAGGTTGCGGACCTGCTGCTGAGCAGCCCCGGCGCGCAGTTTGGCCTCGCGTGCCTGGGCGTTGAAGAGAAACCCATTGAAGACGGGGATGTTGATGCTGGCTCCCGCGCCACTATACCAGGAAGACTTGATGAGGTCGTCGCGCACCGGCGTTCCGCCCACCATGGCGAGGGCTGAAACCGTGGGCATCCAAAGATCTCTCTGCGCCTTGCTGTAGTGCGTTGCGGAGGCGTAGTCGTCGTTGAGCGCAGCGAGATCGGGACGGGCGGCAAAAGCCTGTCTGACAAGCGGTTCGGCATCGGAAGGCGGCGGCGCAGGAGTGACGGATGTTTCATCGACGAGCGTGTATGGATGGTTCTGTTCGGAGCCCAGCACGGTGTTCAGCGCAGCCATGGCGTCGTCGCTCTGGTTCTTGGCGTTGAGTTCGAGCAGCTTGGCCTGCGACAACTGGACATCGGCGAAGGCCAGATCAACGTCGGAGCGGAGTTTGGCTTGGGTCAGCGCGTTCACCTGGTCCGCCGTAGCCTGGCGCTGGCGGACGGTTTCCTCGGCCGCGCGCAGATCAGCCTGCGCAGCCAGGGCGTGATAAAAGGCCTGATCAACTGTGAGAGTAATGTCCAGATCGGTGGCGACTTCGTTTTCCAGTTGCGCCTTGGCGGCAGAGCGCGCGCTGAGGACAAGGTTGTGGGTGCGTCCGAAGTCGGTAATCAACTGGCTGACCGTAAGTCCGCCTGCGGCCTTGTCCAGCATTCTCGGGCTATTGAGAGTCCCGGCTCCCGTGATACGGCCATTGTTGTTTGCGTCCACGGCGTCCAGCGTGGTCGAGGCCATCGGCATGTAGGCGGAGAAGACCTGACGCGTCACCTGCGCCTGGGCAAGGGCGAGCAGGTGGGCGATGCTGATGTGCGGGTTGTTGCGAATGGCCATCTGCTCGGCCTGCGCGAGAGTGAGCAGCGGGCCGGTGGAGGGTGGGGGCTGAAGCGCAGGCGGCATCGGCGGCGGAGGACCGATGGGCATGGGCGGGATGGGCGTTTGATTGTTCTGAGCGAGCATGTACACAGGGGGCGCGCTGGGCAATGATGCCTGCTGCGCCTGCGTCCTGCATGAGAAGACGCAACAGAGCGCGCCTGCCAGGACGGTGTGCATGGCGAAGAGATACGCGGATTTTCTGCGGTCATTCATGTTTTTACTCCTCCGCCGCGGCGACTTTTTCATCGTGCCGGCCGTGGATGAGCAGGTAAACGGCTGGCACAAGGAAGACGGTGACGATCACGGACAGGGTCAGCCCGCCGATGATGGCGCGAGCCAGGGGGGCGTACTGTTCGCTGCCGGCTTCAAGGCCGAGCGCCATGGGAATCATGCCCAGCAGCGTCGCCAGTGAAGTCATGAGGATGGGGCGCAGACGGACGCGGCAGGATTCAACGACGGCATCGAGCAGCGGCTTGCCCTGTCCGTGCAGGATGGTGGCGAACTCGACGATGAGAATGCTGTTCGAAACCACGATGC
>JBMFHN010000238.1:0-2926 GCA_049976805.1 Occallatibacter sp. | reverse complement strand
CAAACGGCGACTCGGGATCCCGCTTGTTCTCGGCCAGGTGAAAGGTCACGCGGCCAACGGTCCGCCAGGCGGGATTGAGCCGGTGCAAATAGTCCCGGGCGCTCAGTCCCGAGGCGCGCGCTTCCTGGCGTACCAGGCTGTCGAGATCCTGCCACCAGTGAACAAGACAATCCGGGCTCAGATATTCAAGCCCGCGCATGGGCGGAGCCTGCAACGCTGCGGCCGCAAACTCCGCGTCGCCGGGCGCAGGCAGAACCCCCAACCCGCCGTCGCCGGAGACCTCCGGCGCATGGCAGAGGGCGGTCAGATAGCGGCGGGCGAACTCACGCGCCCAGGCGAACTCCAGCGGCAGCGGAGAGGTAAGCTCATGTGCTCCCAGCTCGAGCAGACCGCGGGCCTCGGACTCTGCAAATGCCCGCCGCACGCGCTCGCACAGGGCGCCGTCCGGCAACGACGGATCCGCAACTCGATCCAGAACCAGCAACCGGCCGTGCGGGGAGATGGAAAGGGCGATACCCATGCGATTGGCGAAGCTCTGAACCTACTCTAGCCGATCGGCACGCGACACGCCGGCAGCCTGAGCCGCTGCCGGATTGTCCCGCCATCCGATCCGGCACATCGAAGGTCATTGCCGGGATTTTCAGGCGGGTTGCGGAAAATACGATGGCCCCGGAACGGGAGCGCGAGGCAGGCGGCAGGAGAGAACCTGACTGCGAATGCCACTTCTGCCTTTGCTCCCCAATCGGCGCCGACAGTGGCACGCAAAGGGTCTCCGACACTCTCAGGCATGAGCGGGCAAATTCTCGTCATTCCGTGCAAGGATGAGACGCGCCTGCTCAAGTTCGATTGCGAAATGGTTCGCCAATTCGTCCACTGCAAAGCCGGAATTTCCTGTGCGGGAAAGCCGGTTTTGAAGTGATCATCCGTGGCCGCTTTTGCGGTGATAACCGAGGCCGATACCGGCTCATTCCTCCCCTGTCCGCATGAAAGCGAAACCGAGGGCACTGGACGCCCTGGCCACGAAACCGGCTCGATCGGGCGGTTCAGGATTCATTCAGGGAACACACGAGAGGGTTGGGACACAAACAGCGGCACAAAAAAGCGGCACAAAAAAAGCGGCAGCCCCGGGAGGGAATGCCGCTTTCTGTTGATTCTTTGGTGGAGCTGGTCGGGATCGAACCGGCGACCTCCTCGTTGCGAACGAGGCGCTCTCCCAGCTGAGCTACAGCCCCACGACATTCTTATCTTATCAGCGAGCGGCCCTTCGGGGAAGGGTCACTCGCTCCCATCTCGCAGCCATCGGTCTCCCGTGAGTCATCAGCCCCAGATGAACTCGATGGGTTTCTCGACGTCCGGATGAAGACTGTGATGGACCGGGCAGGTGCGGGCGGCGTTTACAAGACGCTGCCTGTTTTCGGGGCTTACCGCGTGCGGAACCCGGATCCGCACTGCCAGCCGGTGAATCCTGCGCGGCGCAGTCGCGGTCATCTCTTTTTCGACGGTGGCCGTGGTTCCGGCAATATCAAGATGCAGGGTCCGGGCCTGAATACCCATGATGGTCAGAATACAGCTGCCCAGCGCGGTCGCCACCAGGTCGGTAGGCGAGAAGCTTTCACCCCGCCCCTGGTTGTCGACCGGAGCGTCGGTCGCCAGTTCCGTCTGCGAGGGGCCGTGCACAGCCTTGCAGCGCAGGTCTCCTTGATACTCCATCTGAATGACGACCATGGGCCTCCTCGTGGCAAATCGGGCCATTGGAGATTGTGAGAGGTCATGCCTGCGGCGGAAGATCGGCAAGCCGATTCTCCGCTTCGCGCAGAATGACCGCAAGGAAGTGACACGGACAACGACGGCTCGCTGTTCAGCGGCCGCTGTTCTACAACTGGTTCATGTTGGCCAGGAACTCGGCGTTGTTGCGGGTTTTTTCCAGACGGCTGATGAGCAGTTCCATGGCCTCGACCGGCGAGAGCGGGTTGAGCACCTTGCGCAGGATCCAGATGCGCTGCAAATCCTCCTTGGCAATGAGCAGCTCTTCCTTGCGGGTGCCGGAGCGCTGGATGTCGATGGCCGGGAAGGTGCGCTTGTCGACCAGCTTGCGATCCAGAATGATTTCCATGTTGCCGGTGCCCTTGAACTCCTCGAAGATGACCTCGTCCATGCGCGAGCCGGTGTCGATCAGCGCAGTGGCGATGATCGTCAGCGAGCCGCCCTCTTCGATGTTTCTCGCGGCCCCGAAGAAGCGCTTGGGCCGCTGCAGTGCGTTCGAATCCACGCCACCCGAGAGCACCTTGCCCGAAGGCGGCACAATGGTGTTGTAGGCGCGCGCCAGACGCGTAATCGAGTCGAGCAGGATCACGACGTCGCGCTTGTGCTCCACCAGGCGCTTGGCCTTCTCGATGACCATCTCGGCCACCTGCACATGGCGCGCCGCCGGCTCGTCGAAGGTGGAACTGATGACCTCGCCCTTGACCGAGCGCTGCATGTCCGTCACTTCCTCGGGCCGCTCATCGATCAGCAGAACAATCAGCACCACCTCCGGGTGGTTGGTGGTGATGGAGTTAGCCAGCGCCTGTAACAGCATCGTCTTGCCGGTGCGCGGCGGAGCGACGATCAGGCCGCGCTGCCCTTTGCCAACCGGCGTCAGCAGATCCATCACCCGGCCGCTCGTCGCCTCCCGCACCGTCTCCAATTTGATCCTTTCCTCAGGATAGAGCGGAGTCAGGTTATCGAAGAGAATCTTGTTCCGCGTCTCCTCGGGCGACTCGAAGTTGATGGCCTCGATCTTGACCAGGGCAAAATACTTCTCGCCCTCGTGCGGAGGGCGGACGTTGCCGCTGATCGAGTCGCCCGTTTTCAGATCGAATTTGCGAATCTGCGACGGAGAAACGTAGATGTCGTCCGGGCCGGGCAGATAGTTGTAGTCCGGCGA
>JBMFHN010000237.1:0-2954 GCA_049976805.1 Occallatibacter sp. | reverse complement strand
GCCAGTGCCTGCAACTCGAGCGTTATCCGTTCTATAGTGGCGCAGGCGTTACCGTCTGCAGTTGATCTGCAGCGCAGATATGCCGGCCGCCGATTTGCCGGGGATCGCCGCTGTCTGGCCAGCTATCGCCGCGAAGCCGCATTGCTCCGCCCTGCAAGCGGAAAATCGGTGCGCGATGGAGACGCTGCCCGCCGGCTCAGGCAGAAGGCCAGCAGCGCTCGGGAGCGAATTTGAGATGTGACTGCAATCACAGTCAGCCTGGTTTCCACGGATGACATGATGGCCAAGTACGCCATAGAGTGAGGACATGACACCCCGGAACGTGTTTACCGCACAGGCGAAGATGCTCAAGGCTCTCGCGCACGACTCGCGACTCATGATTGTCGATCGGCTGAGCCGCGGAGAATGTTCGGTGGGCGAGCTCCACAAACTTGTCGGCGGTGATCTTTCGACCGTATCCAAACATCTGGCGCTGTTGCGCGCTCACGGCATTGTCGAGGACAGGCGCGAGGGAACCAGCGTGTACTACCGGCTCTTGACGCCCTGCGTTTGCAACTTCTTCACCTGTGCAACACAGGTCTTGAAGGAACGGAAGCGTTAGACACACAGGGCTGAAATCGCGGATGAGGTTCGACCACTGGCATGCTTCAACCCATTACACTCGCGATTGTCCTGGCCTTCCTGAGCGCGCTCATTCACGCCCTGGGGCTGCTCGGCCTGCTTTACTGGCAAACGCGGCAGTGGCCGCAAATCGAGGCGGACTTTCGTCCCCGGCGTAATTTGCCCGTGTTCCTGCTGCTGTTTGGCGTGATCCTCACGCTGCACTGGATGGAGATCAGCCTCTGGGCCGGCGTCTATTTTTGGCGCCATTGGCTGCCCGACTGGGAATCCAGCCTTTACTTCTCGGCCACAAGCTATTCGACCACCGGCTACGGCGACATTGTGCTGCCCCGGGCATGGCGTTTGATCGGGGTGATGGAATCCGTCACCGGAGTTTTATTGATGGGGTGGTCCGCGGCCTTCTTCTTCACCGTCGTGCACCGCTTTTTTGAGATTCGCATCCGCCTCTGGCAGCGCGGGAGAGACGGAGAATGAGAGAATTGCGCAGTACGCCGGGAACCCAGACGATGGTGTGCCGGGGCGCGATCAATCCCGGTTTTTCCAACAAGCAGTGAGCTGAGAAGGGAGAACTTCATATGGCGAAAGATCTGAGTCAGGGACAATGGCATGGCATTGCCCGCAAGGAGATTCCGTGGTTTCCGTCCGTCGATGCCGGCAAGTGCATTGGCTGCGAGCTGTGCTACGTCACCTGTGGACGTGAGGTGTACGAGATCACGGCCGACAAATTTCACAAAGCCCAGGTGAAGCGGCCCTACTACTGCATGGTGGGATGTTCCACGTGCTCGGTCGTCTGTCCGACGCAGGCCATCTCATTTCCATCCCGCGATCTGGTGTGGAAAACCGAACGGGAGCACAAGATCTTCAGCGTGGTGCACAAGGAAGCCGCGGAGAAGCGCACCAAGCTGGAGATGGCGCAGGCCCGCGAACGCGCCGAGGCGGATCTCTGCCAGCTGCAAACGCAGGCCAAGATCGAGATTGCCGGCGAATTCGGCGACAAGGCATTCCTGGCCAAACTGGAAGACAAGGTCAAGGACCGGGCCTTCGACGTCGTCAATCTGCGCCTGGAAGTGCCGACCGTGAAAGGCCTTCTGGAGCGGACACCGGCCTACATGAGCTTTGAAATCACCTCGACCGATCAGAGCGACGTGCACGAATTCGTGAGCGAAATCCGCGATCTGGTCCGCCAGAACGCTCTCGTCTGGGTGCGGGAGACGTTTGTGTAGGCTCTGCGTCTCGGCGCCTGCGCGGCCTGTCAAAGCGCAGATCGCCCGATTCCCCGGAATTTTTCTTCACGGCTGTGACGGCGGTCACATGCTATCGTATGGCTATATGGCAATATGGCCAATATAGAAAGCGTGGTTTCCAGGATGGACAGGCGCAACCCGTTCACGAACCAGGCCAAGATGCTGAAAGCTCTTGCCCATGAGTCCCGCCTGATGATCGTGGACCGGCTGAGCCGGGGCGAGTGCTCGGTGGGCGATCTTCACGATCTGGTGGGCGGCGATCTCTCGACCGTGTCGAAGCATCTGGCGCTGCTGCGCGCCTACGGGGTGGTCGAGGACAGGCGCGCCGGGACCAGCGTCTATTACCGGCTGCTGACGCCTTGCGTCTGCAACCTGTTCAGCTGCGCGACCGAAGTGCTGAAGGAAAGATCGAGGTGAAGGATGAAGGTGCAGATTCTGGGTACGGGCTGTGCGCGCTGCAAGCTGCTCACCGCGAATGCCGAGAAGGCCATTCAGGAACTTGGCCTGCGGGCGGAGATCGAGAAGGTGACGGAGATCAAGGAGATTCTCAAGTTCAAGATTCTGATGACCCCGGGGCTGGCCATCAATGGGAAGGTGAAGTCCGCGGGCCGCATACCGGCTCCGGAGGAGATTCGCGAGATGCTTGTCGAGGAAGGGGGCAACTAAATGGCGGAACAGCTTCCGGGTCTGCTGATGTGCGTCTGCACGGGCAAGTGCCCCGGCTTTGAAAAGATGGACATCTGGGACTTCATCAACCGGGCGCGCGTGGAACTGCCCGTCGAGTATGGCGCGATCCATCCTCAGCTGTGTGAGATCGATGGCGACCGCTTCCTGGGCGATTTTCTCGAGGCCAAGCGTCCCGTGGTGATCGCCGCCTGCGCGCCGAACATGCAATACAAGATGTTCCGCGACGCCTTTGCCGCAAAGGGGATGGACGCCAAGCAGGATATGGTGCCGGTTGACATCCGCGACCTGACCACCGACGAGGCGATCGAGAAGGTTTCGGCCAAGCTGCGCGAGATGGGGGTGAAAGGCGATGTCTGAGGCGACTTTCATGGGCGTGGCCAGAGACAAAATCTCCTGGTACCC
>JBMFHN010000236.1:0-3008 GCA_049976805.1 Occallatibacter sp. | reverse complement strand
GGCTGGTGCTCGACGTGGCCGGCCGCCGCCTGGCCAAGCGCGCGGACGCGCTCAGCCTGCGCGCTCTGCGCCGCCGCGGGCTCACGCCCGAGCGGATTCTCTCCGCAGATCTGCCGCTGGAAACGTGAAAATCCGGAAAATCCCCGCACCGTTTCCGTCCAGGCTCCGCAAGGGGTTCCGCTCCGCGGCCGGCTTGCCGTCTACTCCGGAGGCGGGTAGTAGGGCAGCCTGTCGTTCTTTTCGTTGGCGCGGTGGATGGTCACGTTGTCGAGCAGCAGAGCCGGCGCCAGCACTGTTTCCGGCACGTCGCCGAAGTAGTTGGTCACCCACAGGTTTTTCCCCGCAGCCACCACGCCGGTGCGCAGCGTGCGCAGATCCAGGTCGTCCAGTGCGGCGCCGCGCACCAGTTCACGCCGGCCTGCGCGGGGGCCGTTCAGGCGGATGCGATAGAGGAGGCGCGGTGTCAGACCAGGCCCCATCGTGGACACAAAGTAAACCTCTTTCAATCCCTCGTCGCTGCCCAGAGCCAGAAGTTTGTGGTTCAACTCTTCATCCGTCCACCCCGTCCGCGCGGTAATCTTCAGCACGCCGATTGCTGGTTCCGGTGCCCCGGCGATTCCCGCGCGTCCGTGGCCGTTCGAGTGGGGAAAGTCGCGCACCGGCCCGCGGCCGATCAGGTAGTTTTCCAGCTGGCCGGCAACGATCAGCTTGACCGCCTGCGCCGGGACGCCTTCATCGTCCACGTCGTAAGCGCCCACCAGGCCCTTGCCGTTGTAGCTCTTCAGCCCCGGATCGTCGGTCACGTCCAGGAAATCCGGCAGCACGCGCGTCCGGTAGCTTGAGGCGAACGGCCCGTTGGTCCTTGCCTCGGTTCCCAGCTTGGGGCGCGTGGCCAGCAGGCCGGGCGGCAACAGAACCGCCAGGGTATCGGTGGCGGCGTCGGAGCTGAGCAGCACCGGCCCGTGATATTCCCCCTCGACAAGGGGGGCATTGCGCAGGGCGGTGAGCGAGGCGATCAGCTCCACCGCGTGCCGGCCGAAGACCGCCGGCGAATCCAGATCCTCGAGCGCGCTCCCGGTTGTCGCATAGGAACGGTCCAGGCTCATGCCGTCGTCCGCCTGAGCGCCCACGGCAAAGTTCTCCTGAAATTCGGCCGCCGACTGGCGCACGATCGTGCCCTCGCTCGTGACCAGCCAGTTCGTCGTCGTCTGCGCGGTGAAGGTTGCCATCGAATAACGCAACACTCGCAGGCTGGTCTTCACCGTGGCGTCGGTGCGGCAAAGGCCGCTATCGCGCGCCACCCGGGCCGTCCAGGCCGCCTCGTCCACGCTCAGCTTGAGCGGTTCTTCCAGCCGGATGACCGGCGGCTCGTGGCTGAAGTCGTCGGCTTGTGGCGGGGTTTGCACCTCCTTGAGCTCGGCCTGTTTTTGCGCGTAGTCGGCCAGCGCGCTCTTGTACGCCTGGTCGGTCGCCGCCCACAGCGCCGAACGAAGCGCGATCGGATCCTCGTCCAGAGCCGCCAGTCCGAGCGCGCTGCCGCCGCCGCCCGAACTGTCGGTCTTGTAGTCGCCCACGCGCACCGTCACCCGCGCGAACCGCAGATGGTGGTGCGTGCTGCGCAATGTTGCTCCGAAGGCCGCCTTGGTCTCGAAGACGTCCACGTCCTCCATGCGGTAGGCAAGAAAATACGGCTTCCCGAAGCCTTTCAATTGCAACTGGCTTTTGCTGCGGTCCATCTCGGCAAGCATGGCCTTCAGCACCGGATCCCGCTCTGCCTCGGTGCGTGTCGGATAAGCCGTCTGCTGCGCACTGGCGCTCCGGCAGACCGTTCCCAGCAGGCCGGCGGCAAATCCCGCCACGCACACCGCCGGCAAAACCCCGGTCATCCAGCGGCGCGGCTTTTTCATGCCGAAAGGCCGCCTTGCTGCCAGAAAAATCGTCTCCATCCGGCGTATCGGGTTCATGGAGCCTCTGTTGACTGCAAGGTTGGTGAGGATTGTGTCCCGTCGGCGCCGGGAATGGAAAGAATCGGTGGCCGCGCCGTGCCCTGCGGCTTGCGCTGCGTTTCGATCTCCCGCAGCAGGATCGCCGGAGCCACCGCGCTGACCGGGATCGTGCCCGACTCGGCGCCGCATTCCCCGTTAAAGACCTCGTACCTGTCACCCGTGGCCAGAATGCTTTTCATCGCGGCCAGGGGTGTGCCCACAATGCTCACGCCCCGCACCAGCTCGTCCGGCCGGCCGTCCACATAGATCCGCCAAACCACCAGCGGAATCACCTCGAAGGCCTGCGGCGAGCTGCGCCGGGTGACGGCGAAGCCCGAAGAAATGTCCTCGAAGTAAAGCCCATAGGGCTTGCCCTGTTTGCGGGCCTCCTCCATCAACTGCTTGCGCAGTTTCTTTTCCGACTCCATCTTCGTCGAGGTCACGATCAGGTTTCCCTGCCGTCCGGTGGGCATCTTGCCGGTTTCGGCGCGGCCGTGGCCATTCGAAGCAGCAAAGCCCGCAATGGGGAGCCGCGACATGAGGAAGTTCTGCAGCACGCCGGCCTGGATCAGCTCCACCCGCTGCGCTTTCTGACCCTCGTCGTCGTATTGGTAGCTTCCGCTCAGCCGGATTCCGTCGAAGGCCGTCTGGGTCGGATCGTCCACCACGGAGAGAAATCTGGGCAGGATCTGCTGGCCCAGCTCTTTGGTGAAGGTCTGTCCCTCCCCGCTGCCCCGCTGTCGCTGACCTTCCAGCCGGTGGCCCAGCACCTCGTGAAAGAAGACCGCCGCCGCCCGCCCCGACAGGATGGCCGGTCCGTCGAAAGGCTCGGTCACCGGCGCCTTGCGCAGAGCCTCCAGGCTGGCGCCCATCCTGCGCATCGCCGCTTCCATCTCGGCCTGACCGGGCAGCCCATCCACCGTTTCGGCCTCGAAGCTCTGCATCCGGAACAGAACCATGCCGTCCTCGGCGCGCGTCAGGGCAACCGCGACCACCCGCGCCTGCTCACTGGGCGCGACCACC
>JBMFHN010000235.1:0-3016 GCA_049976805.1 Occallatibacter sp. | reverse complement strand
CTGGCCCAGCAGCCATCCGCCCAGGCGAATCCTCGCTCGCTGGAGGGTCTTGTCAAGCTGGTCACGGTTTTCGCGGGGAAAGAAGGAAAGGAACCACCGATAGGCGCGATCGCCATCCAAAATGAAATAAATGGTAAGAATCAGGCCCATGACGGCATCGAAGAGAACGCCCGCCCAGTCCCGGACGGAAGAGAAAAGGTAAGCGGCCGCGTGGCTGGCGACGGCCTGAAGCTGGGAGATAAAATCTGCGTTGTCCAGATGCTGGGCCAGGGGTATGCTTTTCAGCTTGAGCAAAAGCGCGGGCAGGCGCGAGGGCATCTGCTGGGCGAATGCCTGCAGGTCAGCGATCACCGGGGGCAGAGCAAGAAAGCCGAAAGCCGCGATGGCCGCCGCCGCGCCCAGCAAAAGGATCAAAATAGCTGACCCTTTGAATGGCTGCCGGCGGCCCACATGGAGCATGGAAGTGGAACGTACCAGTGGTGCAAACACCACGGCAAACAAGGCGCAGGCATAGAGCAGCAGAAGCACATCGCGGAGAAGCCACGCCAGGTAACAGGCCAGGGCGAGGGCGAAGGCGAAGAGAATTTCATGGCGAACATTACGCGCCGTGCTGGATGGCTCGCTCATGCCCTGGATTCCTACTGGTCGCCGCTCAGAATCGAGCCCACGATCCCGCCCAGCAGCCCGCCGCCCACGGCCGTCCCCACCTGCCGGCTCTCCGCCCGCGGCAGATACTCGCTGATCTGGTGCGCCAGCCGCGAGATGGGCAGCGTCTGCAGCCAGACCGCGCCGGGTCCCATCAGCTCGGCCAGAAACAGGCCGTCGCCGCCGAAGATCATGTTCTTGATGCCCGGAACCGTGGTGATCTGGAAAGCGACCGAGGACTGAAAGGCGCCCACGTGGCCCGGATGCACGCGCAGCAACTCGCCCGCGGCCAGATTTTTCACGATCAGCTCGCCCGACAGTTCCAGCCAGGCCGTTCCGCGGCCGCCCACCCGCTGCAGCAGGAATCCGTCGCCGCCGAAGATGCCCGCCCCCAGCGACTGCTGAAAGCCCACGCCGATGGTCACCTGCGGGGTGGCGCAGAGAAACCCGTGCCGGTGGACCATGAACTCATTGCCGGGCGCGATCTCGACCGGCGCGATGTGGCCGGGCATTTTGGTGGCGAACGAAACCACCCCCGGAGCGCCAAGGGCGCGGTACTCGGTCATGAACAGGCTGCCTCCGCCGGCCACCCGCTTGAAGGCGCCGAAGATGCCGCCGCCACCGCCCATCTGCGTATGGGTGGTCATCTGGATGGAGGCCGTCATCCAGGAAAGCTCGCCGCTTTCGGAAAAGACGCTTTCGTTGGGGTCGAGCTGCACGTCGAGAACGGGCATGGTCGTGCCCTGAATCCGGGTCTGCATGGAAAAATCTCCTCTTCGAGGACAGTGTACCCGCCGGCGGGGAAAAAACGAACCTTGCCGGCTTTTTCGATCAAAAAGACGCGAGTCCCGCCCGGCTGCGCGGAAGATTCAGGCAAACGGGTTCTTCGCCCGCAACTCCGCCACGATCTCCGCAGCCGCGGCGCGTGCCCGGTCCGCCTGATCGGGGGGAAAGCTGATGGCGCCCACGCGGGCATGGCCGCCACCACCGTAGCGCTCGCAAATCGCGGCCAGGTTCGCCAGCCTGTCCGGATCCGCCTGGGTCCAGGGATTCGTGCCCACAGCCACCTTGGTGCGGAAACTCGACCTCGACAGACCGATCGAATAGGTGGCCTTCGGGTGCAGATAGTAGGGGATGAACTTGTTGAATCCCTCCAGCGGATGATCGGTGATGTCAAAGAAGATCGTGCCGTCACGCTCCTCCGAGCAGCCGCGGATCAGATCGATGGAGATGCGATGGCGATCGAGCAGCGGCGGCAGCAGGCCGGCCACGAAGGGCTGGTCAAGCACCTCGTCGAGCGGCATCTCGGTCAGCAGCGGAATCAGCCGCGGAATGAATTCCGGGTCCTGGGTGGATTCGATGATGAGCGTCAGCTTCATGGCCGGCGCGGCCATCTCGACAGCCGCCTCGGGGCTTTCATAGCGGGCTCCGTCCACGATGTCTGCCCAATGGATCAGCTCGCCCAGCGGAGCGGTGTCGAAGCCGTAATGGGTAGCGGCAACACGCGCCAGAAAACCGGTGCAGGAAGTGGAGGCAGGGTCAAAGAATTTACGTCTGGCGCACTCCGGATTCTGCTGGCAGGCCAGAAAGCTCGCGCGATCCTCGGCGGTCAGAAAAGCCGACTGATGATGGTCGAACCACCAGGTGATCCGCGGCGAAGGGGAATACTTGAAGTCGACAATCGCATTTTCGTCGCCGCTAAAATCGCTTTCGTCAAACAGCGCCCCTGCCCGATGCACCAGGCCGCGATACTCGTAGCTGGCTCCCGAAGCGATCTGCTCGCGATGAAAGCGCGTAAAGACAGAAGCGGAACAGGCTCCGTCAAAGCATTTGTCGTGATAGAAGACGCGAACCCGCAAAATCTGAAGTCCTCCCAGAATCTTCCAAAACCTCAATTACCGGAACTGTCTAGCATCAAGGGCGCCGCCGATTGTGTCAAGGCTGGAATGGCGCGGGAAGAAAAACCATTCCGGATTTCAGGCCATCCTTTGAGCCTGCCGTTGGCCCGGAACCGGCCGGCGTGGCGTGCGGGGGCGACTGCGCGGGCCGTGATCGCGCCCGGGCAGGAGGGCGAAGCTGTCCGGCAAGCTCTTTCGTAGGGTATCTTTACCATTGTGGCGCTGTGCGCGGACACCGATCTGTGCGCGGACATCGATCTGGGATACGAGGAGATTCCATGATTTCAGAGCCTCCGGAAACACGATCCGGGCAACCAGAATTGGACGGCATGGCTCCGGCCGAAGGAAAATACCGTGGCCTCCACTGGATTTTTTTTGGCGATCAGGGGTTGCGCTCCGGCTGGTCGGTAACCATCTTCAGCCTGCTGATCATCCTTTTCGGCTCCGCGCTGGAGTCTGTCTTTTTCAGGCTC
>JBMFHN010000234.1:0-3076 GCA_049976805.1 Occallatibacter sp. | reverse complement strand
CTACCACTGAGTTACTCCCGCCGGGAAACAGTTCCTGATCCTTTGCCGCTTTCCGGTCGCGCAAACTGCCACCCGATGAAAAAGAGCAACCGGAATCGAAGCTGAAAGCTAGCAGCAATTCGCTGAATTTATGGAGCTGATGACCAGGATTGAACTGGTGACCTCTCCCTTACCAAGGGAGTGCTCTACCAACTGAGCTACATCAGCCCTTCTTTTGAAACTCCCCGGAAGACCTGCCGGTCTCCTCATCCCGGCCGCAGCGGATCTGCTCCGCCTGCCAGGCTACATAAGTGCGCACAGCCAATCCGCCAAGAACGATGAGCGGCAGCCACCGCAACTCTACCGGCCGGCCCCACACGAGAACCTTGCCTTCGTCCATGGTAAACCAGACCAGCACCGCCAGCGCCACATACAAAAACAGTGCCAGCCGGAACCGTCTGTTCAACTCCGCAACGGCGGGTGTGGATCCTCTGGAACGCGAGTCAACGCCCATCCGTCCCTTGCGCTTCTCCGTCCCACCGCGCATTCCGCCCTCAACTTATGGTGCACAGGGGAGGATTCGAACCTCCGTAGCTCGCAAGGAGCGGCAGATTTACAGTCTGCTGCCATTAACCGCTCGGCCACCTGTGCACAACCACTCCTGCCAACCAAAGGCACCTGCAGGAGACCCTGCTCCAACCGTCTTTCCTACCGCCTTGAACCACTCCCGCGCGCGTTTCCTCGTCTCACTGCGGCGCACGAACCAACTTCGGAGAATCCGAAATTCCAGCCAGCACGCTGGAAGGCGAAATCACCGCAGAGGAGGGATCCGAAGATTCTGAAAAACCCTTCCGGAGCCATATTCCCGGGCTTTTCCGGCTCTTCCGCTCCCGGCTCGCGCAACCTGTGACGTGGAGCTGGCGAAGGGATTTGAACCCCCGACCCTCTGATTACAAATCAGATGCTCTACCAGCTGAGCTACGCCAGCCCGTTCCACCCGGAAGCTCTCCCGGAAATCCGGAAAAACCGTGCGGGCACACTGAACCTTTCCATGTACCGCGGCACAGAAATCAAGGTTAACACACCCCCGGGGGAGCGAGCAAACCGGATCTCCGGCTGCGGAGCGCCGGCAAAGACCCCCTCCTTCACCGAGTGTTTCTAGCGCAGATTGAAAGCCTTGACGGCAATCGCGTCCGGTGCGCGGCCGGTGGGAAGCAGCGTAAAAAGCGACCGCAGGCCGGTGCGCACGACGGCAACATCGCAAGAGCGGGCATCCACGGCAAAAAGCAGGAAACCGGAGCGGGAGAACGCCAGCGCCATGGGACCGTCGCCGACGCGGATCGAGCCGATGCGCCGGCCATCGTTGATCGAATACACGGTGATGTACTGGGAGCGGAAGCTGGCCACATAGAGCATGGCATTGTCGGCGGAGACAATGCCGCGGACAGGATCCTCGCCGATCATGTAGGAACCGCCCACATCGGCGCTGTTCGTTGCGACCTCGGAGATGGAATCGGAAAGGGAGTTGAGAGAAAACAGCTCGCCGCCGTCGGGCTTGAGGGCGAGCTGGACCGGTCCGTGGCCAACGTCGAGCAAATCCTCCATGCGGTCCGGCAAGGCAGGTTTGGCCTTGGGCCTGGCCAGGGCGATGGCCATGATCTGGTGGCCCGCAGAACAGGCGGCAAAAGCCTTCGAGGAGTCGGGAAGAATGACCACATCGGAGGCGCCGGGACAGCCGGCGAAGGTCGCGCGAAGCCTGCGGGTGGCCGGGTCGAGGATGCTGACCGAGTTGCCGCGCCGATCGGCGACAACCAGGGAATTGCCATCCGGCGCAAGGCGCAGCGCGACAGGATCCTCCCCTGCGTCGAGAGTGGCGATGGCGCGGCGCGCCCTGAGGTCAAGAACCGTGACGCTGTTCGAGCCGGAGTTGGCCACGTAAGCCAGATTGCCCCTGGAGTCCACCTCCATTGCGAGCGGCGCCTGCCCGGCGGGGATGGTGGCCACAACTGCATTCCTCTCCGCGTCGATGACCGAGACCGATCCTTTGCCCCCGACCGCGCCTGCGTTCACCACGTAAACCTCATTCCGCACCGGATTGGCGGCAACGGCGACCGGGTCCTGGCCGACTGCGATCTCCCGGTCCAGGCGCAAATTGACCACATCGAAGACGCTGACGGTGCCACTGCCGCCATTGCTGACGTAGGCGTATTCGCGGTAATCAGGCGGGTACTGGGGAAAGTTGGGCGGCCGGCAGCCGGTCAGGGCCAACAGGAACAGCGGGAGCAACAACGCAAAGAAAGAAAGACGGTATGCGGCAGTGTTCGGCGAGTTCATCCAAGACGTCCGAAGATCAGAAGTGGGCACCGGAAAGGCTGACGGGGGCCCATGGAGGGCACACGAAAATGGGAGCAGGCCAAGCCATCGGCTCTGTCTGCAGCGGGCAGGCCGGCGCCCGGGTCCGATCGGCAAGTGCGGCGGCCGGCTCACGCCCGGACTGCCTCGGATGAAACGGCGCGGGGCAGACTGCGGCCGACGATCGGAGCGATCTGTTCAATCTCGTTCATCATGGCGGCAAACTGGCCGGGATAGATCGACTGGGGACCATCGGAGAGAGCCTTTTCGGGATGGTCGTGAACCTCGACAAGAATTCCATCAGCGCCCGCGGCGATCCCGGCACGGGCCATGGGCAGGACACTGTCGCGCCTGCCGGTGCCGTGGCTGGGATCGACCAGGATGGGCAGGTGGCTGAGCCGCTGAACGGCAGGAATAATGCTCAGATCGAGCGTGTTGCGGGTGTGATCGGCAAAGGTGCGCACGCCGCGCTCGCAAAGAATCACTTCATAGTTGCCTTCGCTCATCACGTATTCGGCGGCCATCAGGAACTCTTCGAGAGTCGCCGACAGGCCACGCTTGATCAGCACCGGCTTGCGGAGCCGGCCGGCGCGCTTGAGCAGGGAGTAATTCTGCATATTGCGCGCGCCGATCTGGATGACATCGGCCCACTCGGCCACCAGGTCGAGCGTTTCGCTGTCGATGGCTTCGGTCACGATGCGCAGGCCGAAACGCTCGCGGATCTCCGCCATCATCCTGAGCGCTT
>JBMFHN010000233.1:0-3092 GCA_049976805.1 Occallatibacter sp. | reverse complement strand
GATCGCCACGCCGCAACGCAGCCTGAGCCCAGATGCGACCGAAGCCCCGGGAGGCGCCTGTGATAAGTATCCGTCTGACCAAGTACCCGATTGACCGTGGTGCGATGGGGATGAGAGAAGTTTTCAGGATTGCGCTTTGGCCGCCCATGCAGTGGGTGTAAGTTCGGCAACGCGCTGGATGGGGGTATCGCCGAGGCCGGGCAGGACTTGGGTCAGGTAGTCACGTACGCGGATGTTAAGGCGGCGGCAGCTTTCGATGACGGACAGGATGGCGGCAACACGGGGTCCAGCCTGTGGGCTGCCGATATGAATCCAGTTGGATCGGCCAAGGGCCACTGGCCTCATCGAATTCTCGGCAAGGTTGTTGCTCAGCTCCAGTTCGGGGTACTCAAGGAAGCGGGTCAGCTTTTCCCAGAGTGTCAGCGTGTATTTGCATGCCTGGCCGGCCTTGCTGCCGGGCAGCACGGTTTGGCGCGTGGCCAGGATGTGCGCGCGGATTTCGTCGAGTACGGGTGGCGCCTTTTCCCGGCGCAAAAGATGACGTGCGCCGTGATCCATCTTTTTCTCACGCGCCTCGGCGTCGATCAAAAACAACTTGTCCATCAGCTCAACTGCGCGAATCGAGCCGGCATCCTGTTTGTTGAGCTTTACCGCGTCTACAAAGTGCCTTCGCGCGTGGCTCCAGCAGCAGGCGTGCACCATGCCCTCGCCGCCCAGGCCGCGCTCGTAGGCGACGTAATCGTCCGTCTGCAGTATCCCCGCGAAGGCGCCCAGAAACTGCTTCGGCCCTTCGCGTCCGCGGCTCATGCGGAAATCGAAGACCACGCCGCCGCCCGGCGTGCCGTATTGCCAGAGATAGCCTTGATGGTTTTTGCCGCGCTTGTCATGCGTCTGCACATGCACTGGGGTTTCGTCGGCCTGAATGTAGCCGCCGGCCAGCAGTTCCTTGCGCATGGCGCCGACCACCGGGGAGAGCATCTCGCCCACCGTCATCACCCAGCCGCACATCGTGGCCCGCGTGATCTCGATGCCGCAGTCCCGCTCCAGCAACGCGCTCTGCCGGTACAAGGGCAGATGCGCCGTGTATTTGTTCACAATCGTGTCGACGATGATGCGGTCCGAGACCAGGCTCTTGTCGATAATTCGCCTGGGCAGCGGCGCCATGGCCACGCCCTGTTCCTCGCACTGCCTGCAGGCCCGCTTCTCGCGCTTGATCACTTCAACGTAGTACTCGGCCGGCTTCACGTTCAGGATTTCGCTCTCATCGTAGCCGATGACGATGGTGGCCTTGCCGCACTGGCCGCACACGCACTGCTCGGTCGTGCAAGCCACGATCTTCTCCACGCGGGGCAGGTCGGCAGGAAGTGTCTGCCGTCCAGGATGCGCGCGCCGCTGCCGCTTCTTCTCATTCGGCTTCGGCAACGCCTCGCGCCGGCTCTCCGCCTGAACCTCCTCACTGGAGACGCCGGGTTCTTCTTCCAGCAACTCCAACTGCAGAGTGCTCAACTTCTCCGAGCCCGGTCCGTACCTGGCGATCCGGCGCAGACGCAGACGCTCTTCCAGAATCCTGATTTTCATCTGCGCGTATTCCAGCTCGCGCGCGTCCGAGGCGATCTTCCTCGACTGGGTATCAAGTTGTTGTGCTTGAGCCTCAACCTGTCGTTGTAACTGGACAATGATGGCGACAACCGCAGGATCGGAGTGTGGAGGAATGGGCAGTTGAGGCGGCGCACTCACGATGTCTCTTTCATAACAAAAGCTTCTGTGGATAAGTATGCGAAATGTGCAGTGTTTATGCGGTTTTCAGTGACTCTCTTGATGCTTCCGCCAGTGGCTGGCGATGCCACTTCCGCCGCCGCGTCTGCTTGAGATCGATGCCGCCCAGCAACAGCGCCAGTTCCTCCTGGCTCAGCACAATCCTGGTCGCCGTGGTGTCGCTCTCCGGCCAGCGAAATCTACCACCATCCAATTTCTTCGCCGCCACCCAAAGCCCGCTCCCGTCATACACCAACAACTTCAGGCGGTTGCGCCGCGCGTTCGTGAACAAGAACACATGGCCGCTCGTTGGATCGCAGCCCAGCGTGTCGCGCACCAGACCGTAGAGACCGTTGAAGGATTTCCTCATGTCGGTCGCACCCGTCGCTAGGTAGATCCGCGTCGCCGGCCCAAATCCGAACATCGCCTACGCTTGCTCCAGCACGCTGAGCAGGCGCTTCAACGTCGCAGCGTCGAACCCGCTGCCCACCCCGATCCGCCGACCGTTCGCCAACTCCACGCACAGAGTACTGCTAAGATTGCTCGCCGAGGCTCCGGGAATCACGTCCACCGCCAACAGCCGCCCTTCACTGCTCGCTGTTCCCTGACCATGTCGCCGACGGTACTTATCCAGCGCTGCAACGCTCAGCCCACGGCCGGCGCAGAATGCCTGCCGTGTCAGCCCGCTCGCTTCATACTCCACAACCAGTTGCTTCGCTTCCTCGCGACTGATACGCCGACGCCGCTGCACCAATCCAACTGTCCCATCGCTCATGCCCTTAGAGCATCACAAACTGAATTCAACAAACAGGTGGGATGCTCTGACGGATGCAGCTGAGTTGCCAATAGGCTCCTATATGGTTTTGGGGATCTTTGTATTGGCGGGTCAACGAGCCAGGGCGCATCGCGCCGATCTCCAGTAGCGCTCTCTTGATCCGATCAATCCTCTGTTCAATCTGCTTCATCCGTTTTTTGCTCACGAGTCATCCTTTCGCGTCGATATAGTATAGCATAGTAATGCTATATTATAGGAATACATTTTCGATCGGGAGACTGACGATGCTATGGAAACACTGGTGGATTCTGGTATGCCAATTGCGGTCCGCATGCGCCCGTAGTCGGACCTTCTTGTGGATGGCTCTGTGCCTGGCGGGAATGACGGTGCGCACGGACCTGCTGGGCGTCACCAGCACGGTGCGCGCTCTGGGCCTGGAGCCGGCTTGTTACGACCGCCTGCTGGACTTCTTCCACAGTCCGGCCCTGGATCTGAACAAGCTCACTCGCATCTGGTCCGCTTTGATCTTCCGCCTCCACCCCGGCATCCTGCGCGCCAACGG
>JBMFHN010000232.1:0-3096 GCA_049976805.1 Occallatibacter sp. | reverse complement strand
CGATTCCTGACCTCGGAACCCCGATTCCTGACCTCGGAACCCCGATTCCTGACCTCGGAACCCCGATTCCTGACCTCTGGGCACCCTCTTCCCCCGATTGATTTTCCAAACCGCGGGAAAGTTTGCCGAGAATTTCCGCCCGCCCGGAATCCATCGGTTCCGAGCCGGCTTCAGCGTTTGCGCCGGCTCGCTTCTTTCTGGGCGGCCTTCTGGCGCGCTTTTTTCCCGGCCGCCTTGCGCCGCCGGACTTCTTCCTTCGAATACATGGTTCCGCGGCAGTTTTTCGCGCCGCAGTTGCAGCGCGCCTCGTCGTCGCCGCCGTCGTAGAGGCAGTAGTCGTAGGTGATCTCCTCGCCGGCTGCGATCTCGCGGATGGCCTTGATCCACACCCGGCCGTCTTCCTCGCTGCTCTCGCAGTTGGCCGCGCAGCTGTGGTTGATGAACATGGCCATGGAGTGGCCGTCGATGACGACAGAGCCGTCGCCCAGTCCAAACAGGTAGGTGATGGGCGACTCGGCGTACACCCGGTCGGCCTGGGCCTTGGTGAGCCGGGGTCCGGCGTACTCGGCGACGCGCGCCCCCTTGTGGATGGGCGTGGTGGTGTAGCAGCCGGCGGCATGGATGGCGGAGGAGCGGATGATGAGTCCCATGCGAGTGTGCGATGCTTTCCTTTGGAGCCGTATGAACCGCATCCTACCATTGCGGGCAGGGGAGGCTTGAGAAGAAACGAATGAGACGATCTTTTTCCGTCGCGCTGAGCCTGACGATCTGCCTGGCAGGATGGCTTGCAGGGGCTGGTTGCCTGCCGGCGCAGACTCCGGCGGCGGATGCGCAGAAAAAACCGCCGGCGGCGTCGCAGACCAACGGCAATCCCTTTCCTGGAGACACCAGCTCGGTTCCGGTGCTGCCTTCGCGCAGCACGCCGGCGTTTTCTCCGGACGCGTATGAGGGGGCCGGCGCGGGATTTCCGCTGCCCGGCACGGATCGGGATCCGGTGCGCAGCCCGGATGAGCTGTCTCCGGCCTCTTCCGGCGGCCAGGGGCGGGGAGGGGGATGGAGTTCCAGCCTGAGCGGACTGGGCAACCTGCTGCCACAAGCGGGCGATGGCTTGCCGCCCAAAAAGAGGAAAGAACGGTTATTGCAAGAACCGGTGCACCAGGAAACGGCCTCCGAAGACATCAATGTGGGAAACTTTTACCTGGATACAAAGGATTGGAAAGGGGCTCTCTCGCGCTTCGAGTCGGCGCTGGTGCTGGCTCCGGAGAATCCCGAGGTCTATTGGGGACTGGCCGAGTGTCAGCGGCACATGGGGGACTTTATCGATGCCCGCGCCAATTATTTGAAGGTGATTGAATACGATCCGGACAGTCGCCGCGCCAAGGATGCGCGCAAAGCGCTTAAAGATCCCGCGCTTGCCAACGCGCTCCAGGCCGCTCCCGCCCCGGCAGCGCAAGCCCGGCAATAGAAGAAACGCCTGCGGTTGCGCGGCGCGCTTCAGCTGGAGAAGCTCCTGCCTGCGCGGAAAAATTTCCGGCGACCCGGGATGCCGGCTTTGATGGGCGAGGGAAATCCATTCGAGCGCTCAAAGACCAGCCCAGTGGAGGTAGGCTGCGAGCATGGATGGGCCCCACAGGCTGCTGACCAGGCCGCCGATGGAAAGAAAAGTCCCCAGGGGCAGCCGGGCCGAACGCCAGTCCTGCGAGGGTGTGCGCGCCGCGGGCGCCAGAAGCAGCGCCGCGGCCGCCACGGCGCCCAGCAGCGAACCCAGGCTGAAGGCCAGAAGCGCGCCGCGCAACCCCAGCCAGGCGCCCAGCATGGCCATCAGCTTGGCATCGCCGAGACCGATGCCCTCGGCGTGACGCAACAGCCAGTACGTCCAGCGGATCAGCAGAATCAGGCCCGCGCAGAGAAGAATGGCCAGCAGATCCTGCCCGGCGGCGAGTTCCCATGAACCCTCTCGCGCCCCCCCGGAAATTCCAAACGGCGAGAGCCCTGCGGCGAGCAGAAATCCGAGCGCAGTCCCGGGCAGCGTGAGCGCGTCAGGCAGCCAGAAGTGCTCGGCGTCGAGGGCGGCAAGCGCGACGAGCAGCCAATCGAAGATCATCTTTCCGGCGGCGCCTGCCAGAAGAACGTCGGGAGCGGGCGCGCCCGGCAAAGTCATCGCGCCGAGCGAACGCCACGATTCAAAGGCCCACAGCGATCCAATCGCCAGCTCCACCAGCGGGTAACGCCAGCCGATCCAGGCGCGGCAACTGTGGCAGCGGCCACCGAGGGCCAGCCAGCTGAGCAGCGGCAGGTTCTCCCACCAGGCGAGCCCGCGGCCGCACGCGCGGCAGTGGGAGCGCGGGGCAATCACGCTTTCGCCCGCAGGCCAGCGGCTCAGGCACACGTTCAGAAAGCTGCCGAAAGCCAGGCCGAGCAGGCCGAAGAAAATCGTTCCCGGAATGCGAATCATGCGCGAAGTTGAGTATACGGTGCGAGGAACCCGCGGAGAAGCAGCATGCGCGAAGGAGCGGTTTCATCCATCGATCGGATCCTGCGCGGGCCTTCGCCCGCGGCCTGGCGCGAATGCCCGGGAGCGGTGATTGCGCAGCCGGGCGGAACCGCGCTGTTGCAACCCGAGGTAAACTGGAGCTACATGGACCTTTTGCCTGATAGCCTCGACGTACAGGCTTCCGCGCCACACGGCTCCACGGATCCTGTGGACCCGGCGGCATTGTTCGAGCAATCGGTGGCGATCATGGCCCGGTTGCGCGCGCCCGGCGGCTGCCCCTGGGACCGGGAGCAGAACTTCGACAGCATCCGCAAATACACCCTGGAAGAAACCTACGAGGTCTTCGACGCGATTGAGCGCCGCGACTGGCCTCATCTGGCCGAGGAGTTGGGTGATCTTCTGCTTCAAGTGCTGTTTTACGCCGAGATGGCGGCCAACGAGGGACATTTCACCATTGCCGACGTGCTGGGGGGGCTGAACCGGAAGCTGGTGCGCCGCCATCCGCACGTCTTCGGCGAGGAGGCTTCGCGGGCAGCCGGCAACCGGGCGGCGGTTGCCGGGGCGGATTCGGCGGCGTCGGTGCTGCGCAACTGGAAGGAGAT
>JBMFHN010000231.1:0-3099 GCA_049976805.1 Occallatibacter sp. | reverse complement strand
ATCAACGGCAAAAGCAACGACAACGACAAAAACAACAACACGATTGTGCAGGGGTTGACAGGTCACTCCATATCAGACCAGTTCATTGATGCGGAGGCTCAGGCTGTTTTCCGCCGCCTCAAGGCTCGATCCGGTCGCCGTGGCTCCGGCCAGGTTGGGAACCGACGCCGTGTAAACGCCGCCGGACTCCTCCACACTGCCGATGTACTGGGTGCCGTTGACCGTGGTGGAATAGCCGGAAACAAGCGTTTCCATCGCGGCGGAGCTGGTGGCCGCGCCCGCCGTCCGGGATGCCGGGGATGGCGAGCTTTTGCCTGTGGCCGCGCGGGTCGCGGTGGCGCCTGGGCCCGGCGAGGAGGAAGAAGCCGTGGCTGCAGCGGTGCTCGCCCCCGCCCCCGTCGCGGATGCGGACCGGGATGCCGGAGCAGGATTCAGAATCGTTGCGGTCGAGGCAGTGGATGAAAGGCCAATCAGTTGCATGCCGTTTTTCTCCTCCCGGACGGAGAGGGAATCTCTTCCGGGTGGTTTATCGGCAGATGGGCGGCCGGCGTGAGGCGAAAAGCCTCGCCCGGGCGCGCCTGTGCCGAGGACGGAGGTTCGTTTCCCGCTCCCGCCCCAACCCCGCGCTGCTACACTTGCACTGCAGGGAGAGAGAGTGGAAAATTCCATGGTCGAACTGCTTCCTTCCATACTTTCGGCCGATTTCGCTCACCTTGCCGACGCAGTTGCTGCCGTCGAGCGGGGTGGCGCGGCCGCGATTCACGTGGACGTGATGGACGGTCATTTCGTGCCCAACCTGACCATCGGGCCACCCGTCGTCAGTTCCCTGCGCAAGGCGACGCGGCTGCCGCTCGACTGCCACCTGATGATCGAGAATCCGGACGAGTTCATCCCGGCCTTCGCCGAGGCCGGGGCCGACTGGGTGAGCGTTCACCAGGAGGTCTGCCGCCATCTGCATCGCTCGCTCGATCTGATCGCCCGGCACGGCATGAAGCCCGGAGTGGTCCTCAACCCGGCCACCCCGGTCGACCTGCTCGTCGAGATTCTGCCCATGGTGCACCATGTCCTGGTGATGAGCGTGGATCCCGGCTTCGGCGGGCAGAAATTCATTGAGTTCTCGCTGGGCAAGATCACCCGGCTGGCGCGCTTGCGCCAGGATCAGGGATTGGCGTTTAGAATCGAAGTTGACGGTGGCGTGGCTCCCGAAACCGTGACCCGCATCGTCCAAGCGGGAGCGGATTTGCTGGTGGCCGGTCAGGCCATTTTTGGCGCGGGGCGGCCGGAGCAGGATGTGCGGGATCTGCTGGATGCGGCTCGCCGGGCCTCTCATGTGTTGCCCACCGCTTGATCGCAGTGCGGGAATGGATGCGCCGGGCCGCGTTGCCCGGGAAACAATTTGCAGAATTTTCGGCTCGTTTTTTCCTCACGGGCAGATCGAGCGGAGATCGGGGAAAGCGCTGGCCCGGCAGGACGCTGAAGAATAGAAGAGATCGGAAAAGGGCTTGCGGCTTGTCCATGAGCCGTCGGCCGCAAAGAGGGTTTTATGAACCGGTTGTCCAGAAAGATTGCCGCGGTGGTTCTTGCGTTTCTGGTGCTCGGCGGGGTTTCGGCCCACGCCTGGGACAGGAAGCATGGACACAAGAAGAAAAACGAGGACCTCAGCGCCAACCCGCTGGGCAACGTGCACACCAAGCAGCCCGATCTGGTGCTTTACAACAAGGCCATGCGGGCCATGAAAAAGGGCCACTACGATGAGGCCCGGCTCGATCTGCAGACCTTGCTGAACACCTACCCCGACTCCGAATACCGGATGCGCGCGAAACTGTCGGTTGGCGACACATGGTTCAAGGAAGGCGGCACCGCGGCTCTCTCTCAGGCCGAGGCCGAGTACAAGGATTTCATCACCTTCTTTCCAAATTCTCCCGAAGCCGCCGAAGCGCAAATGAAGGTGGGTGATATCTATTTCCAGCAGATGGAGAAACCCGACCGCGATTACACCAACGCCCTGCATGCCGAGCAGGAATACCGGACCATGATCAACCAGTTTCCGGACTCGCCGCTGATCCCCCGAGCCAAGCAGAAACTGCGGGACGTACAGGAGGTTCTGGCCGAGCGGGAGACTCAGATCGGCCTTTACTACCAAAGCGTGGACAACTACGCGGCCGCCATTGCCCGCCTGCAGACGGTGGTGGACACCTACCCGCTGTATTCGAAAAGCGACGTGGCGTTGCTGGCCATCGGCGATTGTTATGCCGCCGAAGCCCATGCAATCCAGATCGCGCCCCACATTTCCGGCGCCATCCGGGAACGGTTGAGCGCCGTGTATCTGGACCGGGCCTCAGCCGCCTATGACCGAGTCATCACCCGCTATCCGATGGCCCCCCACGTGGAAGACGCCCGCGACCGGCTCGTTGCCATGAACCGGCCGGTTCCCGAACCCACCGAGGCTGCGCTTGCCGAGAATGACGCCGAAGAACGCAGCCGTGAGCCTCTGCGCTTCACCGGCCGAACCCTCGACATCTTCCGTCATGGGCCCTCGGTCGTCGAAGCCGTGCATGTAGGCGAACCCACTCTGGAGGACCCCACGCGGACCATCGCGCCCGATGTGGCCAAGGAAAATATTCAGTTGTTCCAGGATGCCGTCAATGCCAACAAGCCGGCCGCGCCCGTCGAAGCGCTTGTTCCCACTCCGGCCAACGAGCCTCCACGCAGCGGCCAGCCCTCCCAGGCTCCGCTTGAGATGGCCCGGCCGTCAGGTGGAACCGGCGTAGGGGTCCAGATCGTGAGCGCTCCCGCCACGGCCGCGAATGCCAATGCCGTGCTCCAGCCGGTGGGTCCCAGCAACGCCGTGGAACCGCCTGCTGAAAAGCCGGCCGCGCCTCCCGAACAGGTGAATGACATCAAACCCGGCATGGTCACGGCGCAGGCTGCCGTTTCCGGCAAACACAAAAAGCCCAAGACGAAGCTGAGCCAGGAATCTTCGAGCAAGAAGAAAAAGAAGAGGGGTCTGGGTCGGCTGAACCCGTTCTGATATGGAGTGACCTGTCAACCCCTGCACAATCGTGTTGTTGTTTTTGTCGTTGTCGTTGCTTTTGCCGT
>JBMFHN010000230.1:0-3107 GCA_049976805.1 Occallatibacter sp. | reverse complement strand
GGCTGACGCGCGGCCCCGGCGCGCGCGCAGAAGGCACGTCCCATTTTCGCCCTTGAGAGAAAACAGAAATTCATGAACCTCAAACAATACGAACAAGAAAAATTTGCGATCGCGGCCATCCTGCGCTCCGCGCAGGCCACCGACACAAAGGATCAGACCTTGCGCGCCGAGTGCCAGGAGTTGCTGACCCGCCTGGCCGAGGACCGCTTCAATCTTCTCGTGGTGGGCCGCTTCAACCGCGGCAAATCAACGCTGATGAACGCCCTGCTGGGCGGGGATCATCTGCCCACCGGGATGGTTCCGCTGACCTCGGTCCTGACGACCGTCCGTTACGGAAGCCGCAGAAGACTGGAGCTGAGCTTCCACTCCACCGGCATGCGCCGCGAAGTTCCGATGACGCAATTGGCGGAATATGGAACCCAGCAGGGCAATCCGGGAAACATCAGGAACATCGCGCTGGCCAGCATCGAGCTTCCCGTCGAGATTCTGCGCCGCGGTCTATTTTTTGTCGACAGCCCGGGACTGGGATCCTCCATGATCGAAAATACACAGGCCACGGAAAGGTTTCTTCCTCAGGCGGACGCCTTCATTCTGGTCACAAGCTACGAGAGTTCATTGTCGGAAGAAGAAGACCGTATCCTGCAGCGGATACAACTGACAAACAGAAAACTCTTCATGGTGGTGAACAAGCAGGACACCGTCAGCGCGAAGGAACGCGAAGAGGTGCTGTCGTTTGTCGCCGAGAGGCTCGATCGATTCGCATTTGCGGAAATTCCGCGCATATTTTCCGTTTCCGCGCGGATGGGATTGCAGGCGAAGTTATCCGGCGATGAAAAGATGCGGGAAGAAAGCGGCCTCGCCTCATTCGAGACGGAATTACTGCGGTTTCTTGCTGAAGAGCGCTCCCGGCTGTTCTTGTCCAACTTCTATGAAAGGGCCGCAGATTTGCTCGCGCGCGGGGCGAGCCCGCAAGGAAACGAGAAGCAGGGAAAAATCCTCCGCAATCTGGCAGAGAAGCTGAACCATCTGCGCGAAAAAAGCCTGGGCGCAAAGACGGCCGCGGTGGAAGCGGCGCCTGCTCGGCAGGACAGCGAAAATCTGGCAGCCGCGCTGGAAATCGACAAGCGGGCCGGTTGCGGAATTTGCGCAGCCATTCTGGAGACGGTTTTCCGGTTCCTGAGCCGGTATCAATACGAGCTGACAATCGATGCTGAAATCCGCCGCCGCCACGCCGCCGATGGAGGATTCTGCCCGCTCCATACCTGGCAGTATGAAAACCTCTCGTCTCCTTACGGGGTTTGCACGGCCTACCCGGAACTCGTGCATCGCATGGCCCGGGAACTGGAACGTATCGCGGCAGAAAACCAGGGCTGCCCGCCCGACGAACTGCAACAACTGCGCGCCGGACCCGCCAGTTGCCGCGTCTGCGCAACGCGCGTCGAGGCCGAACGCTCAGCGGTGGCCCGGGCTGCGGAGTCTGTGCGCAAGGCCGCAGTCAAGGCAGAAGAGCGCATGCCGGCTTGCTGTCTGGCGCATCTGTCCATGGTGGCCGCGGCACTCGGCCCCGGCCCGGCGGCGCGCAGCCTGCTGCAGACCCATGCGCAACTGCTTGAAAGAACAGCCGAGGATCTTGAACGCTATGCGCTGCGGCACGATGCGCTGCGCCGCCACCTGAGCAGCGAGGAAGAACGCCGGGCCGCACAGCTGACGCTGCTGCTGCTCGCCGGCCACCGCAGCGTGCAGGCCCCATGGAACATCGAGCTGATCGTTTGAGGGGCAGCGCAATGAGAGGGAAATCAGGCCGGGACAACCGGAAAACAAAACTTCCCTGCAGGAATGGCTCCGGAGTTTCCTTCGCGCGCAGCAATCCTTACCGCCGCCCCGGCGCAGTTCATGCTGGCTGATCCTGGGCTCCGCTCCAGCGCCGCCCCATGCGGTAATCGAGATAGAGAACGTGCGCCTTGATCTGGTCGCCCGACCTGTACTGCGGCAGATGCGCCATTTTCAGCATCTGCAGGATGGCGCCGGGGTTTCCGTCGCTCCACTCGACCAGCGACGGAAGAATCGACTCCAGATTGGAGGCCCATAAATGGATTCTTTCCGCCTCACGCCGGGCGAATTCGAGGGCAACCGGATGTGGCCAGTTCTTGATCTCAACGCGCTCCGACTTGAGCGCGCACAGGGGACGCAGGGCGCCGATATCTTCCATGTGCGGCGAGCGCGACGCAAAGATTACCGGTGTGCGTCCGTAATAGTGCAGATCCTTGATTGTTCCGCTGACCACGCGTGAGGGCGAGTCAAGGTGGTCGAGCACCATCAGAAAAGGATGAGTATCGAGAGCCCGGTGCGCAATCCCCTTCAGGGAAGAAGAACTCAGGGCACTGGCATTGCCCGGAATCCGGATTGCCCTATCTGAGGCATGCAACGCCTGAAGCAGGGCAAGAAGAAGTTCACGCGGTGACCGGGTCTGGGGCACATAAAGCGCAAGCGGCTGGCTCGCCGTAAAGGTCAGCAACAGACGCGATTTACCCGCGCCCCCGGGTCCGAAGACCAGCATGGACTTGCGTCTTTCCGCCTGTTTGTGCAAGCGGTCCAATTCCTCTTCGCGCTCGATATAACTCTGATATTCACGAAACGGCTCGCGCTGCATGGAAGATAAAACCATCGCCGCTGAACCTCTTTCATCGGATACAAGGCGAATCCGCCAGAGACCTTCCCGGTCTGAAGGTTTATCCTACCGCCTCTGCAGATGGCTGGGGCAAACAGACCGCGGATATCTCTCGGTCAATCGCAGAGCGGCTTTCCGGCGGGGAATCAGGGTGTGACTGTTTTCAGAACTTCCTCAGGCCTTGCCTTCGCTCTCTTTTTTCGCCAAATAGCGCCGATGACTCGCCATGATCCTTTCGTACGCCTCGTCGCGGTCCTTCCAGCCGGTCACCTTGGTCCGTTTGCCTTCCATGTCCTTGTAAATCGAGAAAAAGTGGGCAACTTCCAGCAGCACATGAGGCGGCACTTCGGTGTAACTCTCGATTCCCTTGTAACGGGGATTGCCCGTCGCGTAAGCCAGAATCTTTTCATCCGGCGTTCCCTGATCCACCATCTCGAAG
>JBMFHN010000229.1:0-3115 GCA_049976805.1 Occallatibacter sp. | reverse complement strand
ACCATGTACATCTGCTCGTGAACTACCCTCCAAAGGTGGCTGTTTCCAACCTTGTGAACAGCCTGAAAGGCGTCTCCAGCCGCATGATCCGTCAGAAGAAGTACCCAAGCATCCGCAAGAAGCTCTGGGGAGGCGCACTATGGTCCCCCAGCTACTTTGCCGGTAGCTGCGGTGGAGCACCTATCTCCGTCATTCGCCAATACATCGAACAGCAGCAGACACCAAGTTGAGGCGAGCTCCGCTCGCCGCGCTCTGCATCCCCGCCCTGAAGGACGGGGTTTCCCGCGCAGTTTGGATAAAACCAAGTACGGCTGGGAAGTTTCCATATCCAGCAATCTTGAAGAACTTCAGGAACGCCTGCGCTCCGGCTTCATGGTTCGCCGGTTGAAGGAAGATGTTCTGACAGAGTTGCCGGGGAAACGGCGCGTCGTCCTGGAAATCCCTGCAACTGGCAACGTGGCGAAAATTGTCGAAGAGGAAAAACGGAAGGCCGATTCCCTCAACGACAAGATCGAGCAGATCACCGCGCAGGTCATGATGGGCTATGCCGAGAAAAACGAAGTTGCCTTTCGCCAGGCGGTGCGACAACTGCGCAGCGCCGAGGCCCTGGCTTTCGATGAGATGTCTCGCATCCGGCATGAAACTGCGGTCGCGAAGATCCCTCACATGATTGAGCACATCGACGATTCCTTGGAGACTTCGCCGAAGATCATCGTCTTTGCCCATCATCTGGACGTCATCGAAGCGCTGGCGGCCCACTACGGCGCCCAATGCGTCACACTGACTGGCCAACATTCCGCTGCACAACGCCAAGCGGCCGAAGATCGGTTCCAGCAAGACCCAAACTGCCGGGTCTTTATCGGAAACATCATCGCCGCCGGCGTGGGATGGACCTTGACCGCATCCTCGCATGTCATCTTCTGCGAACTCGATTGGCGACCGGGCATCGTGTCCCAAGCCGAAGATCGCGCCAACCGTATTGGCCAGAAAAACATGGTGCTCGTTCAGCATCTTGTCTTTGAAGACTCGATCGACGTAGCTATGGCGATGAAGATCATTTCCAAACAGGAGGTGATCAGCACCGCTCTCGACCGCGAAACCGTTTCCGCCTTTGAACGGAGAATGGAACACGCGAAAAACCAGGAAGCAGAGACCGCCGTCGTCGAGGAGTTGGCGCATCCGGCGGCCCACGTTGGCGCGCACAGTACAGCGCGTTCAGCGTCCGCCCGGTAGAGCGTAGACGATGTTCGCAGGGAACTCGACGTCGAAGGCTTCACCATTACCGATGAACAATGCCGGGCCGTCCTCTACGGGCTCCAATTCATGACCTCGTCCTGCGATGGCGCGCGCTCTCGATGGGACGGGGTTCAATCGAATGGACGCCTATATGGGACGGCAACTGTCTATGTGCATGGAATTGACGCCGCGCCAGGCCGCGCTGGGTCGCAGAATTCTCAGCAAGTATCGGCGGCAGCTCGGCGACGAGATGCTTGGCCGGATGGAAATTCCGCGCGGACAGGTCGAGGAATTGGCGGTGACTGCGTAGTCCACGCATACAAAACAGGGAGAGCGTTTCCACTGTGGGGACTTTCCACAACGAGACGCGCTCCAGGTCGCCAATCGCCTGAAACAGGAAAGCATCATGCGCAAGCCCGATTCCCTGACGAAGAGCAGTTATTGGGGCCCGCGCGCGAAACCGAGCTGGAGGCGATTGCAGATCGAGATTATTTTGTGCAGGTGGCTCGCCTGCATTTCGGAAAGAGAATCACCAACGTGAGTCGAATCAATTGAGACGGAACCATTCCAAATCTATTTCTCCCAGGAAGGAGCGTACATCATGCGTGTCCCTCGTTCGCTTCTTCGTGTTTTTGAGAAGCGCGGCATCACAAACATCGATTCTTTCCTGGCCCCATCGAGTTGGAGCCAGGTCCCCCATCCTCTCACTATTCCCGGCATGGAGCCGGTCGTGAATCGCATTCTGGCTGCGATCCATCATAAGGAGTCCATTTCGATCTATGGTGACTACGATTGCGATGGCGTCGCTTCCTGTGCCATCCTCAAAGCCACCATCGAATTGGCCGGCCATTCCTGCCTGCCCTACTTGCCGCATCGCGACGAAGGCTATGGGCTGTCCAAAGATGCTGTGCTGCAGTTCGCCAAACAAGGCATACATCTGATCGTCACGGTCGACAACGGCATTGCCGCACATGAACCCATCCTCCTCGCAAAACGCTTGGGAATGGAAGTGGTCATTATCGACCATCACTCAAAGACCACCGATCCGGAAGCCGCTCAGGCCATCGTGTGGAACCCGGAATATTGCGCCGGCTCGCTCACACTGATGGCCGCCTGGGGGATTCTGGAGCACTCCTATTCCGGCGACAAGCTGATGCGGATTGTGGACTCCCTGAATCGCCTTGGCGCCATCGCCTCCATCGCGGATTCCATTCCGCTCGTTGGTACGGCGCGCACACTGACACGGTTGGGGCTCGCTTCGTTGCCCCATACTCAGCATGCAGGCCTGCGCGCGCTCTTGAGCATGGCATACATCTCCGGCGTGCCTTCCGCCAGCCAACTTGCATTCTCCGTCATACCAACGATCAATGCGGTCGGCAGGGTCCGCCATCCTTCCATCGGCCTCGACATGCTGTGCGCAAAAGAAGATCAGGCCGTCGAACTCGCGCAAACGATGGTTGCCTGCAACCGCGAACGCCGCGAGATCGAACAACGGTGCTTTACCGAACTGGTCGAGTCCAGCTGCGCCGTTGAGCATGCCTACGTCGGTTACTCTCCGAAGTGGCCGAAAGGCATTGTCGGCATCCTTGCCAGCCGGGCCGTGGAGCATTTTGGCGTGCCTGCTTTCGTCCTCGGACTGAACAGGAAAACCGGACTCGCCGTTGGGTCTGGCCGTAGCGTTCCCGGTTTTAGCCTGATCGACGCTCTCGACCATTGCAAAGCAAGCCTCACGCGCTACGGCGGCCACCCCGCGGCTGCCGGCATCACGCTGGAAGTCGAAAAGATCCCTGAATTCCAGCGCTCGCTGGCCGCGTATGCTTCTCAGTTCGACCTGTCGCAGTCCATCGCCGTCGAGCCGGACGCGGACTTGGAGATCGCC
>JBMFHN010000228.1:0-3130 GCA_049976805.1 Occallatibacter sp. | reverse complement strand
GTTTTCGCCGCGGGTTGGCAGCCGGCTTCAACGGCGCAGAGAACGGCCTCGACTCCTTCAGCCAGGAAGGAAAAGAGGCGGGCGGAGAAGCGCCGAGCGGCGATTTGCATCCTGTGTTTCCGTTTTCATCCTGCGGACAACCGCCTTTTTGACGAGAGGAAGAGAAATGTCGCTTGGAAAAGCCATGATTCACGCACGCAAACAAAAGTCCATCGCACGGACCGCGGCGTTGGCAGGCGAGCAGGCGGCCAGCCAGTCCGCGCACCTGCTGCAAATGCCGGTGCTGGTGCTGAACGCCTCTTATGAACCGATCAACATCTGCGGTGCGCGCCGCGCCCTGGTGCTGGTCCTGAAGGGTGTTGCGCGCACAGAGGAAGAGCACGGGCTCATCCTCCATGCCCAGCGCAGGCACATCGTCATGCCCTCGGTGATCCGGCTTCTCGAGTACCGCCGCATTCCTTATCAAACGCGCGCCCTGTCGCGCAAGAACATTCTGCTGCGCGACCGCAACACCTGCCAGTATTGCGGCGAGATCCTGCCTCCGGGCGAGCTGACGCTGGATCACGTGATTCCCCGCTCCCGCGGCGGCAGTTCCACGTGGGAAAATCTGGTGGCCTGCTGCCACGCCTGCAACCGCCGCAAGGGCAACCGCATGTTGCACGAAATTGACGATATGGTCTTGTTGCGCGAGCCGCGTCCCTTTTCATTGCACACCAGCCGCCAGATCATGCGGATGCTGGGACGAGGCGATGACCGCTGGAGAAAGTATTTGTTTTATTGAGCCAGGTGATCGAGCCGGAAATACACCTTCCGGGAACCGCAAAGACGATCCGGAGATCCGGGTCCGTGGTGCCGCTCATCTGCGCGAAAGCGCTCGCTGCCGCATGTGCAATCTCTTCACGGTTTCGTGCCGGAGCGGCGGAATGATCGCTTTTTGATTGCGCCGTTCCGGGACCAGCGGCGGCGATTGAGTTCAGTTTGCGGCTCTCCTCACCGTGGCCGCTCAACGCTCTATCATCGAAGGTGTGGAAACCCATTTTCGGCTGGGTGAGATTCTGGCCAATGCCATCACACATGGCGTTGGCGCGGTGCTTGCGATTGCCGGCGCCGTGCTGCTGGTGGCCACGGCGGCACAGGGAACAGCCTGGCAGCTTGCAAGCTGCTCGGTCTTCGCCTCGACGCTGGTGCTCGTCTATCTTTGCTCGACACTCTACCACTCGCTGGTGCGCACGCGGGCCCGGCACGTTTTTCACATCCTCGATCACTCGGCGATTTACCTCATGATCGCCGGCACCTATACACCCTTCTGCCTGGTCACACTGCGCGGACCGCTGGGCTGGACGCTGTTCGGCGTCGAGTGGCTGCTGGCCGCGGCCGGGATTGTTTTCAAGAGTTTTGCCGTGGGACGATTCGAGGTGGCTTCGGCGCTGGTTTATCTGGCGCAGGGCTGGTTCGTGGTGGTGGCGGCCGGCCCGCTCATCCGCGCGCTCGGCTGGCATGGCGTGCTCTGGCTGTTCGCAGGCGGCATGGCTTACACGCTGGGGATCGTCTTCTTCGCCCTGGACCGGCTGCGCTATTTCCACGCGCTGTGGCACCTGTGCGTGCTCGCCGGCAGCGCGTTCCACTTTTTCGCCATTCTCTTTTACGTTGCCTCGGCGCGGTGAAAGGACTGCGGCCGGCGGTTTTCGCCCGTGGAATCGAATCCGGGCCGCTGAATCGGCGCTGCTAGGATGAATGCGAGGCAGGCAGGAATCTCTGGCGTCAAGCGGGGTCTTTGGTGAGCGAAATTTCCATGCAGCCGCAAACTGGCGATGCGCCGAAATCCGCCGCGGGCGCATGGCGGATTTGGGGGCCGGCGATTTGTCTGGGGATTCTGCTTTGGGCCGCGATCTATCCCTTCGGCCGCGCTTTTCTGCTGATGCAGATTAATTACACCGAGGGGTGGAATGTTTACAACGCCCAGAAAGTGGCGCAACACCAGCTTCTCTACACCTCGGCCTATGGCTGGACGAGCGTCAACTATCCGGCGCTGTCGTTTTATCTGGCGGCGTGGCTGGGCAGATTCACCTCCGGCTCCCTGTTTGCCGCGCGAATTCTCTCGCTGGCCGGGCTTTGTCTGAGCGCTCTCGGGGCGGGGCTGATCGTCGCCCGCGCCACAGGCTCGAAGTTTGCCGCATTGTTCTCTGGAATGTTCCTGGTGGCCGCCTTCTGCGCCATCGGTAGCGGCTACGTGGGCATGGACGACCCGCAACTGCTGGCTCAGGCTTTCTTTCTGGCCGGACTCTACGTCTACCTGCGTGGCGGCCGCAGGGGCTGGGCGCTGGAGTTGACCGCTCTGCTGTTCGTGCTGGGCGGTAATATCAAGCACAATCTGATCGAGTTTCCGCTGGCTGTGCTGCTGGACCTTGTGCTGGCCTCGCCGCCGCGGGCGCTGCGCTTTGCCGCCGCGGGCGGATGCATGGCCGCGGCGTCGGTTGAGCTGACCAGCCGGATCGATGGCTCTGCCTATATGGCTTGTCTGCTGGCGCCGCGCGGCTACTCCCCGGCGCACATCGCCACCAACCTGAGCGCCACGCTGCTGCCGTTTCTGCTGCCCACGGCGGCGGCCTGGTGGACCGCCCGCTTTTGCCGGAATGACCCCAGGCGGCGGGTGCTGGCGCTGCTGCTCTATTGCGCGCTGGCGGTGGACGCATTCTTCTGCGGGGGCAAGGGCGTGACGATTGACGGAATGTTTGGCTCCATGATCGCCATCGTTTTGCTCAGTGGCGTATTCTGGGCCGAATTTCCCCGCCTGCCTCTGGCGCCGAGGCTGCGCACACTGCCGGTCGAGACCGTCTGCGCCATCTTTTTCCTCTGGCTCGCGATTCCCATGATGCTCTTCCACAACGGGCTTACCGTGAGAGCGTTCGAGCGGAGCCAGGCAACGGCGCGGCGCTTTGCCGTTGAAGCCTCTTATCTTCGCACACAGCCGGGCGCGGCAATCTGCGAAAACCTCCTGCTTTGCTACTACGCCGCGAAGCCCTACGTTTACGACCCGTTCAATGCCACGCGTTTCATCTACCTGCATCGGCTGGACGCGGAGGTGATCGCGAACCGGCTTCGGAATCAGGAATATGGAGCCGTTCAACTG
>JBMFHN010000227.1:0-3136 GCA_049976805.1 Occallatibacter sp. | reverse complement strand
CCGTCTGTTTCGATAGTCTTTGTTTACGAAGACAAAAAACAGTCGAAGGACGGAGTATGCTGGTTTCGGAAAACCGGACAGCAGGATGAGTGGAAAGATTGTTCCCCTGCCAGCCAGTGAGACTACCCCCGGCAGAGCCGGGGGAACTCCCGTTACATTAGAATTGACTGATAGAGATGGAACCGGCTGAGCCGGTGGGGTTGGATGGGGGTATTTTTTGTGCCGGCCCAATCTTCAGTCAACATGCTTTCGCGAAAGGAACTTCCCGATCGATGATGGAACTCGAGTGTTCGTGCACTGAGTGAGACAATGGCGGCGACAATCACGGAACCGGAAACCGGGACACTGGACAAGAACCTGCTGATTCAGCGTGGCTGGGCTGCGCTGCCCGCGGGCTATCGCATCCCGGAGATTGCACCCACCCTCAGCGAGGCACAAGCCTGGTGCCGGCAGTTGGCCCGGTCGCACTACGAGAATTTCCACGTCGGCACCTGGTTCCTTCCCGAGGCTCTGCGTCCCCACTTTTACTGCATTTACGCCTATTGCCGCATCTCCGACGATCTCGGAGACGAGGTGGGCAATGCGGCCCAGTCGCTGGCCCTGCTTGAGCTGTGGGGCAACGAGCTCGATGCCTGCTACGAGGGCCGCGCACGCCATCCGGTTTTTGTCGCGCTGACCGAGACCATCCGTGCCTGCGGCATCCCCAAGGAGCCACTGGCCGATCTGCTGGTCGCCTTCCGTCAGGACCAGACCGTCGCCCGCTTCGCGTCCATGAAGGACCTGCTGGCCTATTGCCGCTATTCGGCCAATCCGGTTGGCAGGCTGGTGCTCTACACTTGCGGCGAGCAGAGCGAAGAGCATTTCCAGCTCTCCGACCTGATCTGCGCGGGCCTTCAGTTAGCCAACTCCTGGCAGGATGTTCGCGAGGATATCGCCCGGGACCGTATCTACCTTCCCCAGGACGATATGCGCCGGTTCGGTGTCACCGACCAGACCATCTCCAGCGGCATTGCCACGCCCGAGTTTCGCGCCCTGATGCGTTTTGAAGTCGATTATGCCCGCTCATTGTTTGAGCAGGGCCGTCCGCTGATCCGCATGGTGGGTCGCCAGCTGGCTGTTGATCTGGACCTTTTCATCCGGGGCGGTCTGGAGATTCTCCGCGCCATCGAGCGGCAGGATTACGACGTGCTCCGAGCCCGCCCGGTGATCGCCAAGCGCACCAAGCTGGCGCTCGTCCTGCGGGCCGTCAGCAGCACGCTGGCAGCGGCTCTGAGCAGGCCGAGCCGATGGGCGCGTCGGCGATAATGGTCCCATGCTTGGGTCGAAAATTGCTGGGCAGGTTTTTATCTTTTCCAGTTGGGCGTTGGCGCTTGGCTGGCTCTGGCAGGCCATCGCCGCTCTGAGGGGAATGCCCCTGCTGCCCGATCTGACCCGCATCGACGAGGCTGCGCTGCCCCTGCTGCCGGCCGGCAACGGTCCGCATCTGACGGTGATTGTCCCCGCATGCAACGAAGAGGAAGCCATTCAGGCCACGCTGCGTTCTTTACTGGCATCGACGGGGCTGCGGCTTGAAATTGTCGCGGTCGACGATCGCTCGACCGACCGGACAGGCGCGCTGATGGATCAGGTCGCTGCCGAGACGGCGCAGTGCGAAGGCCCGCATCGCCTGCAGGTGATCCACAATCGCGAACTGCGCGCGGGCTGGCTGGGCAAGCCGCATGCGCTTGATCTGGGCGCGCAGATGGCCACCGCCCCCTGGCTGCTGTTCACCGACGGGGATCTGCTCTTCGCTCCGCGGGCCTTGGAACTCGCTCTGCGGCAGGCGATCGCCGGACAAGCCGACCATCTGGTGCTGATTCCCAGCCTGGTCCGGAAGAGCATCGGCGAAGCGGCGATGCAAGCCACGATCCAGGCATTGGTGCAGTGGTCCATGCGCCTCTGGAAGGTGGCCGATCCGCGCGCCAAGGATTTTTTCGGAGTGGGCGGCTTCAATCTGGTGCGTGCCGAGGCCTTCGCCCGTCTCGGCGGATTCGCGGCTCTGCGCATGGAGGTCGTGGAGGATCTCAGCCTGGGATGGATGGTCAAGCAGGCCGGCTACCGGTCTTCTGTGACGCTGGGCCCTGACCTGGTGCGGATTCGATGGATTCGCGGCGCCTTCGGTATCGTCGCCAACGTCGAGAAGAACGGCTTTGCGGCCTTCCGGTATCGGCTGGGGTTCGCATTGGCGGCATTGTTCGGGGTTGTGGCGCAGGTCGTGCTGCCTTTGGCGGCGATTGCGGCAGGAGGCTGGGCGCTGCCGGCCGGCTTGCTGACCTACGCGGGCATCGCACTTGTCTTTTACGCCAACCGCCGTTTGAACGGTGTCTCGCCAGCCGCCGCGGTCCTCTTTGCCCCATCGGCGGCCATCGCCGGCTATGGATTTCTGCGTTCCGTGGTTCTTACGCTGGCTCGCGATGGCGTCACTTGGCGTGGGACCCACTACCCGCTCAGCGACTTGCGCCGCAACGCGCTGCCATGGTGATCAACAGTTGCCCGCTCTTCCATCTTCGGCTGGCGCAGTCCTGGCTTTTCTTGCGAACCGAGGGTTCCGGAGAGCAGACTGAAGGATAGAATGCTTTCTCCACTGGCTCAGGGAATGGAAACCGGAATGGGCGCGGTCGCCGGACTCGGTTTGGCGGTTGGCGGCTGCGCGTATGCCGCGCTGTGGCCGGGCTCGCGGTTGTTTGGCGAGGCGCTGGTTGCGCCGCGGCATCCCGGCGAGTTGGCGCTCACCTTCGACGATGGGCCCAACCCGGCGTGGACGCCTCAATTGCTGGATGTGCTGGCGGCTCACGGCGTGCAGGCCACGTTTTTCATGGTGGGCAACTACGCTCATACCCAGCCAGCGCTGGTGCGGCAGGTCGCCGAGCGTGGCCACTTGATCGGGAATCATTCCTGGAGCCATCCCAACCTGGCCATCACCGCGCCCAGCCGCGTGCGCCAGCAGCTGCTCCGGACCAAAGAAACGCTGGAGCAGATCACCGGCTTGCCGATCAAGCATTTTCGTCCGCCTTTTGGCGCGCGCAGACCGGACGTGCTCCGCGCGGCAAGGTCGCTCGATATGGTCCCGGTGCTCTGGAACGCGATGGCTTCGGAC
>JBMFHN010000226.1:0-3153 GCA_049976805.1 Occallatibacter sp. | reverse complement strand
TGGCCGGATCGAAAAGCGCCCTTTGACAGCAAGCAATGGGCCACTGCGCAGTTCATCAGGGAAAGGCACACAAATGAGCGATTTGGACGAAACTTCCAGCCATGATGTTCGCGTGGAGGAAACTCCCCGCCGCAACTCCCGCGCCTGGATGGCTGCGGTTGCCGTGGCTTTGGCGGCCGGCGTGGGCAGCCTGATCTGGACCTACACATTGAGCGGCAAGGTGAGCATGCAGCAAGCGGAGCTGGCTGCGGCAAGCCAGGAGAACGTGAAACTGGC
This sequence comes from Occallatibacter sp., assembly GCA_049976805.1. GTDB lineage: Bacteria > Acidobacteriota > Terriglobia > Terriglobales > Acidobacteriaceae > Telmatobacter. Next base: position 2,877 of record JBMFHN010000226.1, on the reverse strand, counting down.
CGCCGAACTGCGCGAGACCGATGCCCGTCTGCGGGTGGCCACCGAGGAGCTGGGAAATTCGCTCGGTTTGACGCAGAAGCAGATGGACGCCCGCGCCGAGGAAATCATCCGCCGCGAGGAGGCGGTGGAAATCAAGAACCAGCGGCTGGCCAGCGCCCAGCAGAAGACCGCGCAACAGGTCAGCAGCGTCTCAACCGAGGTCTCTTCGGTAAAGAGCGATGTGGGTGGAGTGAGAACCGACCTGACCAAGACACAGACGGACCTGGCCACGGCTTTGAGCCAGTTGCAGTCAATGCGGGGGGATCTGAACGATCATAGTACCCTGATCGCCCGCAACCACGAGGAACTGGAACTGCTGAAGCACAAGGGCGACCGGAACTACTACGAGTTCACCCTGTACAAAGGGAAAAGAAAGCCGGTGGGAACGGTAAGCCTGCAACTGAAGAAGGCCAACCTCAAGAAAAGCCGCTTTACGCTGATGATTTATGCCGATGATCGGCAGTACGAGAAGAAGGACCGGAACGTGGACGAGCCGCTCCAGTTCTATTGCGGCAGGCCGCCGATGCTGTACGAAGTGGTTGTCAACTCGGTTCAATCGAAGAACGAAATCAGCGGTTACCTGTCAACGCCCAGGGACGCGCCGGTTCCACCTAAAGTTCCTTAGCCGGGGCATGGGGCGTAAGCACCAGGGCGGGCTGATAGTGAAACTCGAAGGTGAAATTCAAAAGCCGGCATGAGTTCCATTCCTTTTTGTTCATCCGTACCGCCCAGAAAGCAATGCCGTCCAGAGTTTTTCCGGGCGGAAGGGTGGCGAGAGGCGGCAACGGCGCGGCGTTGAGCGAGGCCAGATCCGGAAAGGCCGCCAGCGCTTCCTGGATCTGGCCGGCACTTCCGGCGGAGACGGAAAGAAGGCTGTCCGGACGGCGCAGGTTGGCCAGCATATCTTCGAGATAAAGCGGATAGCTACCCTGATTTTTCAGCTTTACATGGGCGAAAATCAGCACCTGGTCGAAGCTTCGCCGGGCTGCGGGATCGCCATTGGCGTCCACCCCGGAGGTTTCGACGTGGCGCTGGGTGGTCCACACCTGGAGGATTTCGCCCGTGGCCACGGGCGGTCTTTCTCCCATCTTGACGTAGAAGGCGATGGCGGCGGTTACCAGGATGGCCGCAACAACGCTGGCCAGCACAATGTGGCTGGTCCCCCGGGTGAAGGATTCGCCGCGGGCGGCATCGTCGATCTCTGTTCCGGATTCATGGCGCAACAAGCTCATGGCGCCATTATCTTAATCCGCAAAGCCGCAGAATGACGCAACAATTCCGCATTTCTTTCCGGGAAACGCAGGCCAGATCGCTGGGAAAAAGAAGCGCTCTGCGCAGAAAAAGCCGGAAAACTCCTCGGGCGTCCACCGGCTGAAGAGATTGCCGGGTGAATCTCCGGAAAAACGAGTCGGCATGCGATGGAGGCGCCGGGCGGAAGGGATGCGATGAAAGACTGCCGCGGGCCAGGACACGCAAGAGGTCGTTCGCCGCGAGAGGCTGCGGGGACGCACTCAGGGTCCTTGGTCGCCAAGGCAGCCACCAGCATCCATCCAGACCAACACACGCCGGAACCGAACTGCCCGGGCAAACGGGCAGCCGATGCATACGGCCGGCCCGGGAGAGGAAAACTCCCGCGCGCCGGAAGCAATTCACGGCAGCGATGCAGAAACGGCCGCCTGGCCCACCGCAAAGGAGATGCGCGCATCCGCCGCTCTGTGCGATGAGCTCACAACGGAAATGCGTGGACGACGAAAGACCCCGCGCTTCCGTTGTGACGAAGAAGAGGAAAATAGGTACACAAATCAACTCCCGCCGCAGGGCGGGTTGCATGCACCGGTCTTCTCGCCAGCTAGGCTGCGTTGTGGGCAGCGCCGTCCCGCAACCGGACAACTGCGTCCGCCTGCGGACCCTTCTGACCCTGAACGATGTCGAATTCCACCTCATCGTTCTCTTTCAGCGTTTTGTATCCATCCAACTGGATCGATGAGTAGTGGACGAATACATCCGGTCCATCGTCACGTCCGATGAATCCATAGCCCTTGGCGTTATTGAACCACTTGACTTTGCCTTTGTACTGAGCCACAGGTTCCTGCCTTCTTTCTCCTGTGAGGTGCGGTGAACGAACACCGGGGAATGTTCACCAATACCCGGTTGGACGCAGCGATGCAAAAAAGGGCGCGCAGAAATTTACTGTGGCGGGAAAATCAAGGAGGCGGAAAGTGCGCGGGCCGGGCCGTGAAAGCCGGCCCGCAGGGAAAAGGGAAGGATCGCAGGCGAGGAGCAGTTTCAGCGCTATTTGCGGCGCATGCCGGCGATCTTGCGCGCATAGAGAAGCACGCCGGACAGCGTCTTGCCGTCCTGAATCGCGCCTTTCTTGATCAGCTTGAGGATCTCGGAAAGCCTGACCAGGCGAAAATCAATCTGCTCGTCGCCGTCCCAGTTGGTTTCGCCAGCCGTCAGGCCCTCGGCGACAAAGACCTTCATGGCCTCGCCCAGAAAACCGGGGCTGGCGTAGTACTCGACCAGTGGCTTCCACCTTTTGGCGCGATAGCCGGTTTCTTCGGCCAGTTCCCGCCGGGCGCCTTCGAGCGGATCCTCACCCGGCTCCAGCTTGCCGGCCGGCAGTTCCCACAGAAACCGCCCGGCCGCATGGCGATACTGACGTTCCATGACAATCCAGGGGTCTTTCCTGCTCTTGCTGCTATCGAGGGCCAGAATGACCACGCTGCCGTTGTGGTGGATGATGTCGCGTGTGGCTTCCTTGCCTCCGGGCTCAATCAAACGTTCACGCACAACGTCAAAGACGGTACCCGCGAAGACCGTCTCCGAACTGAGCAC
>JBMFHN010000225.1:0-3189 GCA_049976805.1 Occallatibacter sp. | reverse complement strand
GATGAATATTTTCCCTCAAAACCCGGCCCGTTAAGGGATACGCATTCTGCCGCCAAGGTCATGCCGCATCACGCCCTGCACCCTACACATCCAACCCCATACATCTCCACTCGCCGGGTACTCGCGCCGGAGGCTTCCACGCTGCTATCTTTGATTCATGAGCACATCTTCACCCACGCGATCGTTGGAAATACAACAGCAATCACGGCATGTGTGGTGTTGTGGGTGAATTGTAATTCGGTAAGTGATTTATAATCAACGTGGCCCCGTAGCTCAGGTGGATAGAGCAGCAGTTTCCTAAACTGCGTGTCGGAAGTTCGAGTCTTCCCGGGGTCACCATCCCTTGACGGCGCCGCACAGCAGGTTCATCCAGTGCGGAGACTCGTATACCAGAACCCGCTGGCGTAGAGCAGGTGGGGTTTTGACTTCAGCGGCCTCTGCGTTGATAAAATTCTGAGGGCATGGAATTTAGTTTCATGCCTCTTCTGGCCGCTTCTTCACGGACGGCGAATTCCACTCCGGCAACTGCCCGGGCGCATGGCCGGCTGGTGGGTTTTTGTTCCCTACCCGAGCGGCGCATGCAGTGCTGCAGATGGACTGCCCGTGCGGAACAGGAAAGCAGGCGGAAGTTTCCGTTTTTCATGTCTGTCCGGTGAAAGCGCCGCAAGCGATTCCCCGCAGCGTGCGTCCTTGGAATGGAGGGCGGTTCGAAGCGTCGGCGAAGGGAGCGGTCCATGGATCCTCGCGCCACGGGCATGTTTCGAACCGAACGAAGGAGCCGTTGTGCCGGCAGGCGCGCAAATTCGCTCTTCCATCGGACGCAGCTGCTGCGCCCGGGCTTTGCTGCGGGCGTTTGTTCTGTTTCTGCTGGCCTTCACGGCCACTTTTTGCCGAGCCGCCTCGATCAGTGGCGTGGTTACGGATACAGGTGGGACCAGAATCGGTGGGGTTGTCGTGGTTCTGTTCAATCGAGGAAAGGTCGTTGGCTCGACCATCTCCGCCCACGACGGCAGCTTTCAGATTCTTACCGGCATCTCGGGCCGTTTCTTTCTCCTTGTTTCTTCCACGAGCTATCGTCAGCTGGAGACGCCCGATTTCTATGCCGGGCAATTCGATCTGGTGCAGCGCAATCTGGTGGTGGAGCCGGCCTGGACGCGCACCTCCATGGTTACGACGGCCACAGGAACCGCGACACCGCAGCCGGAAACCAGCGCCACGACGAGTGTACTCAGTCCCAGCGAGCTTACCCGGCGCGACGGCCTGGTGAGCACGCTGCGGCTGATGCCCGGTACATTTGTGGAACAAAGCGGTCAAAAGGGTTCTTCGGCCCGGCTTTCGATCCGCGGCGGTCCGCCCGAGACGAACCAGATTCTTCTCGACGGTGTCGAAGTGAACGGACTGGGCGGAAGTTTCGATTTTGCTCCGCTGACGACGACGGCGATTGACCGGGTCGAGGTTGAGCGCGGTCCGGATTCGAGCCTCTATGGCGCAGGTGCGGCCAGCGGCGTGGTCAGCCTTTCGACGCCGCACGGGACCACCCGCTATCCTTCGATTCTTTTCGAGGGAGACGCTGGGAATCTGTCCACCTCACGCGAACAACTGGAGGTCGCTGGAGCGCGCGGCAGGCTGGATTACCTGGGAGCTTTCAGCTGGCTGCAGACGGCCAACGACCTGCCTCTGGATGAGTACCATGTGGCAACCTCGGCGGCCAATCTCGGCTGGCAGCCAAGCGGGAGCACACAAATCCGGGCAATACTGCGCTACGGCGTTGATGCCACGGGCGCGCCCGGCGCCTGGAACTTTTACCAGATCAGCAACAACCGCAACCTGGGCAATCAGAACCTGGCGCTTGGCGTTTCGCTTGAAAATCAGACGGCCGCCCATTTCCACAACAGTTTCCAATATGGATTGGCGCGCCGGAACAGCCAGACCAGACAGGATGCTCCTTCGGGGGTGTGCCTTCCCGCAGGCAGTTGCAATGGCGCTCCCGGTTCCTTCAGCGGAGGAAATTATTACGGTCTGCCCATCACGATTCAGGGAGCCAACGGCTATCGCGCCGCGGGTCCGGCGCTGCTCGATTACAGCAGCGCCTACGGGGCCATCTATCCCAGCCGCCTCGATCAGCTCAACAATCGCGATCAGTTTTTATATCAGGGAAACTACCAGCCAACGCCGCACGTGCTGCTCACCGTCGGTTTCCACTACGAGGACGAACACGGCACCGGGCGCGAAAACGCCTACGGAATCGATAAATCCGTTCATTGGAACAACTTTGACTATGTTGCGGGAGCGCATGGCGATCTTTTGAATCAAAGGCTTGTTTACACGCTGGGAGCGGCGGTCGAGCGCTACCAGTCCATTGGCAATGGTGCCTCGCCGCAGGCTGGCCTGAGCTTCCGCGCAGCGCGCCCGCGTCTGGGTCTTTTCAGCGGCACGAGGCTCAGCGCCAGCTTCGCACAGGGCGTGAGCGAGCCGACGATCCGCAACAGTTTCGGGTCCCTTTATGATTTTCTTGAAGAGAATGGAGGCCAGACAACCATCCAGCAGATGCACGTTGCGCCGATCCAGGGACCGACAACGCGCACCTGGCAGGGCGGCGGCGAACAGGATCTCTGGAACCAGCGGATGGTTCTGCACGCCACCTATTTCCACAATGAATTTGGGCGGGTCATCGAGCCAATCGACGCGGGCCTGGTGCCCACCCTGTTGCCGAACCTGACGGTGCAGAAGCAGATGGCCGTCGAGGCGCTGCTGCGCAACAACTCCGCCTACGAGCTGAACCTGAACTCGATGGCCTATCGCACCCAGGGAGTGGAAATCAGCGTGGAAAGCGGTATCGGCCAACGGATCTTCCTGCGCGGCGGATACACCTACCTCGATTCGCTTGTGCAGCGCACCTTTGCGAGTGAGAACCAGGCATTGCTGGGCAGCACAGTGCCCAGCTTCGACGGAATTCCGGCCGGAATGGATGCTCCGCTCAAGGGCGCGCGGGCATTCCGTTCTCCACCTCACACCGGTTTTCTCACCGCCAGTTATGCCGATCAGCGGCTGACCAGCGTGCTGACCGCGGCGTTTTCCAGCCGCAGCGACGATTCCACATTTCTCGCCTACAAAGACAGCAACCAGGGCAATTCACTGGTTCTGCCCAACCGCAATCTCGATTCCGGCTATGCCAAAGTGGATCTGGGC
>JBMFHN010000224.1:0-3266 GCA_049976805.1 Occallatibacter sp. | reverse complement strand
GGCATTTTCCCCAGGCCATGCTCGTGGGCAGCCGGTTCATGTTTCAATTCCCTGGCCAGTTCCGTGGCTGACGGACGCGCGGTCGAGATGCCCAGGGATTCTCGCAACTGTTCCCGGTCGCTGGTGACAATGGCAATCTCCTCCCGTCCGCGCGATGCGGCCACGTAGAAGAGTTCCTGTTTCATCGCATCGGAGGAAACGATGACCACGTCCACCGTCTTCCCCTGACTGCGATGTGCGGTGACGGCATAGCCATGCGCAAATTCACGATAGTTGTCTGGGATGGTTCTGCCATCTTCCAGATGAATCTTCCGGCCTTCAACATCGCGCACCATGACCAATTCGCCATTCGTGGCCTGAAACTCTGGACTGCGGCGATTGCCCGTCAGCAGAAGCCGGTCGCCCGCAGCAACTTCCATCGGCTGACGTTCATGGACGGAGTAGGCCCATGCCTGCTTCGTGGTCAGCGATACATCCTGACCGCGTTCGTTGCGAGCGATCAAAGCATCGCCGTCCACACGACAGATTTCCAGTGAGTCATGTCGATCTATACCATGCGTCGCACGATGGAAATGCAGTATTTGTCCTTCGTGATAATTTGCAGGATCGCGTTTCTGTGCCTCCGTCCATTGCAGAGGCACATGGCGTTCCATCATTGTTCCTGTTGCAAGCTCGCCGCGTTCTTGAAGATCGTGCCGGATGGCCTCTGTCACCCGGCCAATCTCTTCATGCGTGGCAGCGACCACGAGAACGCGGCGGGTTGGATCAGAAGTCATTTCCCGATAGATGTCCGCGACCGTTTGCGCACGTTCGATGGCTGGCACCTCACGCACTGCTCCGAGCCGTTCCAGTTTCTCAAAACCCTGTTTCGGTGAATCGCGCAGTGTTTGTATGGCATCCCGATATTCCGCATGTGTCTGCCGCTGGACTCCGGTCAAAGACACACTTTGCATCTTGGATTCGCGCTCCAGAATGCGCAGCGCGTCAGAGGCTTCGACGCTTTGAATCTGCCGCGTATCGCCGGAGAACAAAATGCGTGCGTGTTCGCGTTCAGCCAATTGCACCAGTCCTTCCATCTGACGGCCAGAGACCATGCCTGCCTCATCGACCACCAGCACCTTGCCGCGAAGGGAGGCTTGCGCCGTGTGATCTTCCGATAACCGTGCAATCGTCATGGCATCGCCAAAGCCAACTTTCTGCAATTCCTCAACCGCGCTCCGTGTTGGAGCCACCGCCATCACCTCGCGGCCAGCATCGCGCAATCCACGGTCAATTTCTTGTAACGTTGCCGTCTTGCCAGTTCCGGCGGCCCCGCGCAGGTTGATGGCAAAATCGCGCGAGCCCAAAATCCTTTGCACCGCATGTTTCTGTTCCTCGCGCAGATGCGCGGAAGGCTCGAAAGCGCGACCACCGCCCAGGGATTCATACCTGCCGATGCCCCGATCTATCGTGGCAATGATTTTCTGCTCGCGGTCGAGACTTTCGCGGGTCGCAATGTCATGCCCGGCACGAAAGATTGAACCCTGCATCTGTTCCACTTGCAGCGTGCCGCGCAGTTGTCCGAGATCGACTTGTCCCCGGCCATGCCGCAGTGCTTCCGTCAGGAGTACGTGGTCGCACACCACGGAATGACGCTCGAAGATATGTTCCTTGGCATATTCCAGGGATTCGGATGTTCGTGAAGGCTCCGGGGCAAGGTGCCGTTGATGTTCTATTGCATACTCACGAACCTGCTGGAGTGATTGCTTCTCTCCAGGCGTCAATCGCGCCTGCTGATGCTCTCGCAGATGTTCGGTCGAGATTTCCGTCAGCTTGTCCGCGCGTGTTTCACGCACCAGAACAGCAACTTCATTGTCCGTAGGCTTGCGGCCACGCTCCTGCGTAAATTGCTCGACGGCGGTATCGCGCTGTGCGCTGCGCTGGCTGTATTTTCCAAGTAGACCCTGGTCGATCCCGCGAATCTCAAAGCCATAATCCCGGCCTTTGGAATCGCGATGTGGCTCGATTTCATAACCGAGGCTGCGGACTTCGCGTGCAAGCGCATTCCGGTAAACCTCCGTCAGATAGGCACGTCGTTCGTAGAGACCAGATGCCTGCAATGCCTTCCATCTTCCCTCCATGCCGTCGTATGTCAGATTCGCGGCGACAGCGTGCGTATGCAGTTGCGGATCGAGTTCCCGGCTGGCGTCATGTCGATAGGTAGCGACGACCCAATTGCCGGTGGTGCGATCTTCATTCGCGCCATCCATGCGAACCCGCGTGGCCGCATAATTCTCTGCTTCGGCCAGGGCTTCGCGCACGGCCTTGTCATGCGCTGCGATCAGTCGCTCATCCCCGCCCACAAGAGCCTGAATCGAAACCGACTTTGGCGCGGAAAATGTCAGATCGTACAACGACCGCGCCTTGCTCTGTTCTGCCCCATTCTCACCAATGCGGTCTGCGCCGTGACGTGGCCGTAGAAATTCCCCCGTCTCAGGATGCAGCCCCTCACGAATCGCCTCAAACTGTTCGCGTGTAACCTCTCCACGCAGACCGAGCAATTCCGCGCCGCGCCCCTGCCACTCGCCCTGTACTTTGCGCTGCTCGTCATAATAATCGCTGTGCTCCAGATGCCTCGCCGCATACCCGACACCGCCCGACATGGCTCGAAGCGTCAGCATAAGCCGACGCTAACGCTGTTCGAGATTACGATGCAAGCGGCTTGCGCAACATTGCGGTTTTGAGCAACACTCAGTTTTAGGGAAACCGTAGAGCGCCAATCGGAGAGAAACAATGATTATGCTTGACGGACTATCCCAGAAGTGGGATAAATAATGACACGGAAGCCTGTACCGGGCGAAAAGCCGCTCTATTGGGTTGGTTCATCGCTGAAGGACATCACCCGATTCCCGGCAGAAGCTCAGCGGAGCGTTGGATTTGCCTTGAGCGCGGCTCAATATGGCGGCAAACATCCCGCCGCAAAGCCTTGGAAGGGCGAAGGGCCGGGAGTTTTGGAGGTCGTCAAAGACTATGACGGGGACACGTACAGAGCGATTTACACCGTCCGCTTTGCAAATGCCGTCTACGTGTTGCACGCATTTCAGAAGAAATCGCCGCGTGGAATAGAGACCAGGCAGTCCGACGTTGCTTTGGTCAGGGAGCGACTGAAGGTAGCACAGCGAGACCATGAGGAGAAACATGCCCAGAGAAAGTAAAAACAAAATCACCCGTAGCAGTGGCAATGTTTTTGCCGATATGGGCTTGCCGGATGCGGCGGAACTCGACAC
>JBMFHN010000223.1:0-3358 GCA_049976805.1 Occallatibacter sp. | reverse complement strand
AACCTGTTAAAAACCGCCTGATGTTACTGCGCATTTGTTGAAGTATTTTTGTTTACGAATCGCAATCCAAGAATCTAATCACTGAACTGAGAATCATTGGCATGACCTGCAACAGCTGTGCCGAGCATGTACGCAAAGCGCTCGAGAGCGTACCCGGCGTGGGCAAGGCTCAGGTTTCATACCCGAATGCGTCGGCGCGGGTTGTTCTGAAGTGGGAGGTTCCCGTGCAAAGTCTAACCGAGGCGGTGGCCAATCACGGCTACGGCGCAGCGCTTCTGACAGAAGACACCGACGAACCGAGGCGCGGCGGAGAGGAATTGCGCGTTGCCATCATCGGTAGCGGCGGAGCAGCCTTTGCCGCTGCGATTCGTCTGCAGGAAGGTGGCGCGGAGGTGACCATGATCGAACGCGGCACAACCGGAGGCACATGCGTCAACATCGGCTGCGTGCCCTCGAAGATCCTGATCAGCGCCGCTCATGTGGCGCATGTCCGAGCCACCAGTCCATTTGATGGCGGAATCTCTGCCGTGCCACCCAGTGTCAATCGGGCTGTGTTGCAGGCCCAGCAGCAGGCCCGCGTGGAAGAGCTGCGCAAGGCGAAGTACGAGTCGATCATCGAGAACAGCGCAAAGATCCGCATGGTTCACGGTGAGGCTCGATTCAAGGACGACCGCGCGTTGCTGGTAAAAGGATCCGATGGCCGGGAGCAGACCATCGCTTTTGACCGGGCGCTGATTGCCACCGGGGCGTCTCCGGCCATTCCGCCCGTCGCCGGGTTGAGCGGAACTCCGTACTGGACTTCGACCGAGGCCCTGGCAGCGACGGAGTTACCGGAACATTTGATCGTGTACGGCGGTTCCTATGTTGCGCTGGAATTGTCGCAGGCCTTTTTGCGGCTCGGCAGCCGGGTCACGCTGATCGTACGCTCCAGAATTCTTTCGCACAGCGATCCGGCAATTGGCGATGCAATGCAAGATATCCTGACCGACGAAGGCATGCGCATCGTCGCCGGCAGCGAGATCAAGCAGGTCGAACACGACGGCGTCCAGTTCATGGTGGAGGTTGGCGGCGAGCGCATTACTGGCGATCGTCTGCTGATTGCGACTGGCCGGCGGGCGAATACCGCCCGTCTTGAACTTGAAAATGCCGGCGTTCAGGTCAATGAGCACGGCGCGATCCCCGTGGATGAGTTTCTGCGCACTTCCAATCCAAATATCTATGCGGCAGGCGACTGCACCACGAACCCGGAATATGTCTACGTTGCCGCCGCTGCCGGAACTCGAGCCGCCGTGAATATGCTGGGCGGAAGCGAGCCGCTGGACTTGTCGGTGGTGCCGGGCGTCGTCTTCACCGATCCGCAGATTGCAACGGTGGGCCTGGATGAGCCTGCAGCGCGCGCCCATGGATTTCGCGTAGACACTCGCACTCTCTCGCTGGACAATGTCCCCCGAGCGCTTGCCAACTTCGATACGCGTGGGTTCATCAAGCTGGTCGCGGAGGAAGGAAGCGGCACGCTTCTTGGCGTTCAGGCCGTGGCCTCACAGGCTGGAGAACTCATTCAAACTGCGGCACTGGCCATTCACGCGCAGATGACCGTCCATGAACTTGCAGGCCGGCTCTTCCCTTATTTAACGATGGTGGAGGGAATCAAGCTGGCAGCGCAAACCTTTACGAGGGATGTGAAACAGCTTTCCTGCTGTGCGGGGTAGCCGGTCGGTTGGAAGGGATTGCCGCAAAACCGCATGTACAATCAACGCCGCCCCAAAGAGCGCTGGCAGTTCTCGACGGGGGTGATCGGAGAGGGGCCACCCGAATGGAATCGTGTCGAGAATCTGTAAACGTGCGCATTTTATGCGGCTTTTTGAAATTCTGGCGCTCGATGGGGTTCGGCAATTTTGGCTGCCGAGACCGGGAGGTGGCAGGTGTCCGCACGGCGGCGCGAAAGCCTATGGCCTGGGATGGAAGGCCGTTGCTCGCAGGCGTGATGGGCGCGATGAAATCTTCACAACTGTCTCATTCTATGATGTTTGATTGTTTTTAGGCCCGCGAACACTTCTGGAGGGGCGATGGTTTCCGGCCTGCCCGGTGATCGAAGGGGAAGCCGGAAGACGCTGCCATGGGCACTTCGCCGAAGATGCCACCCTTCGGCAGCACCCTCATCTGCGACACCCGTCTTGCCTCCCAACTGAACCACGAATCGCTACGAATCGCTCGTCTTGAGCGGTCTTCGAGCCATTCAGTCAAGCTCAACCGAATGCGAAGCTGGGTCTCGCCCCTTGTTCAAACCCCAGCAAAGACAGGAGGCTTACACTTTTCCGCAAAGAGCCTACTTTGGTGGGAAGTCCTTGAACATCTTGGCGATGTCTTGGTGCAGGTGTTTGCGGTTCTCGTTGGGGTTGTTCGAAAGCTCCGCGCGGGAGACGCCGCGCCAGAGCAGACTCTTCGAGGAAGAGTCAAACAAGTCGATGACAACATGAGCTTTGCGTACGTGCGTCGTGCCTGTGGTCATTTCGCCGAAGCCGCCGCCGGGCATCCCCCAGCCGCCCCAGCCCCAGCCCATGCCCCAGCCGCCGCCCAGTCCGTCGTAATAGGCTTCGGCTTCTTGCTCGCTGTGAATGTTATCGGTGGCCATGATGGTGATCTGTCCGCCCGATGGCACTTCCTTCCACCCTTTCTTCTCAAGGGCCGCGTTGATCGAGTTCTTGATCCGTTGGGCGTTGAACTGGTCGGAGACTTTGACGGCGCCCCAGGAATAAGTGTGGTAGTTCGCGAAGTTCACCTTGTGGTCAAAGTCAGTTTTGACCGAGTCTGCCCGGAGGGTTGCCGGGAGCAATGAAAACACGGCACACGCCATAGAAACCAGAAGCAAGCGCAGTTTCATACGTTGAGATTCCTCCATTCTTTCTGTTCCCTTGCCCATTTCAGAATGCTACGACCGCGTCCTTAAATTTCTGTAGAAGCAGCGAAATGGCGAGGGGGAGCGAGCCATGGGCTGCCTCTTATTAGACCGTCTTCCCTTGAATTCGTTTACAAAACGGCAACCCCTGTACAAATTGAATCCTCAAAACCCGGCCGGCTAAAGAGATCCGCATTTTGAGGGCAAGGTCATGCTTTAGACGTAAAAAGACAAAAGCCGCTGATTTTTCAGCGGCGCTGCAGGATGAGTATTAAGGATACTAGTTATTTAGATTGAATACAATACATCGCTGACGATTCTTCGATGCCCCCAAATATGCCCACAACTGGCCAAGCGCTGAGTTTCACTTCTAGCGTGGCGACACAGATTCTCGGCTCTGTGAAACTTCTGAAGTGAATCACGCATTTTCGGCTCTGCGCGAGAATCTGGAAGATCCCCTGT
>JBMFHN010000222.1:0-3406 GCA_049976805.1 Occallatibacter sp. | reverse complement strand
GTCGTCAGCGTAGCGTTCGAACGGGATGGTCGGGTATTCTCGTTGCATCCAGAGATCGAACGCATAGTGGAGAAAGAGATTCGCCAGCACGGGACTAATCACTCCCTGAACGCAAAAGGTAACTTCACTCTCGATCGAATAATTCCGCTTGACCGTTCTCATTCCGTGCTTGATTTACGTCGTAAAAAGTAATATGTATATGCCACATTATGCGATCTACCGATATGCAGAAGACCGAACGTCTGAACGCTGCCCATGGATTGCTCGAGCGTGGGCTGAATGTGGCGGAAGCCGCTATGTCTTTGTCGCGCCAATTCGCAATGTCTCGACGTCAGGCCTATCGATACATCGAGGAGGCCCAATTGATGGGCCGCCCCGTTGCCGCTCCGGAACCAACCATTGCGGTGACATTCAAGCTGGCGCCCAGCTTGGCCGATTCCATCCGGGCACGAGCTGCGGCGGAAGGAATGACGATCAGCGACATGGTAAGCCAGGCGCTGTGGGCATTCCTTGGCAAAGCCGGCACCAATGGCTGAGCGGCCCGGGGCCAATGATCGCACTATCCTTCTCGAGCAAACCTTTGACCGTCTTCTCGCCGCCAAACTGGAACAGGTTTATGCGATTCTGGTCCCGCAACAGGTTCGTGCCATCGGTACTTTATCGCGTGTGAGAGGGAACAACGATGAAGATCGCTGCGATTTACGCCAGAGTGTCCTCGGAGCGACAGAAGGAGGAGAACACGATCGCCAGCCAGACTGCGGCACTGATCGAGTTCGCCCGCGAACAGGGATTCGGCGTGCCTGATAAATGGGTGATCGAAGACGACGGCTTCAGTGGCGCCAGTCTGCTGCGACCTGGGTTGGAGAGATTGCGCGATCTCGCAGCCGAAGGCCACATCCAAGCCATCGTGATCCACTCTCCGGATCGGCTGAGCAGAAAATATGCCTATCAGGTTCTCCTGACCGAAGAATTCGCCCGCCACGGCGTTGAAACCATTTTCATCAAAGCGCCGCATACTGGCACTCCGGAAGATCAGCTTATGCTGCAGTTTCAGGGCATGATCGCCGAATACGAACGAGCACAGATTCTCGAACGGTCGCGGCGCGGTAAGCGCTACCGCGCCAAGTCCGGCGAAGTCTCAGTTTTGTGCGGCGCGCCCTATGGATACCGCTACATACGCAAGACGCATGATGAGCCGGCACGCTATGAGGTCGACACGGCGGAAGCGGAAGTCGTGCGGCTCGTGTACGAAAAATACACGGTTGATGGCCTGAGCATCGGCGCCATCTCACGCCTGCTGCGGCAGATGGGACCACCCACACGCCGCCGGGTTACTCGATGGGAACGGTCGGTCGTATGGGGGATGCTCCGTAATCCTGCATACAAAGGCACCGCCTGTTTCAACAAGACGCAGGTCGGACCGCGGCAAAAGGTGACAAAGCCGTTCCGCTTATCAGGCCGGGCGGTTCATGGCGAGAAAACCAGCGCCCACGAGCGTCCACGCGATGAATGGATCGAAGTGCCCGTCCCGGCCATTGTCAGCGAAGTGACTTTCTCATTGGCGGCGGAGCGCTTAGCCGACAACAAGCGCTTCGCGCCCCGCCGAACGATCGAGCCGAGCATCGTGCAAGGTTTGGTATCCTGCCGCAAATGCGGTTATGCGCTCTCGCGCACTTCGACGCGCAGCTCAGCACGCAAAATCCACTACTACCGCTGCCTGGGGTCAGATACCTGGCGCCATCTCGGTGGCGCCGTCTGCGACAGTCGGCCAATCCGCCAGGACCTGCTTGACCAAGTCGTGTGGCAGGAGGTCATCCGCCTCATCGAAAATCCAGATCTCATCAGTGCCGAACTCGACAGGCGCCTTGACGCGGCGCGCGCCGCCGAACCGACGAAGCGGCGGCAAGAAGCCCTCGAGCGGGAACTCACGCGCGTCAGCAAGAGTATGGAGCGGCTGGTCACCGCCTACCAGGAAGAACTTCTCTCGCTGGACGAACTGCGGCACCGAATGCCAAAACTCCGCGCCCGCGAGCAGAGTATGCGGGCAGAAATGCAAGCTATCCTCGATCAGGCGGCCGACCGGATCTCGTTCCTGCGTCTAGCCGAAACGTTGACCGCATTCCTGCAGCGGTTACACGAGTCGGCGGAATCGCTGGAGACTACCGATCGCCAAAGAATTGTCCGCCTGCTGGTCAAAGAGGTCTTGGTCGATGACGATGCCATCACCATCCGACACTCGATCCCGGTGCCGTCAACGATACCCCCAACCGGCAGCGAGTCACCGCCATTTCCTGGGAAATCGGCATCGGCCGACAAAAGTTACCTTTTGCGTTCAGGGAGTGAGCGGACCGCCCTGCGGGGTTCCTTCCTCGACGGCGACACGTGTGCCGTCCGGCATCACCACGGCAGCTTTCAGCATCCGGCGTACAAGATTGAGGACACGTCGGTCGGTAATTCGCTGGCTCATACGATCCAGTAGGCGTTGATGATGAACCCGGTCGAAAAATTTCGCCAAGTCCAGATCAACCACCACCCGATAGCCCGCTTCCAGATAGCCGGTCGCTTCGGCAATCGCCGTGTGGGCGCCGCGGTTGGGACGGAAACCGTGACTGCTGGTGTGAAAAGATGGTTCGTAGATCGGCTCCAGGACCTGGAGCACGGCTTGCTGAACCACCCTCGTCACCACGTTCGGAATGCCAAGCCCGCGCTGACCGCCACCGGGCTTGGGAATCCAAACCCGCCGGATGTCGCCCGGACGAAAACGTTCCGCCAGAAGATCACGGCGTAGCACAGCCAGCAGGCGCGGAGCTTGCGCTTCGGCCTCCTCGACTGTCTGGCCGCCGACTCCCGGGGCACCCTTGTTGCGTATTACGTTCAGCAGCGCCCGTGCGAGATTTGCCTCGGACGCCACTTCCTCCAGCAGCCGATCGGGATCGGCCGCCCGGGCGGCAGGACCTGCCGTGGTTTTGCGCTTCGCTGTATGCAGCAGCCACGGTCGATTCTCGGATGCGTCCGAGCGTCTCCCGTCGTCGCCCCCTTGCGGGCTGTCGGCGAAAACGAAGCTCAATTGACGATGTCCCGTCCTTTTCAACCCATCTCTCCCTTTGCTCAGCTGGCTTTCACCAGCGTCATCGCTCCTACGAAGAGATCCGACTTCTGCATGGGCATCGTTCCGTCGTCGTTGCCTCCTCCGGGTCTACCGCTCACGCGGACCCATGCAGATCTCCCTGGGTAAGAGCACTGGATGTCCCGCCGCCTCCGCCCCCATTACCGCCCCGGCCTCGGTTGGATTTTGGGCATCGCGTTCGAAGACACGCTCACCCGACCGGTCCGGCTTGCACAGAGGTTCACTTTCGTTCGGTGCTGCGGTTCGCCTCGGGCTTCTTCTCCACACGGCCTCGCGGCG
>JBMFHN010000221.1:0-3446 GCA_049976805.1 Occallatibacter sp. | reverse complement strand
CTGATGATACTCAACTTGGATAACTGCTTTGGGCCATTTGCTTTCCGCTGCTGAATGACTGCAATCAGTCTGATCCGGTCATTCAAAAGGCAGCCGCGACCGACAGATCTTGGCCGCCAGCTGCCACTCACACTCTTAGCGAATGGCTATGAATGTGCCACGGCACCCCTGATTATACAAGCTCAGCATCTGGTGTGTCAGCAGCTGGCGCTTGCTGCGTCGTGGGCGTGAGCACTTCCGCCGCCTCAATGATACCGTGCTCCGTTTCAATGCGCCCCCTTCGCCCGCTCCCGTTCTACGAGATTGATGATCTTCCCTATCTGGACTGCCTTGGTCACCCGGTGCTCGGCACCCTTGATGTCTTCCTTTCCACTTAGTCATGGGGCACCAGGGGAGACCAGAGAGTGATCCTCCGCCTGGGCAGCATGAGTGCACTGGAGAGAGCTCCGGGCAATTTCTTCGCGGCTATCACGCCGCCACCGGCGTGGTCGAAGACGAGCGCGTTCATGGTGGGAGATCGAGGGTTCAAGAAGGGGGCAGGGGGCTGATCTTCAGTAAGGATTAGGATGGTTGTCGTTGTCATAGCCTGGCTACGACCGCCTCAACAATCTTAAAAGTTCAGTGTCGCAGACCATTTCAGCAATCGCTGAAATGGTCTCAGTGGTGAAATTTTTGCACGTTTTTCAGAAAGTATGATACTTTCAGCGGGTGCTGAAAGGGGTGAATTTTATGAAAAAAGAGGCCGGGGCCCGTGCTGGCGAAGCACTGCGCAAGGTGCTTGAGAAGGTTCCGATCCTGCGGGTCGAAGGTATCGACGCCGAAGTCATGTCTGGCGAATGGCAGCCGGACTTGATCGCCCGGCTGCTCGTGGACGGTCAGCCGCGCCTACTGATCTGCGAGTACAAGTCGAACGGGCAACCACGGTACGCCCGGTCTGCACTGCTGGAGCTGCGGAACTACATTGCGCACGCTGCCCCGGCGGCGACACCCGTCTTTATCGCCCCCTACATCTCGCCGGCAGTGAGGCAGATGTGCGAAGAGAAGGGCGTCAGCTATCTCGACTTGGAAGGAAATGCCCGGATCGCCTTTGGTGGCGTGTTCATCGAGCGCGCAGTGGCGGACAAGCCGGTGGCCGAACAGCGTGAACTCAAGTCGCTGTTCAGGCCAAAATCTGCGCAAGTGCTGCGCGCCATGCTGCGTGAGCCGGGTCGAGCATGGCGGGTCACCGAGTTGTCGGAAATTTCCGGAGTTAGTCTGGGACACGTCAGCAATGTACGTACCGGCTTGATTGATCGGGAATGGGCACGCGCCTCGGACAATGGCCTGGTTCTCACGGAGCCCGATGCACTGCTGGATGCCTGGCGGGAGAGTTACACCGCGCCACCCGGTGAGCGGTTGCGCTTCTACACGCCACTGCATGGCAGCGCACTTGAAGATGCGGCTCGAAGCGCTCTGCGCGCGGACAATAGTCCTGGCCGTGCGGCTTTCGCATCGTTCTCGGCGGCGCAGTGGCTTTCTCCATATGCGCGCACTGGCTCGCATTACTTTTTCGCCGACGACGAGGGTCTGCGCAAACTCAAGGCAGCGTTGAAACTCACGCCCAGCTCAAAAGGGGAGAACGTGGTCGTCACTGTGCCGAAGGATTTGGAGCTCCTTGCCGATACCGTTGAGCCAGCGCCAGGTGCGATCTGTACGAGCCCGATTCAAACCTACCTCGATCTCTCCATTGCCGGCGAGCGTGCCGCTGAGGCGGCGAACCACTTGCGACAGGAACGACTCTCATGGCCCAAATGACACCTCCACAGGAACCGCAGTCGGCGGCCGATTACGACGACCGCACGACTGCGGCCGTGAAGTCCGTGCTGATCGAAATTGGGCAGATCCTTGGCAGCTTCAAAGGCAAGTTCGCCATCGTCGGCGGCGCGGTTCCCTGGCTGCTGCTGGCCAGCGAGGACATGCCCCACGTCGGCACGCTCGACGTGGACGTCGGGCTGGACGCAGAAGCTCTTGGCGATGGTGAGTACGCCACCTTGATCGGTGCGCTTCAAGGCCATGGATATGCCCAGCGCGAGGGGCTTCGGCGTTTCCAACTGGTTCGCCAGGTTCCCGCGCGAGATGGCGGGGAAGCAATCGATGTCGTCGTCGATTTCTTGATGCCCCGCGACGCCGAGATCGTCAAGAACGAGCCGCCCCTGATCAGCGACTTTGCCGTGCAGCGGGCGGATGGCGCCGATCTGGCGATGCGCTTCTATCAACTCGTGGCGGTGACAGGGGCGATGCCGGACGGCGGGACAAACCGTGTGGAGATCGCGGTGTGTTCCATTCCGGCTCTGCTGGCGATGAAGGGCCACGCACTGGCGGGCCGTTACAAGCAGAAGGATGCCTACGACATCTACTACTGCGTGCGGAACTACCCCGAGGGGATCGACGCGCTGGCACGGGAATGTCAGCCGCTCCTGGTGCATCCAAGCGGCGAACGTGGTTTCCGCTACATCGCCGAGAAGTTCGACACCTTCGAGGGATACGGGCCGACCTGTGTGAGGCGCTTCGTCGAAGAGACGCATGCGCTGGGTGATCGTACGCCCGAGCAGTGGCAGCAGGATGCCTTCGGTCAGATCGACGCGCTGCTGCGCGCCATAACGCCGCGAGCTTGAATCGTACCCAATGGACTACGTGCAACTTCGCTCGCTGTTGGCTCCGCTCATCATGGCGTTAAAGGACGCCGGCACGCATACCATGCTGCCGACGCTTTGCGAGGAATTGGGGTTGCCCGTGCCCGCTACTGACGGCTCCAAGCGTGACCGCATGACCTCCAGCTTCGAGGCGACCGCCGATGCTGATCTGCCTGCGGTTGCACGCAAGCTGTTGGTTCGCCATCCACCCAATGTCACGACGCGCAATCAGATTCAGGACATTCTCTGGAGTGACAGCGGGTGTCCGCCGATCCCGAAGCGGTATCGGCGCGAGGTCGCTCAAAGACTCAACAGCGAAGAGCTGTATAGGGATCCTCGCAGGTTCGATGACCTTCTGGAGCGGTTGTGGATCTTGGATGCCGATGACTGGCTTAACCAAAAATAGGAAATCCCCCAGCTCTGCCGGGGTGACAGTAGATGTTTGACATATAGTGGCGTCCATCGGAGAACCGACGTTGTGAGCCGCCAAGCACACGATGAAGGAGAAACCGATGGACGAAGGATTGAGCCTAAGGCACAGCAAGTGGGAGTGCAAATATCACATAGTATTTATTCCGAAGTGCCGACGTAGGGTGTTGTACGGTCAGTTACGGAATGATCTTGGGGAGGTATTTCGGGCTTTGGCCCGGCATAAGGAAAGCCGGATAGAAGAAGGGCATCTGATGGTAGACCATGTTCATATGCTGATTTCGATACCGCCGAAGTACGCAGTATCCAGTGTGGTGGGTTACATCAAGGGCAAGAGCGCGATCC
>JBMFHN010000220.1:0-3501 GCA_049976805.1 Occallatibacter sp. | reverse complement strand
CACCACCATCCTCGGCTATCCCACAAAAAAGATCGCTCAAGCCGGATGACCGGAAAATTTCAAATATCTTTGGCTAGATTTCGTTTAAGGGAACTACACAGTCTGCGGTGACCCGGAGTCCTCGATTACGCGCGAATCCTCGCCATCAAAAAATGCTCTTGATCTTCCACACTCGGGACACTTGCGTTCGCCCTTGCCGAGAAACCCTGAGACGACAAAGATTCTTCCGCACCTGGGGCAAGACACTGCTGCGTTGTTCCCCCATATGTCGTGGACATTGGCATTCATCGTTGATTCTCCGTCCGGCCCGTACAGCGTTCTGAGTGTGTGGGTGGGTGGAATTGAGCGTAGCTGGAAGGGCGGGTCAAAATCTTGCCCAACCTATCGGAACTATGGCACACCTCCAAGCCGTGCATGACCGGGTGAGTCGGCTTTCACGATACATCAAGCGGATGGGGCATGAAGAGGCTATGGCGATCTTTCACTCTTCGCTCAGCTCCGCCGCTTCCAGTTTGCGGACCTTCCCAATGAGCCGTGCAACTCCGGCTAAAACACTGCATTCCCATACCGTGCAATAGTGCCATCCAGTCAAGCCGAGAGCGCGTTTGGTCCGCCTGTCTCGTGCCACGTTTCTGGCAATCTTTCGTTCCCAATAATCCACATTGCTTGCTGGCATCCGGGAGCGTTTGCAGCCGTGCCAATGCCAGAAGTGTCATCGGTCATCAGTAAACGTAGTTTTCTGAGCATCGGCCGGTATAGGACAGCTTGATATCATCTGCGCCGGAGGCGCGGTCATCGGTCGATCATCGTCGGGGAAGCTGGAAGTTGTAAGGTGTTTTCGGGAGAAGACGGAAAGAAAGAACCCCGCTGTTTGAGCAGCGGGGTTCTTTATAGGCAGCCTTCATGCCAAAACGAAGGCAACCGTGAGTTGGTTTTACCTTGGCATGAACCGTCGCCGTTGTCAAAGGCCGTCTACGCGCGCGGATGACGATTCATGGGGAAGTTGTTCTCCGGCTTAGGTTTTGTCGCAACTCCGATTGCCGGGCGATGTTCTGGATTTGCACCTGCTGCGATCGCGGCCAGCGTTATTGCTGTGCGCAGTGCCGCGGTCATGCGCGGCGCCGGCAACATCGCGCCGCCAACCGGCGTCATCAGCAGAGCGCCGAGGGGCGGCTGGATCATCGCGACCGGCAGCGTGCCTATCGTTGCCGCCGGTTCTCGCGCCGCGTGACGGATCAAGGTTCCCAAGCGGAGATTTCTCATCCACCATCGGAGAGTGGGAAAGCGGTCACGATGCCGGCGCTCGCGCTGTTGCGTGTCCGGCCGCGCGACCGGCGGGGCAATGGACCGCGTTGCGTGGTCTGCGGCCGGGCTGGCCGCTTCGTCGATCCTTTTCCGCGCACATCTTTTCGCAGGTGAGCTGAGATGATCGATGCAGAAGTGCGGGTTCAGATCCGCCGCTACTTTTACGCCGAACACTGGAAGATAGGCACGATCGCGCAGGCGCTCGGGCTTCATCCCGACACGGTGCGGCGCGCCATCGAGGTGGAGCGATTTCATCGCGCAGAGCAGTTGCGCGCCACGATGCTTGATCCCTACCTTCCCTTCGTGCGCCAAACGCTGGAAGCGCATCCACGCCTTTGCGCCACGCGACTGCATCAGATGCTGCGCGATCGCGGCTACCGAGGAAGCATCGAGCAACTGCGGCGCGTGGTGGCGCGTTTGCGCCCTCAGCCGCAAGAGGCGTTTCTGCGCTTGCAGGTCTTCGCCGGCGAGCAGGCGCAAGTGGACTGGGCGCACTTCGGCGCGGTCACGATCGGCCGCGCAAAACGGACGCTGTCGTGTTTTGTGATGACCTTGTCCTGGTCGCGGGCGCTGTATCTGGAGTTCTTCTTCGATCAGACGATGGAGAGTTTCCTGCGCGGCCATGTGAATGCGTTTCGTTCGTTTAACGGCGCGGCAAGAGTTGCGCTCTACGACAACTTGAAGTCTGCTGTTCTTGAGCGACACGGCAGCCAGATCCATTTCAACCCGCGGCTGCTGGAGTTGGCGGCGCATTATCACTTCGTGCCGCGTCCATGCCAGGTGCGGGCCGGTAATCAAAAGGGACGTGTGGAGCGGGCGATTCGCTATGTGCGCGATTCGTTCTGGGCGGCCCGCGCCTTCACCACGCTGGAGGAGTGCAATCGTCAGGCGCTCAAGTGGCGCGACGAGGTGGCGCATCAGCGGCCCTGGCCAGACGATCGCAATCGCACGGTTGCTCAGGCCTTTATCGATGAGCAGCCGCGCTTGTTGCCGCTGCCGCTGCATCCGTTCTCGACCGACTGCGTAATCGCGGTGCGCGCGGCCAAGACCATCTACGTGCGCTTCGACGGCAACGACTACTCGATTCCGCCCGAGGCTGTCGGCCGTTCGCTCATGCTGGCGGCATCCGATACCGAGGTGCGCGTCCTCGACGGCGCGAGGGAAATCGCCCGCCATCGCCGCAGCTACAACCGGCAGCAACTGGTTCTCGATCCGGCGCATCAGCAGGCCTTGCTGCGCAGCAAGCGCAAGGCGCGCGAATCCACACGCGCAGGCCATCTGGAACTGGCCGTTCCCGAGAGCGCGGTCCTGCTGGAGCGAGCCTTCGCCGAAGGAGAATCGGCCGCGCACCAGAGCGCGCAACTGCTCGTGCTGCTCGATCGCTACGGAACACGAGCGATGCGACGCGCCGTCCGCGAGGCCCTGGAGCGCAACACGCCGCGCGCTTCTTCGGTCGCGTTCCTGCTGCGTCAGTGCAATGGCGCCATGCCGCTGCCACTCGATCTGAGCCGCCATCCGCAGGCCCAGAACCTCGAAGTCCGTCCTCACGATCTGGAGACCTACGATGAACTCGCCCACCGACGCGATGAAGAACCCGAATCATAATCTACGCGAACAACTGGAACGTATCGGCCTGCACACTGTGGCCGCGCAACTGGACGATATGCTGGCCCACGCCACCGAGCAGCGCTGGTCACCACGCCAGTTGCTCGAAAAACTGGCGCAGATCGAGGTCGCCGAGCGCGCGCACCGCAGCCTCGAACGCCGCCTGCGCACGTCCGATATCCGCAGGTTCAAGCCCATGGCCGATTTCGACTGGACCTGGCCCACGCGCATCGAGCGCGATGTCGTCGAGCGGGCGCTGACACTGGACTTCCTGGCCGAGGCGCGCAATCTCGTTCTCGTCGGCGCCAACGGACTCGGCAAGACCATGATCGCGCAAAACATCTGCCACGCCGCGGTGCTGGCTGGCCACTCCGTGCTCTTCCGTACCGCCTCGGCGCTGCTTGAAGAACTGCATCGCCAGACGCCGGAGGGCCGCCTGCGCAAGCTGCGCGCCTACGCCAATGTGGCGCTGCTGTGCATCGACGAGGTAGGGTATCTCTCCTTCGACGACAAGTCGGCCGACCTGCTCTACGAGGTTATCAACCGGCGCTACGAGCAGAAATCGCTGATCCTGACAACCAACAAACCCTT
>JBMFHN010000219.1:0-3511 GCA_049976805.1 Occallatibacter sp. | reverse complement strand
GCTTTCGTCAAGCCGTGCATGTCGTCGGAAGTTATGCCTACCACTTCTGGATGGCCGCCATGAAACCCCGCCGCCGCGGACAGGGCGACCAGTATCTGCACCGCGAAAGCCAGACTTACCGCGACGCCGTCCGCCGCAAGATGAATGTCTTCCACCTGCATGTGCAGTTAGGCTGCGTGGCCCAGGGGCTGCTGGAACACCTGGCCATCAACTATTCGGCCCAGGTCTGGCACCAATTCCGCAGTTGGCTGCGCACCATGAAACCAGCCCTGCCGCCCTCGGAGTTGGTCGTAGCCTCCGCCCTGCGTTCAGCCCTGCCGGAATTTCTCCAGGTTGCAGTGCTCCCGCACAAACTGAGAATTATTCTCCGCCGCTACAGGGAGCCGAATAACGCCTCACAATGCAACGACTGGGGCTTGGAGAGCGCCGCATGAGACAAAGAGAACCTGGCACTGTCCAGTCTCAATGACGACTGGTTCAATCATCCGGGACACGATCTTCAGGATGTTCCACAAGGATTGCAGACCTTCGGTGGCGTATTGTTCGACGTGCGGGGACTGATCGTGTTGGCTGGAACTCAATCTCTATCGGTAAGTGGCCTGGCATTACCCGAAACCGTGAAGGGGATCCCGGTCGACCGCAAGGGGAAAGCACTTCATTTCCTCCAGGCAGCTGCCTTCGTGGGATCGGCGCCCGGATTGAAGATCGGTGAATACGTCATGCACTACGAAAACGGCGAGACCAGGGTTGCCGATCTGATCTACGGAGAAAATGAACTGGACTGGTGGGTCAACCCTGCGGAAGGCCACGTCACCAAAGCCAACGAGGTATGGTTTGGCTCCAATCCGGCCACGCGCAGCAGGGGAATGAAAACCAGGCTTATCCAATTCACATGGAACAACCCGCTGCCCGAAGTGACAATCACTTCCATTGACTTTGTCTCCTGCTTGACAACTTCCTCGCCCATGCTCGTGGCGATCACCGTGGAACCGTCACATACGCCCCCACGACTCTCCAACGGCCCTTCTTGAGTGAGCCTCGTAGATATCCGATCGCCAAACCCAACCGTATTGAGATTATGTGGAGAAACATGACGAAGAAGCGGGTAGTCATTGTCGGAGGTGTCGCGGGCGGTGCAACTTGTGCGGCGCGTTTGCGGCGGATGGATGAAGACACAGAGATTGTTGTGCTCGACCGGGGGCACTATGTCTCGTTTGCCAACTGCGGCCTGCCCTACTACGTGGGCAACGTGATTCGCGAGGAGACCAAACTCCTTCTGGCGACCCCCGCGTTGTTTCGGGAGCGGTTCAACATCGAAGTCCGCACACGCAACGAGGTTACCGGGATCGACCGCGAAGGATGTACCATTGCGGTTCGCGATCTGGTTACAGGACGCGAGTATCGCGAACCCTACGATGCGCTAGTACTTTCCCCAGGTGCCGCGCCAATTTGCCCGCCGTGGCCAGGGATCGATCTACCTGGTATCTTCACCCTGCGCACCATTCCCGACAGCCGGGAGATCCGCGACTGGATCGAATCGAGAAATCCAAGCAAAGCCGTCGTTGTGGGCGGTGGCTTTATCGGACTGGAAATGGCGGAGAACCTTGCGCATCGCGGGATCGCCGTCACGATTGTCGAACTGGCCAATCAGTTGCTGCCGCCTCTCGATCCAGAGATGGCGGAGTACGCGCGGCAGCAGGTGGAGTCGCACGGAGTGACTCTCCTGCTGGGCGATGGAGTATCCGGGTTTGAGCAGCGCGGCAACGGAACCCTGATCGTACGCACACAAGGGGGAGTGGCATTTGATGCGGACCTCGTGATTCTGGCCATCGGGGTGCGTCCGGAAACAAAGCTCGCGCGCGATGCCGGTCTTGAAATCGGCGAACGTGGCGGCATTCGTGTCGATAGCCAGTTGCGTACCAGCGATCCTCGCATCTGGGCCATCGGAGATGCCGTTGAAGTCAAAAACCGGCTTTCCGGTCAGTGGGAGCTGACTCCTCTTGCAGGCCCTGCAAATCGCCAGGGACGCGTGGCAGCCGATGTCATCTGCGGGCGCGATGCGCGATTCGAGGGCGTCCTGGCGACTGCCGTCTGCGGCTTCTTTGGCCTGACTGTAGCGCTTACGGGCGCAACGGAGAAGGCTCTGCGCCGTGCCGGAATCGAGGATTACCAGTGCGTCTATCTACACCCCAATCAGCACGTCGGCTATTACCCTGGAGCGCATCCCATCCACCTGAAGCTGCTTTTTCGCACGTCGGATGGGCTTGTTCTAGGCGCGCAAGCTGTGGGTGAATCGGGGGTTGAGCGCCGCATCGATGTGATTGCCGCTGCGATTCAGAAGACGGCAACAGTGTTTGACCTTGAAGAATTGGAACTCTGCTACGCGCCTCAGTATGGCGCAGCCAAAGACCCTGTGAATCTCGCGGGGATGATTGCAGCAAATGTACTGCGCGGAGATGCGGAACTTGCGCCATGGACAGATCTGGGCTCTCCTCACTCATTCATACTCGATGTTCGCGAAGAGCATGAATTCCGCGCCGGCTCCATCCCGGGTTCGGTCAACATCCCCCTTGGTCAACTGCGCACACGCATGAACGAACTGCCGAAATCAGGGGAGATTTGGGTAAACTGTGGCGTCGGACAGCGTGCCTACTACGCGTGCCGCATCCTCACTCAGCATGGCCTCCATGCCCTCAATCTCTCTGGGGGGTATAGCACATACCGCGTCCTGTATCCAGGAATAAGGCGAGAGACGAGCGGCAATCTCCTGGCCAAAAAGAAAGCTTCAGCTGAATCGCTGCCGAAATGAAGATTCGCGAAAGAGACAACATGCTGCAGAAGACAAATGAGAGCGCACCGGCGACGCGAGTTGCCGCGCGCGCACAATCATCGTGCTTTGCCTGCGGACCCGACAACGAGCGCGGGCTGCGGCTGCGGTTTCAGAAGAGTAAAACCGGCGAGTCGGTCGCGGAATGGACGCCCGAAGCATTCACCGAAGGATTCCGTGGTGTCGTACATGGAGGAATCGTCTGCACCGTGCTGGATGAGGCGATGTCAAAAGCTGTCTCCGCAGCAGGGTTGCCGGCGCTGACTGCGGAACTGCGGGTGCGTCTGCGCCATCATGTGCCCCCAGGATGTCTGGTTCAGGTGCGCGGTTGGATCAATAGCCAGACTAGGCGCTTGATCAAGACAGAAGCCGCAATCACCAACGCGGAAGGAATTGAGATGGCTCATGCCTGGGCGAGCTTTTTAGTGGTGAGACGAGACACCTGACAGGGGTACACTCCCGCATGGAGCATGATGGTGCCAGCCGTAGCGGGAAGCGTGCATGAGAGGCGCACCGGACATATTCTTCCTTGCATTCCAACGACTGCACATGCATGCGAACAATTCTACAAATGGCCGGGTTCTTTTTCTTGCAAGGGGGGTAGTGCCGAGTGTAGACGGACAGCATAGTGTGGGCTTCCTGCAAGGAAAACTGACCTCGCCCCACAACAGGCTTGACGGCTCC
>JBMFHN010000218.1:0-3511 GCA_049976805.1 Occallatibacter sp. | reverse complement strand
GGTGCTCCAGATCGAACGGCAGACCTGCAAACCGCTGCATCTTCCTTGGCAAAACGCTATGCCCGACATACACCTAGGATCGCTCTTGCGAGCGACTGCGTTGCTCCTATCCTTTGCAAAGTTCCGGCCAAAGGATAGGAGCAGGGTTTCAAAGGTGGATTCTACGAATCTCGATGATCATGCAATGCATCTGAAAGCCATTTGCATCGAGATTCTCGTCGCACTGTCTTTGGAGTATTGGCTCCGCCGTCAAGTCATCCCCCCTTTGGAGGAGTAAGGGGGGATCGGAGGATTGGAGTCTTACCTTCTATACCGAGAAACAGCAGGTTACCCGCTGACTACGAGTGCAAAACCAAGCCGGCAGGCCTGTTCTTGCGGAACAGGAAGAATGCCAGACCGAGAAACCCTGTGCCCAGCAACAGCAGGGAGGAGGGTTCCGGAGCGGCGTTGGAAGCAATATCCGCGTTGAGCACGGCAGGACCGCCATTGACCTCGGCGTAGATCGCCTCGAAGGAGTAGGTGCCGGTCGTGGCGACCATGAAGGACGACGTGTCCGCAGCGGTGGCTCCAGGGGCATTGATCGCTGGGAAATTGGTAAGCCCATTGCCGGTGAGATACAGCATCATCCCGTCGTCATGGGTGAATTCGTAGGTTTGGCCGGCAACCAGAGTGGTATAACCGGTAAATACGAAAACACCGTTGTTGATGTTATCGGTCCCTGCACTTCCAAGGGATGAAACAGTGTCTCCCCCATGGGTCAGGAAACCATTGAGATTAACATCGCCCGCGACTCCCCCGCCCGAAAGTCCGAAATTGAAGACGTTTCCGGAGTTGTTCACCGTGAAGGTCACGGTGGCAGGCGTTACGGGTGCGGTTGTAGGCGCGCTGCTGAGGCTCAGAGTGGTGTAGGGCCCCAGATACTGGTAGTAGAAGCTACCTGTCACGCTGTCCGCGCGGGCTGCTGTTGTGAGGCACATGGATGCGGCAAGTACCGCTCCGACGATTGCCAGCTTGCCTGGCTTCACTCTTGCGAGCATAGAGAAAGCAGTGTTTTTCATGTTGACTCCTGGGGAAGCCCTCGCGGGCGATTGTGCGACTCCCGCCTTTTTGCGAAGTGCCTACAAAAAGACAGGAGTAGCGGTTTCAATGTTTGCTCAACGAATCTCGAACAATATGCAATGCACGGAAGCCATTCGCACCGGGATTCACTTAGCGCTGCCTTTGGAACATCTACTTCCCCGCTATCTCGAACACCTCTTCTTCGGGTGATTCTGGAAAAGCGGAAAATTGTAGCCAGGCCTCCATCCCTCCCCCGAGGAATAAGAGACACGGGCTAACTACGAGTGCAAAACCAAGCCAGCAGGCCTGTTCTTGCGAAACAGGAAAAATGCCAGGCTGAGAAGCCCGGTGCCCAGCAGTAACAGGGACGAGGGTTCAGGGGTCTGTGTGAGACTCACCTCGAAGCCGGGGAAACTCCGATTGAGTGCTGCCAGATTAACCAACACTGATTACCCTGTCAAGCAATATTTTTATCTTACATTTTTGAGGAATATCCGCAAGGCATCTTTATAGCTGGAGCGCGGAAAACCTTATTCCGGAGTAACATAGACTGGTTACCGAATCACGATTGGCGCTATTACCGTCCTGTAACGGAAGCCCATTACTGGTATGTTATGCGGTGATGAAAATCGCGTAGAAAGAAAGTCTGACAGAATTTGCATTTAATCAACTGCCGGAGGGCGCTGAAAGATTCCCTGGCCCCTCTCCGCATCGCCGTTTTCAGCAATGCGTGAATGGCCTGCCTCTCCGTCGAAGAACGTCCATTTGAAGAACGCCAAATTTCCGTAGTGGGTCAGTTTGAAGGGTACGGGCTTCAGCCCGTACGCAGGCCGTACAATGTCACCAGGGTTTTAGAGCAAAAACACGATTTCCATGCCCAAAATGACTGGATCGAAGGTGCTGATTTCTTGAGGAAATCAACACTTGAGAGTCGTGGCTTTGGGTACACCTATCGTGGTTTTGCTATAGCCCCTGAGGGGAAAATTTCAAACTGACCCACTACCCAATTTTCAGGGAGCATCGCGCTGGCGCGGATATGTTTGCAGGGAAGTCGAAGATAGGTGTTATGCCCTTTGGCGCAGCCTCTGCCGGCTCATCGCTTCCGCGCCCGCCAGAACGAGCTCACGCTCAGATAGAGAAAGACCACCATGATCGCCGCAAAGATCAGAAACCTGGGATGATTTTCGCCGAGCGCCCAACTCGCCCTCATGCGCCACAGAGCCTGGGCAAAGACCAGCACAAACAGGAAGAAGAAGGCGCCGGTCACCTCCAGCCACACAATGCCGCCCACGCGGCGAAAGGGACGCAGAAAACCACCCACGCCGCGCGCCACGCCATGGGTTGTCCGTCCAGCCGCGCGACCTGCCGCCCGCCCATCCGCCGGGTTCGCTTCCGGCGCGCGCGCCTCGGCGCCGGGAGTTGCCTGGGCCGCAGCCGCGGTTGCAGGCGACGGTGCTCCGTCACTCTGCTCGCCGGCGGCGATGCGCTGGCCGGCGATCCGCCCGGCAACCCGCAGCCCGATTCCCAGGGCGCGTCCGATGGTCTGAGGTTTCATTCCGATATGATGGTAGCAGCGGCGGTTGCCGAGTCGCTTTTGGCAGTCTTCCGCGGCTTGCACTTGCTACGCAACGGAGACGGAAGTAAGGTAGAGAAATCCCATGCCGATGCCCGCGCCGGGTTTCTGGCATCGGTCGCGGCCTCTGGAGGTACATATGACATCCCGTCTTCGCGAACTCATTCAGCAATTGGGCGAGGCCATTCATGAGTCGGTCATCGAGAGCGAACAGATCTCTGGCGTGGTCCAGGACATCCGCCGGCACGGCTTCGATGTGCTGCTGATGCTGGAGGCCACCATCGCCCTCAACGACCTTGCCGCCCAGGAGAGCGAGCAGGTCGAAGTCCCTGTCGCCCACCATGGCACCGAGATGTCCTTCACCCAGAACGATCTCAGCTTCCTCCGTTCTCTGCGCATCTCTGTCGCCGGCCAGCAAGAAGATGAAGCCGGCGCCGGCCCAAGCTAGTGTAGACCGCCGCAAATAGAGTCCTTTTCCAACGGCTCCAAGTTGGCATCGAATTTGCCAGAAACCTTCCCTCAGGGGCTAAAGCCCGGCTCATTCGGGGCTGTTTGCGGCACGACCGAAGAGGCTGCGGAAAAACTTCGATTTTCGGGCAAGATGAGTGAATAGCAATTTTCCGGGACTGAAGCCCGCGCTGATTCCATAGGTTTTATGCGAGGGTTAAAACCCACACCTCCCTCCGTTTTGAGTTTTTCCGCAGCCTGTGAAGCCCCACCCCATCGACGAAGACCTGTCGATGGGGACCCCGGTGAAGTCGTGCCCTTTCAAGAGATAAACGACGATCTGTGTGGCGAACACCACTAGGTGTATGTCGGGCATAGCGTTTTGCCAAGGAAGATGCAGCGGTTTGCAGGTCTGCCGTTCGATCTGGAGCA
>JBMFHN010000217.1:0-3532 GCA_049976805.1 Occallatibacter sp. | reverse complement strand
GACCATCTCCAACTCTGCTTTCAATCGATTGAAAATAAACACTTTGCCTGGATTGCACACTCAACTTTTGTCCCATTTTGGGACTCGGAGGATTCCCCGCCTTTCCGGAATTTGCAGAAATCCGGGAATCAAGTCTTCCCTTATCAGGAACTTAATCGGGACGTTCTGGTTTGGCACGCTGCGTGTAACAGAAGGGGACAGTTCCCGCTGCTGGAACAGAAATGGGAAGACGCCTGGAGAGGGTGGCACGGTGGAAGCCCGCAAGGAGCGGATCGCGGAAGAGGCGCCGCAGGGGGCGAGCGAAGTGACCGGGAGGCTCGATTCGGTGCCGCAGCGGCGAAGGCCGGAAAGAAAGGAAAGAAGGATGCGCCAGACAGAAGATACAACGAAGCCGCAGCGGATCAGGGCGGCCGGCCAGGAGGCAACCGGACTGGCCGCGTGGAGCCGGGTCGCACACCAGGCATCTGGGACGGACGGCAGGCGGGATGAGGCGCCGGCGGAGATCCCGGGCAAACTCCGCGGCGGGGGTGAGGGTCTGGCCGAAGTGGCTCACGAAACCCGCAACATGGTCACGGCGCTGGGACTTTACTGCGATCTGCTGGAGGAGCCCGGCGTACTCAACCCGTCCTTCCATCACTACGCTGAAGAACTGCGCCTGGTGGCCACGGCCAGCCGCAGGCTGGTGGAGAAATTGCTGCTGCTGGACGGACGTCGTGCGGCGAGGCCGGCAACGGCTGTCATCCCGCTTCGCAGCGCTCGTGCCGGCGCGGCCGAAACGGACGGAGAGGTTCAGGGCGCCGGAAGGTCCGCAATCGCCCTCCCCTGGGAGTCGATGCCCGCCGAACCCATCGCCGATCTGGCTGCCGAACTGCGCGCCAATCGCAACCTGCTGGCGGCTCTGGCGGGTCCGTCCATCTCTCTGAGCATGGAGATTGAAGGCAGCGCATTGCCGGTTCGGCTCAGCGGCGAGGATCTGACCCGGATTCTGGTGAATCTGGTGAAAAATGCCGCCGAGGCCACGCCGGACGGCGGCAACATCGAGCTCAGCCTGCATGAGTTTCATGCCGGATCGGATCTTTCCCCCTGGCTGGTGCTGACGGTCAAGGACACCGGGCGGGGCATTGCCCGGGAAGATCTCGAAGCGATCTTCAACCCCGGCTATACGACGCATGGAAACGGCGGCACGGCGCGGGGCTGGGCGGTCTCCCATCGCGGACTGGGCCTGTCCATCACCCGTTCCATCGTCGAGTCCGCCGGCGGTCACATTCATGCCGCCAATCGTGGCGGGGGTGGCGCCCTGTTCTCGATCGAACTTCCTGCCACTCCCGGCTGAGAGGTGTGGTGCCGGAGGGCCGCGAAGGTGCGGAATGAAGTTGTGGCAGCAAAGACCTGAACCGGTGATACCGAAATTCGTGTGAGGCGAATACAATGCTCGAAACAGCGCTCGAATCGAAAAACATGGAATTCATCCCCCAACTTGTCGAGCCGCCCGTCCGTCTGCATCTGCTGGTTGTCGATGCCGATGCGGCGGTTCGCTCGGCTTGCGCCGAGATTGCCGCCAGCCTGGGTTACGCGGTGGAGTCGACCGGCGATCTGGCCCAGGCCCGGAGCCTGCTGCACGGCAGCCCGGCCGACATCCTTCTGGTCAATTTGCCGGCGGGCTCGAATCTGGGTATCGAGCTGATCTCCGAGGTCAAGCTGCTCTACCCGCAGACGGCGGTGATTGCCATGACCGCCTCGGGATCGGTGAACTCGGCCGTCGAGGCCATGCGCTGCGGAGCCTCGGACTACCTGGCCAAACCTTTCGCCATGGACGAGCTTTCGACGGTGCTGGACCGTGCCGCGGCCAGCCTGGCCACCGATATGGCCACCCGCCAGTTGCGCGAGCGGCTTCGGCTCTCGCAGGGGCTCGGCTCCATCATCGGCCGCTCGGCGGAGATGGAAAAGCTGTATCGCATCCTCTCCAAGGTTGCCCAGAGCACGCACCCTGTTTTGGTGCTGGGCGAAAGCGGCACGGGCAAGGAACTGGTGGCGCGGACCATTCACGCCTACGGTCCCAATGCTCAAAAGCCCTTCCTGCCGGTCGATTGCGGCTCGCTGGTGCCCACGCTGATCGAAAGCGAGTTGTTCGGTTACGTCAAGGGGGCCTTTACCGGGGCCAACCGCTCCAAGGATGGGCTGCTGGTTTCGGCCGAAGAGGGAACGGTCTTTCTCGACGAGATCGGCGAGCTGACCCTCGACCTGCAGGCCAAGTTACTGCGCTCCTTGCAGGAAAAGGAGGTCCGTCCGGTCGGCGCCACGCATCGCGTTCCCATCCGGGCGCGCATTGTGGCCGCCACCAACCGGGATCTTGCGGCGATGGTGGAAAAGGGAAGCTTTCGCAAGGATCTTTTCTACCGGCTCAACGTGGTCAACCTGCGTCTGCCTCCGCTACGCGACCGGCGCGAGGATATTCCGCTGCTTGCGGCCCACTTCCTTGACCAGATCAGCCGCGAGCACGGAACCAAGTTCACCCTGAGCGACGAGGCTTTGCGCACCATGATGCGCCACGACTGGCCGGGCAACGTCCGGGAGCTCGAGAACTCCATCGAACGGGCCTGCGCGCTTTCGAGCGGTCCTGTGCTGCACCTGGGAGACCTTCCCACGCAGCTGCAGCAGCAGGGGCTGGAGGCGCGGCGCGCGGCCACGGCCGGCAAGGAACCGGTTGAGGGCGATGGCGGCCAGCCGCCGTTGGTTCCCCTGGCCGAGCTGGAGCGTCAGGCCATTCTGGGAGCCATTCGCACCCTCAACGGCGACAAGCTGCAGGCTGCCAGGCTGCTGGGCATCGGCAAGACCACCCTCTATCGCAAGCTCAAGGAATACGGGATTTCCGATCCGCTTCAGGAGGAATGAGATCTTCGGCCCCAGCCGGATCAACTGTACCGTCGAGCGCTCACGGGAAGGCTCACGGAATGGAACCGGAGGCGGGAGGCCGCAGGCAGAACCACGCCTTGAAACCTCGCCGGCGGATGCGGAAGGAAAGCATCGGTGAACCCCCGCCGGGGATGAGAAACAAGGACAAAAGACAACCGCAAAAATCATGGAACTCCCCGCTCAGGGCAAGAACGGGGCAATGAGGAGCTGAAGATGAGCATTCTGATTGTGACCGGAATTGAGGGCGCACGCAATTGCGCCGCGGTGGTGGGGGCGCAGCTGGGCATGGAGGTCGAGGTGGCCGAAGGGCGCCGGGCCGCGCTGACGGCGATGCGGCGCGCAGAGTTTGCCGTCGTGGTGGTGGACGAGAGCATCGCCGAGTGTGATCCGGCTGCGGCCGAGGCGATTTGGGAGCGCGCCGGGCTGGCCATTCCGCTGCAGATCAACTTCGCCCTGGCCGGCGCCGCCCGGCTGACGCGCGAGATCCGCGCCGCTCTGCGCCGCCGCGAACGGGAGCAGGCGCTGGCCCACCGGGCCGCCGCCGCCGCGATTGAAACCGAGTTGAAATCCACCGTTGCCGGTCTTCTGCTGCACTCTCAGCTGGCTCTGAGCGGCAACG
>JBMFHN010000216.1:0-3537 GCA_049976805.1 Occallatibacter sp. | reverse complement strand
CTGGTCGGCCCGATGGTGAAGGCCGCGCAGACCGAAACCCAGCCCGGCAGCCACAAAGGCCAGCCCCGCCATGGCGATGCGCAGGCGCTTGAGAACCGGCCCAAGATCGGCGTAAGGATGGGTGGCAAGATTGACAGAAATGCGCATGGCTCAGGCGACTCCCGCCAGCGCGCCGGTCACTCCGGCCAGGCTGATCTGGTTCCCCTGCGGGTTCGCCGCTCCGGACGCGGGCCGGGGAGAAAGATCGGCAACCGCAAAGCCGGACGGACCGGTTCCGTCGAGCAGGCGGGCAAACTCTTCGGCCGCACCGATGCCATCCCTTCCTGCTCCGGCGTAGTAAAGAAGACTGGGACAGACCCCAAGACGATCCTCATAATAGGCCGCGGCCATTCTGACTCCGCGCCGAAGCTCCTCGATCCACCGGCCCCGATCGCCAGGCAGTTCAAGCGTGCGGTAGAGCAGCAGGTTCTGGCCCTGCGCAATCAAGGTGGTCAGCGTCTGCGCGCTCAGGCTGGCGACCAGCACGGGGTCGGTCGAGTCAATCGCCGCCAGGGCAGCCAGACTGGACGACAGTACGGCTCCTGGCTCGTAGCCCGCCTGGCGCACAAGGTTTTCATACTCCTCCAGCACCGGAGCAGGAATCACCGCCGCCAGCGCCTTGCACTCCGTTTTGCCCTCGACCAGGATCTGATAGCCGACCCCGGCGCGCTCCACGTCGAAGGGAACCATCTTACGCAGCCGGAAACGCAGAATCGGGACGGCCTCGGCCGCCCGGGCGGGCAACGAATCGAAGTCCAGCAGAAAGACGCGAACCACGTTGTCGGGCAGAATCAGCGTGAGAGCCCGGCTACGCGGCGCAAGCTGGCCGAGGGCGGC
This sequence comes from Occallatibacter sp., assembly GCA_049976805.1. Lineage (GTDB taxonomy): Bacteria > Acidobacteriota > Terriglobia > Terriglobales > Acidobacteriaceae > Telmatobacter. Next base: position 2,661 of record JBMFHN010000216.1, on the reverse strand, counting down.
GCGAATCGCGTTGGCGACAGCCTCCGGCGCACGCAGATTCGTCTCGGCAATGCCAGGCACGAGCGATCCCTGCGGCAAAGGCTCATAGGCGCTGGCCGGTGCCTGGCCCGGTCCCGCGGAAACGGCCGCCAGCACGCCTCCGGGCGACAGCTCCACAGCCACCGGCGGGCGGCCGCCGGCCCGGGGACCGAATTGAAGATGACGGAAGATCGATTTCACTATCGGGACGCCTCGATGAAGGTCACCTTGTTGATCTCCTTGAGCGTGGTCACGCCGCGGCGGACACGGTCGATCGCCGACTCGCGCAGAAAGCTCATGCCTTCTTTCTGCGCCGCCTTGCGGATCTCCGAGGTGGGCCTTTTGGCAAGAATGATCTCGCGAACATGATCGGTCAAGTCCAGCAATTCGTGAATTGCCGTGCGGCCGCGGTACCCGGTGCCGCCGCACTCGATGCAGCCGGCGCCCTCGCGAAAGCCAAAGCCGCGCCACTCGGCCGGATCCAGGCCGCTGGCCTCCAGCTCCGCATCGCCGTACGTGACGGTATGCGCGCAGTGTTCGCAAATGGTGCGCACCAGCCGCTGCGCCAGAATGCAGTTGAGCGCGGAAACAAAGTTGTACGCCTCGACACCCATATTCAGAAACCGGCCCAGCACGTCCACCACGTTGTTGGCATGCACGGTGGTGAAGACCAGGTGGCCGGTCAGCGCCGAATTGATGGCAATCTGCGCCGTCTCCTGGTCGCGAATCTCGCCCACCAGGATCTTGTCCGGGTCATGGCGCAGGATCGAACGCAGACCGCGGGCGAAGGTCAGTCCCTTCTTCTCGTTGACCGGAATCTGCGTGATGCCGCGAATCTGGTACTCGACCGGATCCTCGATGGTGATGATCTTGTCCTCGTCACTCTTGATCTCGTTCAACGCGGCGTAGAGGGTGGTGGTCTTGCCGGAGCCGGTCGGCCCGGTCACCAGCACCATGCCGTAGGGCTCGCGGATATAAGCGCGGAAACGGCGCAGATCCTCCTCGGCAAAACCCACCACATCCAGCGTCAGATGATGGAACTTCTCGCTCATCGACTCCTTGTCAAGCACGCGCAGGACGGCATTTTCACCGTAGATCGTCGGCATGATGGAGACGCGGAAGTCGATCAGGCGGCCTTTGTAGCGGACCCGGAAGCGGCCGTCCTGGGGAACGCGGCGCTCGGCAATGTCCAGCTCGCTCATGATCTTGATGCGCGACAGGATGGTGGTGTGATGCTCCCGGGCGATTGGAGCCATGGCCTCCTGCAGCACGCCGTCAATGCGGTACTTGACGTGCAGCGAGTCGTCGTAGGTTTCGATGTGAATATCAGAGGCGCGCCGTTCGAGAGCCGTGAAGATGGTTGTATCCACCAGACGGATGATCGGGCTGATGTCCTCCTCCGAGGTCAGCTTCTCGATGGAGATGTTCTCTTCGGAGTTTTCGTCGCCGGTCAGCACATCGAAGGTCAGCCCCTCGCTGGCCTCGTCCAGCACGCGCTGCGACTGCTCGGTCTTCTTCAGCAGTTCGGTGATCTGCGACAGCGTGGCCACGCGCGGTTCGATGCGCTGTCCGAGAAGACCGGCGATTTCGTCGAGCACCATCAGCCGCGAAGGGTCGCTGACAGCAATCACCAGCGCGTCGGGTTTCTGCTCGATCGGTACAAAGTTATAGCGGAACATCAGCTCGACCGGAACCGTGCGCAGCAACTCATGCTGAATCCGGAAGTTCTTCAGATCCACGAACTCGGCGCAATAGCGCTCGGCCAGCAGTTCGGCCCGGGCCCGTTCCTGCGGACTGCCCGGAACCTCGGCTCCGGCGGGAAGCAGAACAGCGGACGGAGGGGTTTGCAGCGCGTCAGCCATCGCTTATCCCTGACCTCCGGCCATCTGCCCCATCGAAAAAATGGGCAGATAAAGCGAGATGAGAATGAAGACCACCACCACGCCCATCACGATCAGAATCGCCGGCTCGATCAGAGCCAGCGCGGCGGTCAGCGCCGTGGAAACGTCTTCCTCGAAAAACTCGGCCACAGAATTGAGCATCTGCGGCAAAGCGCCGGTCTGCTCGCCCACGGAGATCATCTCGGTGGCCAGATCGGGAAAGATCCGGGCCTGGGTGAGGGCATCGGCCAGGCTCCGGCCCTCGCGGACCGTGGAGATCGAGCTCAGAACCGCCTTCGAAACCCGGCGCGAGGAGATCGAGCGGGCGGCGGTTTCCAGCGACGGCACCAGCGACAGCCCCCCTGTCAGCAGGGTGGAAAGTGTGCGCGCGAGCAGCGCCACCTGATAGCGCAGCCAGATCTTGCCAAACAGGGGCAGCCGGACACGAGCCCCATCGATGAGGTCGCGTCCCCGCTCCGTGACGGAGAAGCGGTAGCAGCCAAAGACCGTGCCCGTCAGGAAAAGCGCAATCCACGGCAGGTTGTGGTGCAGAAACTTGCCGAAGCGGAGCAGATCGACGGTCATCGTGGGCAGCTTCGACCCGATTTCGTCATAGAGCACCGCGAACTGCGGCACCACAAACACAAACATGAAGATCATCAGCCCGATGACCAGCGTTAAAAGCACGCCCGGGTAGATCAGCGAAGCCACCAGCTTTTTGCGGAAGGTGAGCGAGATGCGCTGGAAGCTCACATAGCGCTCC
>JBMFHN010000215.1:0-3537 GCA_049976805.1 Occallatibacter sp. | reverse complement strand
CACAGCCTAACCCACGGTCAGCGCATTGGACCGGTCACTCCATTTTGACTAAGGCGGGCTCCAGACAGACCGCGCGGCTTGCGCCGAGTCCGGTGAGCCGCGCGGTCTGCTGTCGGCGGGGCCGGACACGAAGCTCTCCATCTGCTAAAGTGAGGGGTGGTCCCCACCTCGAAACCCTCTCAAGAGTGGAGTTTTTCGTAAATTGCCGGGGCTCACTTGAAAAAAATATGCCCCACGAACTGCCGAAAGCCTACGATCCCACCGGCCTTGAAGATCACTGGGCCGAATACTGGGTGAGCGAGCGGATTTTTTCCCAGCCCACGCCTGCCTCGAAGGCCGGAAACCTGGGTTTGGACAGCCCATCGTTCACCATTCTCCTGCCGCCGCCCAACGTCACCGGCCGTCTGCACATGGGGCATATGCTCAACCAGACGGAGATGGACATTCTGGTTCGCTGGCGCCGCATGACGGGCCACCGCGCCCTGTGGCTGCCCGGTACGGATCATGCCGGCATCGCCACGCAGATGATGGTCGAGCGCCAGTTGGCGGCCGAAGGTGTGAGCCGCCAGCAGCTGGGCCGCGAGAAGTTCGTCGAGCGCGTCTGGGAGTGGAAGCGCCAGACCGGGGGCGCGATCCTCGACCAGATGAAGCGGCTGGGCGCCTCGGTCGACTGGCAGCGCGAGTACTTCACCATGGATGAGCACCTCTCCGTCGCCGTGCGCGAGGCCTTCGTCCGCCTGCATGAGCAGGGTCTGATCTATCGCGGCGCCTACATCGTCAACTGGTGCCCGCGCTGCCAGACGGCCGTCAGTGACCTGGAAGTGGTCCATGAGGAACAAAAGGGCCACTTATGGGAGATTCGCTACCCGGTTGTTGATGCGAAAGGCAAAGACACCGGTGAATTTCTCTCTGTGGCGACAACCCGCCCGGAGACCATGCTGGGCGATGTGGCCGTGGCCATCCATCCCCAGGACGAGCGCTATCTTCACTTGCACGGCAGGAAACTCCGCCTGCCGCTGGCCGGGCGCGAAATTCCGATTATTTTGGACGAGTGGGTCAGCCGCGACTTCGGCACCGGCGCAGTGAAGGTTACTCCCGCCCACGACCCCAACGACTTTGCTCTCGGCGAGCGCCACCATCTGCCGTCGATCAACATCATGGACGCGGAAGGCAAGATCAACGCCGAAGGCGGCGCATACGCCGGACTCGACCGTTACGCGGCCCGCAAGCGCGTCCTTGCCGATCTCGAAGAGCAGGGCCTGCTGGCCGGCATCAGGGATCACATCAACAATGTGGGCCACTGCGACCGCTGCAAGACGGTCATCGAGCCGCGCCTCTCCACGCAGTGGTTCATCCGGATTCAGCCACTGGCGGACAAGGCCAAGGATGCGGTCCGCGCGAAGCACATCCATTTCACGCCGGAGATGTACGAGAAGACCTACTTCGAGTGGATGGAGAACATCCACGACTGGTGCATCTCGCGCCAGCTCTGGTGGGGCCATCGCATCCCCGCCTGGCATTGCCCGGAGTGTCATCAGGTTACCGTTGCCCGCGTCGATCCCACGGCTTGCTCCCATTGCGGCTCGGCCCGGATCACGCAGGAGACCGACGTTCTGGACACCTGGTTTTCCTCCGGCCTGCTGCCGGTCTCGGTCTTCGGCTGGCCGAATCTTGCCGCCGGGAACCGCGCCGATTTTGACGCCTTCTATCCGACCAGTCTTCTCGTCACCGGCTTTGACATCCTCTTCTTCTGGGTTGCGCGCATGATCATGCTCGGCTGCTGGTTTGCCGAGGATGTGCCCATGCCCGACGGGTCGAAGCGCTCGCTTGCGGACTCGGTTCCCTTCCGCGAGGTTTACATCCACGCCCTGGTGCGCGACGCCAACCGCGAAAAGATGTCCAAGACCAAGGGCAACGTCCTTGACCCCATCGAGATTGTTGAGCAGTACGGCACCGACGCGGTCCGCTTCACCCTGGCCTCGATGGCCTCGCCCGGCACCGACATCGCCTTCAACGTGGCCCGCACCGAAGGCTACCGCGCCTTCGCCAACAAGATCTGGAACGCGGCGCGGTTCCTGTTTATGAACGTGGACCGCGCAGCCGAGATTGGCATTACGGTCGATCCCGCCGTGCTGGGCGGTATGCCGAGCGTTTCTGAAGACGCGCCGCTGGAAGCCCGCTGGATCGTCGCCGAGTTCAACGCCGCCGCGGCCAAGGTCAACCAGTCTCTTGAAAACTACCGCTACGATGACGCGGCCAACACGATCTACCAGTTTTTCTGGGGCAGCTTCTGCGACTGGTATCTGGAGATCGTCAAGCTGCGGCTGGATTTTGAAGCGAGTCAGCGAGACGGCGAGTCAGCGAGTCAGCGGGATGCGCGGCTGGCCGGAACCAAAGCCGCGCTCACCACGCTGCTGCAGGTCTTTGAGGCGTCCCTGCGCCTGCTCTCTCCCTTTATGCCGTTTCTTACCGAAGAGCTGTGGCAGGCGGTCTACGACGGCAATCCACCGGAGAAGTCGATCGCGCTGGCGCGGTATCCGCAGGCTGGTTTTGTTCCTGAATTAGCCCCTGTCTTGGAACATATGTTCTATCTGAAGAATGTTATCTACGGAATTCGCGCTCGGAGAAAAGAGCTTGGCGTTCCAGAAAACATAAAGGTGTCTGTCAAGGTAACAAGGTGGGCAAGCGAGTTTTGCAACTCCGGCATAGCAGAGAAGAATTGCGACATTGTGATGAAACTCTCGCAGGCTTCAGACGTCGAGTATGTCCCTTATGCAGATCGAGATGCGGGAGGACGGTTCTCAAGTCTCGCATGGAGCGCATACGGCCCCACTGAGGTGGCCGTGATCTACGAGCGTACCATCGACGTGGCCGCCGAGCGCGAGCGCTTGACAAGGGACATTGCCAAGTACGAAAAAGGCATTGCCGCCGCCGAGCGGCAGCTGGCGAACGAAGGATTTCTGGCCAAAGCCCCGGCGCAGGTGGTCGAGGGATTGAAAAAACAGGAGGCGGAGACGCGGCTGCTGCTGGAAAAAGCCCGTGCCGCGTTGCACGCATTGTCGTCCGAATGATTGCACAGGAACAGAAACCATGGATTGGAAGAACAGCCGCATCGACGCATTTCTGGAACGGGCCTTGATCGAAGACAAGGCTGCCGCCGACACCACGACTCACCTCACCATCGATTCCGGCCTGCGTGCCTCGGCATCCATCGTCGCCCGCCAGGAGATGGTGGTCTGCGGTCTGGGAGCCGTGCCCCGTTTCTTCGAGATTTTTGCGCGTCTCGACAAGCACGCCACGGCACAGACCCGTTTCGAGGTCGTCAGCCACCCGGAGATCTTTGACGGCGTGCGCGTCCGCGAGAACCAGGTGCTGGCCGTCATCCGTCACAACGCGCGCGCCCTGCTCAGTTGCGAGCGCGTGATCCTGAACCTCCTGCAGCACATGAGCGGCGTCGCCACGCAGACGCGGCGGTTCGTGGATGCCATTCAGGGCACGCACGCGCATGTGCTGGACACGCGCAAGACGATCCCCGGC
>JBMFHN010000214.1:1408-3570 GCA_049976805.1 Occallatibacter sp. | reverse complement strand
GCCGGCGGTGTCTATGCCGGCGCCACGGCCGAGGATGAGGCCCGCCTGGACCGGTTCGGCCGCAAGGCCGGACTGGCCTTCCAGATTGTGGACGACATTCTGGACAGGACCGTGGATTCGGCCCAGCTCGGCAAGACCGCGGGCAAGGATCAGGCCACGGAAAAGGCTACCTGGCCGGCGGTATACGGCATTGAACAGAGTCGCCGCGACGCCGCCCGCCTGCTCGAAGAGGCGCTGGCAGCACTCGATTTCTACGGCGCCCGCGCCGACGGGCTGAAAGCCGTCGCCCGTTACCTGGTCGAGCGGAAGAAATAGCCCATGCTTTCCGAAGCCGGAATCCTCACTGCGCTGCGCGACTGCTTTGACCCCGAGGTCAAGCTGAATCTGGTGGATCTGGGCCTGATCTACGCGGTCACCACCGGTTCAGATCCCGACTCGACGCCCGCCTGGCCCCGCCAGTGGGTCAAGGTGACCATGACGCTGACCAACCCGCATTGCCCGGCCAGCGGACTCATCCTCGAACAGGTCCACAACCGTCTGGCGGGCATTCCCGAGATCAGCAAGGTCGAGGTCGATCTCGTCTGGGAACCGCAATGGACGCCTCACCGCATCAGCCCGGCCGGCCGCCGGCAGCTGGGATTCTGAAACACGTTCCGCCGGATCCGATTTCCACGACAGCCGGGGAAACGGGTGCGCACAACCCCGCGAATGGAAAGCAAACCAGCCGGCAGCGCCGGCTCCAGATCCGCGCAGGCCGGATTCCATGAAACGGTACCGACAGGGCGTCAGGGCGGGCATCCTCGCTCTCTGCGGCAAGAGGCTGAAGATCATGGGATCAACGGAATCGGCTTGACCACGACCGCCGCCATGGCCAACCGAGTTCGCGGCGCCGGGTCACAGGCACCCACACTCTCTCTCGCGGCATGAAACGATCTTTGATCCCGGCGCTGAGCGCCCGCCCAGTCGAGTTCAAAAGATCGTTCCGCAAGCGGAGCCTGCAGTTTCAACGGGTCGTCGTAATCCCGTTTCCGTCTCTATCGGGCCAACACCCGGTGCAGCGCCTCGCGCTTCTCGGAAACCTCGTTGAGGGCATCCTGCACCCGGCCCAGAACGTCCTGCACCTGGTCAATATAGACAGGCAGAGCATTCCACCAGGTGCGCAACGTCTGCTGCTGATCCAGCAAAGCCAGGGCTGTACCGGAAGCGGCGGCCACCATCCCGGCGCGGCGCTCGCCCAGCAGCAGCAGCAAACCGGCAGCCATCAGGGTTCCACCTGCGGCCAATCCGGTTCCGCACAGGCTTCCAAAGTCTGGAGTGGCCGGCATCGCCGCAGAGTCGTTTCCTGGTTTGGAAAGTGGAACGATCGTCATGCTTCTCTCCTTCCCTTCCGGGGCTCAATCAATGCGCGCCCCGGGGCGGCGTCATCAGTATGCCCCAGATCGCCCTTCGCCCACCGTAAAATGATTGACCCGCCCCGGTTTCTCGCACAGCCTCCCGCCAGGCTCCGCGTCGGAGCGTCTTCAATCCAGGTCAAACTCACGCAGCGGCTTGCCCGCCGGGGCATCCTTCGCCTTGCGCAACGCCTCGGCAAACTTCTTCTCGAAGAGATCTTCCTTGTTCTTCTCCGCCTCAACCGACTGGCGGAAGATCGACTCCTTGCGCTCGTCGTGCTCGCGCATGGCCTGGGCCGCCGTCTCCAGGTCCTCGAAGGTCCGCTTGCGCGGCGCCGGAGTATGGCTCACCACGAGTCCCGTGACCGCATCGATCTTCAGCATCGCCCCGCAGTCCGGACACGCAATCTCGAATATTCGTTCCTTCGCCTTGGCCATTTCGTTCCCCATTGTAGGCGCAAAAGCCTCCACTTGCACAGCTTCTCAAGCCATGCCTTCCGGCCTCAACCCTCGCCCGGCGAATCCAGGACCGATCCGGAACGGCTGCCGCGGCCAGATACGCAACGAAGATTCAGCCGGCTGCTATACTGCTCAACGATCGGCCTCCGTTTCCGCGATGATCGTGAACATCATCTGCGGGCACCGCACCTCCAGGCCGGCTCAGGGAAGGAAAGAGGGATGACCCTGCCTCGCCGCTGCGCGGCCGCCGCGCTCGCACTGGTCTTTTTCTCGATTGCCGCGCAGGCGCAGATGCCGGCCATGACGTCCGAT
>JBMFHN010000214.1:0-1398 GCA_049976805.1 Occallatibacter sp. | reverse complement strand
CGATATTCCGGCGAAGTTCATCCCGCCCAGAACGGATTACAACTACATCAAGCGGGTGGTGATGATTCCCATGCGCGACGGCGTGAAGCTCTACACCGTGATCGTGATTCCCAAAGGCGCCCGGAGCGCGCCGATCCTGCTGACGCGCACGCCCTACGACGCCGCCCGCCGCGCCGCGCGCAGCAATTCGCCCTACATGCTGGACGAACTGCCCGAGGGCGACGACGTCTTCGTCCGGGCCGGCTACATCCGCGTCTTCCAGGACGTGCGCGGCAAGTACGGCTCCGAGGGCACGTACGTGATGACCCCGCCGCCCACCGGACCGCTGAACCCCAACGGCCCCAACGACACCACCGACGCCTGGGACACGATCGACTGGCTGATCAAGCACGTGCCCGAGTCGAACGGCAAGGTCGGCATGATCGGCTCCTCCTACGAGGGATTCACGGTGGTGATGGCGCTGATTGACCCGCATCCGGCGCTGAAGGTGGCCGCGCCGGAGAGCCCCATGGTCGATGGCTGGATGGGCGACGACTGGTTCCACTACGGCGCCTTTCGCCAGGTCAATCTGGACTACTTTACCGACCAGACCACGGGGCGCAGCCGAGGAAAGGAGATTCCGCGGCTCAACTACGACGACTACACCAACTTTCTCGAACAGGGGTCGGCCGGCGATTTCGCGCGCTATGGCGGCGAGCAGCAACTTCCCTTCTGGCGCAAGATCGACCAGCACCCGGCTTACGACGCCTTCTGGCAGGATCAGGCTCTGGACAGGATCATGGCCCGGGTGCCGCTGAAGGTTCCCGTGATGTGGCTGCAGGGGCTCTGGGACCAGGAGGACATGTGGGGCGCGATCCACTGCTACGAGGCCGTCGAGCCGAAGGACAAGAACAACGACATGAATTACCTGGTGATGGGCCCGTGGCGGCACAGCCAGGTGAACTACCAGGGTTTCTCGCTGGGGCCGCTGCGCTGGGACGGCGACACGGCCGAGCAGTTCCGCCGCGACGTGCTGCTGCCGTTCTTCAATCAGTACCTGAAGGACGGCGCGCCGCGAGCCAACACGCCTCCGGTGCTCATCTATAACACCGGCGAAAACCACTGGGACCGCTTCTCCCACTGGCCGCTGAGTTGCAAGAAAGGTTGCGCGTATACTTCCCGCCCGCTCTACCTCCTGGCCAGAGGAAAGCTGTCGTTCTCCGCGCCGGATGCGGCCGCGTCTCCCTATGACCAGTACGTCTCGGACCCGGCCAAGCCGATTCCCTACCGGCCGCGCCCGATCTTCGCCGATGATGAAAAGGCGGCTCTTGACGAGAATCTGTAAAAGTGTGCTTTTTACGCGGGTTTTTGAATTCTAGGCCACGGGAAGAGTGCAAGGGCTTTTGCACCTGTTGCCGC
>JBMFHN010000213.1:0-3669 GCA_049976805.1 Occallatibacter sp. | reverse complement strand
CTACCGATATACGGGCCAGGGGAATCGGAAGTGAGCGCAGAGTGCGGAAGCAGGAATCACCGTCTTTCCCGGCGGTGGTTGCGGACGAAAGGACATGTCCTGCGCCTTCCCGTCTGTTTTTTCTTCATTCTGCTGGCCACGGTCTTCGTCGGTTTCTTGCGGCGCAATGGAAGCGGTGGCGAGCTGATCTGGCCCGCCAACGGAATGCTGCTTGCGTACCTGCTGCTGGCGCCCCGATGGCGCTGGCCTGGCTATCTGCTCTCCGGCTTTCTGGCCATGGAACTGGGCGGCGTGCTTCTTCATGAGCCGTGGAGGATGGGACTGCTGTTGAACCTGCTCCACATGGCTGAAGTCCTGATTGCCGCCCGTCTGTTGCGCCGGCGCTCAGCCGCGCTTCCCCGTTTCGCGGATCCTGTCTATCTTGAGCGTTTCCTTGGATTTGCGGTTCTCTCAGCGCCTGTTCTGACGGCGTCGCTTTACGCCTGGATGGCAGGATTCTGGCTGCCCATCCCGCCTTTGGATGCGTTTCTGAATTGGGCGATTGCCGATTGCCTGGGCCTGGCGATCTTCACACCGATTTTCGTGGCCATTTTTCAAACGAATTTTCGGAAGCCGCGGCTGTGGCGCCAGGATTGGATGTATCTGGCGCTGACGGCCGTCGCCGCCCTCGCAGCCTTCTCGCAGGATACGGTTCCACTCGTCTTTCTGATGTATCCGATTCTGGTCGTCGTTGCGCTTCATGTCGACCTTGGTCAAGCCGCCGTGGCGCTGCTGGAGATCGCCGCCACGGCATGCTGGTATACCGGACACGGTGAAGGCCCGCTTGCGGCCATCGGGATCAATCACCACTCCAATCCGTTTCTTCATCTGCAACTGCTTGTCGCGGCTGGCGTCTTCATTCTCTATGGCATCTCCGTGGTCATCGAACGCCAGAAGATGACCGAACGAAGGCTTCGGCAGATGGCCAGCCTGCATCAACTGGTTACGGAAAACTCCCGCGACGTGATCATCATCGCCGACTTTCACGGGAAGCGATCGTATGTTTCGGCGTCGGGCGAAGGCCTGTGCGGATGGAATCGGGAAGAAATGCTGCACCATCACAGTCTGGAGATGGTCCATCCACAGGATCTGCCCAAGGTCGAGGCGATGCTGCGCGATCTGCACTCCAGCGTGGATGATGGCCTGATCGAGCTCCGGATCCGGAAAAAGAACGGGGACTATGTGTGGGTGGAAGCCGCCCTGCGGGTGGTGCGCGATCCGGAGACAGGCGCACGTTCCGGAATTCTGAATACGGTTCGGGACATCAGTGAGCGCAAACGCGCCGAGATACAGCTTCAGGAAGCTTACCGGGCCGTGGAGATGCTGGCCCTGACCGACGGGTTGACCGGCCTGGCCAACCGGCGCCGCTTCGATCAATACCTCGGATGCGAGTGGCGACGGGCGTTGCGCGAACGTCAGCCGCTCACCCTTCTGATGATCGACGCGGATCTCTTCAAGTTCTACAACGATACGTACGGCCATATGCGCGGCGACAGTTGTCTGAAGCAGATTGCCGAGGCATGCCAGGATGTGCTCGCACGGCCCGGAGACATGGTGGCGCGCTTCGGCGGAGAAGAGTTTATCGCCATCCTGCCCAATACGACCATCGAAGGCGGCTGCCAGGTGGCCAATGAAATCTGTGAGGCGGTGCGCCATCGCGGGCTGCCGCATCGCAGCAACCCCGCCGGAATCGTCACCATCTCGATTGGTTGCGCGACCGCAACACCCCAGTTTGGCCTGCACGCTTTCAATTTGATCGAACTGGCCGACAAGGCGCTCTACCGGGCCAAGCAAAATGGACGGAACCAGGCGTATTGCGGCAACAACAGGAGTGATTACGGGGAGGAGGAAGAGATCTTCAATCTGTCAGCGAAAGCGGCAAGAACAGGTTGAACCGGGGCCGCTCCGCACCGCCACGGGTCAAAGCCGTGCCGGTGCGGAATTTTGCTCTGGGAAACCGCCTTTCCATCACTCGGACACTCGCAAGCTCCCACCGTCATGCGCCGCGGGAGAGTCGGCGCGGCCCATCCGCAGGAAGACTCAGTGCACCATGCTCTGGAAAAGCGGGGACGTGAGCAGGCTGTTGAACTGGTCATCACTGGTGGCGAAATGAACCGACAGCAGTCCGGAGTTGGAAGTGATGGAGGTGGCGCTGAGCGCCTGCTTTTCGGCATCCGTACCACTCATCTTCTGGATGACCAGCGCCGCCGACAGAAGGGATGAGACGGTGGCAGCCGCAAAGGAGTCTCCGGTCGAGATGGTCAGGTCGAACTGGACGCCGTGCTGGAAATCCATCGAATACCAGGAACCCAACAAACGCTTGCTGACAGTGCTTAAGTCGGTCACCGAACCTGCCTCGCCGAGCACCTGGCGCATCATGGTCTGGGTGCCTTTCTGATCCAGGATGCTCCATAACGGCTCACTGTCCACGGTCTTCATGGCATTCATCATCGGACCGTTGCTCAGCATGTTGGGACTCATGCCGTCCCGTGCGTCGAGGGCCCTTCGAACCGCGCCGGAATCGCCAAACACCATCGTCGAAGGATCGACAAAGCAAACCACCATGCCGGTTTTGGCCAGCGGATACACGCTGTTGGTGCGCACCAGCTCCGGCTTCAGCCTTTCCTTGCGAAAGTTGGCCAGTATCTCCTGCACGGGAAACTGCCCCTCGGCGATGCTGACTGTATCGAGCCGGTCGGCGTCATCTGCCTGGGGACGGAAGAGGATAAAAGCCAGCACATCAACGTCGTGGTTTTCGTTCAATCCGGATTTATTCAGCGCATCTTCGAAGCGCTTGAGTTCGGGAGGCATCACGCGGTTGCGCAGGTTCATGGCCGCGGTCGAGTTCTGCATGGTCTGGTAATCGACGGCCACCAACTGTTGCACGTCATACGGAATCGCAGTGCGCGCATCCGTGGCCAACTGCGCCGCCGGCGCCGCGGCTGCCGCGGCCAGCAGAATCGCCGGAATTGAAATTCTCAGCAATACGTTCAAAGAATTCATCTTCAACCTCTGCGGCGATCTGGAGCCGATGAGCGGAAAGCATCCTGACTACACACCGGAGATTCCGTCCATGATGACCCGCAACGCCAATTCTGTTCGATTGTTATTCTACCGCCTGAGATCACGACAGACCCCTGTTGCGTCCGGCGCGGCGATTCAAGCTTTTCCCGGCCAGCCCAAAGGAGTCTGGAGACGACGTTCCAGGATTTTGGTTTGCACATCGAACTCAGTCAATTGACGCATCCACTCGCTTTACCGCTCACAAGCCGTCTCCGGCAGCAAGCCAGCAATTTCACCTTCGACCGGCGCCGCCTTGTGCCGCAGGGCCAATTCGGAGACGGAGCGAAAAACCTGCGAGAGGGGTGGGCTTCAAGCTCATCTTCTTCCGTTCGAGGGGGGCGGTGCCCGAAGGCTTACGATCTTCACGCCCCCAGCACGACCGACCCTCGAGGCTCGTCTTGTGTCGGAAAAGAGTGTGTGGCACACAGATACGAAAATTTCGTTATAATCGCACACAGGCATGGAGAGATGGCCGAGTGGCTGAAGGCGGCGGTTTGCTAAACCGTTGTAGGGTCTAAAGCTCTACCGGGGGTTCGAATCCCCCTCTCTCCGCCATTAACCCTTCCA
>JBMFHN010000212.1:0-3675 GCA_049976805.1 Occallatibacter sp. | reverse complement strand
GCGGCGAAGCGCTGATGCTGGCGCTCGACCTGGTAGCGGAGCACAAGAATCAGCAGACCCCAGGCCAGCCAGGCAACAATGTTCCAAAGGAAAGGAATCAGCATGGAATGGCTCATCCCGGAGCCCTGCGCGCCGCCAAAAACCGGTGCCGGGTGCTGAGTGCGCCACCAGCGGTTCGACATGTAAACGATCGGCACGTCGAGAGCGCCGAAGATGCCCAGCACGGCGGCCATCGTCTGCATCTGCGGACCGGCGGCAAAGCGCCGCAGCAACAGGTAGCTGACGTAAATCAGCCAGAGGACGAGAGTGGTCGTCAGCCGCGCATCCCATGTCCACCAGATGCCCCAGGCGCGCCGCCCCCAGATGGGCCCGGTGATCAGCACCACCGTGCAGAAGACCACGCCCACCTCGGCCCCGGCCAGCGCCCAGGCGTCGGCGGCCTGCGCCCGGTTCGGATGATTGCGGCGCAAGGCCAGATAGCTGATCGAGCCGGCCAGCGAGATGGCGAAAAACAGAAAGGCGACCATCGCCGAGGGCACGTGGTAGAAGATGATGCGATAGATCTCGCCCTGCATGGCGTCGAGGGGGGCGACATAGATGGCCTGGTAAAAACCCCAGACCAGGAGAGCGAAGGTGATGGCGGCGTAGATGCCGATGGCAAGTTTCTTCATGAGAATCCCGTGCGAACGAATCCAGTTTACTAGGGCCACAACAGGAACCGCGCCTTCCCGGCGGCTTCTTTTTGGAGCTCATCCGTCGGAAACGAAAAATCACGGAAGGGAACCATCGCGCCCTCCTGCGCCGCAGCGCAACCCTCCGGCGCGAATCCACTCCTCGTCATTCATAGGCCAGCGCGTCGATGGGATCCTTGCGGGCAGCCAGCCAGGCCGGGTACAAAGCGCCACAGAGCGAACCGGCAAAGGCAATGAGCGCGCCCCGCAGCACCCACACCGAGCCCATATCCAGGTAGAGCGTGGGGAAGCGGTGCGCCAGGAAAGACTTGACGGCAAAGGAGATTCCCACACCCACCACCACTCCGGCGGTTGCCAGCAGAGCGGTCTCGCCCAACACCACGTTGACAATGGTCAGCTTCGATGCGCCCATCGATTTGAGAATGCCGATCTCCCGCGTCCGCTCGAGCACGGAGGTGTACATCGACTGGAAGATCACCAGGAAGCCGATAATGACCGCAATGCCGATGACCACCCGAATGGCAGTGTTCAATGCCGGAATGTGGTCCGGCGTGAGCAGGGAATACCACTCGTCCATGGTCATGACCTTGTAGTCTTCGAGGCCCGGCGTCGCGTGAATTTCGTTGATGATGAGGTCGTCGTTTTTCGGATTGTCCGCCTTCAGGTAAAAGACCGACGCCTTGCCCTCCGAACCCATCAGGGCCCCCAGCGTGTTGATGGAAATCAGCTTGCGCCCGCCCTTGCCGTGGGCGAAGATGCCGGTAATGCGGAAGGGGTGCTTGAAGATCTCGATCGTGTCGCCCACTTGATGCCCCTTGCCGGTCTTGGCGTAGACATCGTCCACGATCACGTCGTAGGGGCCTTTCATCGGCCCACCGGAGAGAAAGACAAAGGGGCTCAGCTGGCTGTAGCTGGGGTAATCAATGCCCCACAGCACCTCCAGCCCGTCGCTCATCGACAGGTTGGTGATCACCGGCGAAACCACGGTAACGTGCGGTAACTGACGAAAGACCTTGGTGAGCTTGATGGGCATGGGAGCCCCGCTGACCCCATTCAGAAACGTATCGTTGCCCGGACGGACAAGCAGATCGGCGCCAATGCCGTTGTTCATTCGCTTTTGACCGGTTAACTGCCCCATCATGATGGCAATGATGGTCAGCATCATGACAACTTCAGTGGCCACCGCCAGGACGCTGATCAGGGAGCGGACCGGGCGATGCAGCAGATTGGCGAAAATTAGCTTGCTCATTCCCGATGACAGCTCCGTGGGTGGGGCCTTTGCTTGCGATCCCTTTTTCTTAGGGTATCAGCCCGGCCGCATTCCGGCCGCGCACCGTGCTTCCCCGCCGGGCAATTCCGCCGCCGGAGACGGAAATCGCCCTCCCGGACGGATCTTCGTTTCCGCGCAAGACGGCTTCCGGCAGCGGCCGCCTTTCTGGAGACTGCCGGCCGTCCCAATTGGGAAAAATCTGCACTTCCATGAAAAGAAAGGGGAAATGATGGATTTCTTTTGACCGGAGCCGAAGCCGGGTTTATGGTGAAAAAGGGTAGGGTCAGGCTGAGAACCTGAACCGTTTCTGTCGAATGATGGGTACCTTTGGCGAAGATCTGCGCATGGAGCGGCTCTCCCGCGGCATCGCACTCGAAGACATCACCGCAGTCACCAAGATCAGCTTGCGTCACCTGGAAGCCCTTGAGCAGGACAACTTCACGCGGCTTCCCGGCGGCATTCTGAACAAGGGTATCGTGCGCGGTTATGCGAGCGCCGTGGGGCTGGATCAGCATGTCTGGACGGAACGGTTTCTCAAGGCCTACACAGCCTCGGGAAAGATGATTGAGGACGACCGCAGCTGGATGGCATTTGCCGAAAACGTGGGCAAGGCGCGCATCCAGCGCCACGATGCGGTGAAGTTCCGTTTGCGCTGGGCGGGTGCGATCCTGCTGCTGCTGATCGTCGCCGTGGCCGGTTACCTGACGGTGCGTTACTTTGGTGTGCGCGCCGGTTGGTGGTCCACGCTGCTGCCCTCGCGCTTCCTTTCCACTGCGGCCGCGTTCTGTGCCCTGCCAGGCGGCATCCACGCCCTTCCCGGCCGGTAATCCCTCTCGCGCAGGCCGCATGGATGAAGTTCTGCTGCAGGAGCGGTTTGTCGGGCGCGCGATCGAAGCTGGCCATGACGCCGGAAGATCTCCCTTCTCAAGGCGCCCCCTGCACGGTGGAGCGGGAAACTCCCGGACAGCGGAAACCCCGTTTCCGAGGGTTGCGGTTCAAGTGGCGAAAGACCCCTTTGAAAGGGCGCGACTCCCCATTCGCTGAAAGTGCCTGCCCCGGGCGCACCCCGGCAATTAACATGAAGATGCACCAGAGGGCTCAGGCCACGCGGTGCAGGCGTGTCTCCCCGATGCAGGAGGGCGGCTTTTCCGGCTCTCCGCGCAGGCTCATCCAGAGAGAACCAGTCATCGTGGCAGGCCGCCAACTGTAATCCCCTGAACGGGGGAGGAATTCCAAGGAGGAATCCGAAGTTGAGCGACCGTTTTTTATTTACTTCCGAATCCGTCACTGAGGGCCACCCGGACAAAATGGCCGACCAGATTTCCGATGCCATTCTGGATGCCTGTCTGGAGCAGGATCCTTACAGCCGCGTCGCCGCCGAGACGCTGACAACAACCGGACTGGTCTTCATTGCCGGCGAGATCACCACCAAGGCCTATGTGGATTTTCAAACCCTGGTGCGCGGCGTGGTGGCTTCCATCGGCTATGACAACGCACTCTATGGCTTCGACGCGAACACCTGCGCCGTGATCTCGACCATCAACAAGCAATCGGGCGACATCGCCCAGGGAGTGGACACGGGCGGCGCCGGCGATCAGGGCATGATGTTCGGCTATGCCGCGAACGAAACCCCCGAATTGATGCCGGCGCCCATCTCGCTGGCCCACAAGCTCTGCCGCCAGTTGACGGCGGTGCGCAAGAACGGCAGGCTGC
>JBMFHN010000211.1:0-3679 GCA_049976805.1 Occallatibacter sp. | reverse complement strand
GGGGCGGGACAGCGGCTCGGCCGCGGTGAAAACGGCAGGAAACCACATTTCAGTCCTGGCCTGAGCACAAATTCAGGACGGGGCAGAAAAGGCGGAGAACGCTCCTCGGGCCGGCACGGACCCGGGAGCAGTGGGGCCGGGAAGAAAACAGGCAGGAGTCGAATGGAATCGGAGGCGAAATGGCAGCAGCAACAGGATTTTTGAACCGCGACACGTCAGTTGCGCAGGTGCTTGCGGGCACGAACGCAACCTCCGCAGCAAAGGCAAACGACAGCAGCGGCACCAGCAGCAGCACGGCCGCCAGTTCGACCAGTGATGATTCAGCCGCCATTACGGCCAACGACTTTCTCACCCTGCTGGTCACCGAGATGCAGAATCAGGACCCGACCGCCGACGTCGATCCCAACGAATACATCAATCAGTTGGTCAACGTGAACAGTCTGGAACAGTTGATCTCGATCAACCAGACACTGACGTCCTCGCTCGGCACAACCAGCAGCACAACCAGCAGCGCAACCGGCAGCGCCGTCGCAGCCCCCCAGGGCACTGCTTCGGCAGGCGGTGCAAGCGCAGCATCGTTGCCGGCTGCGGCGTCAACAGCGCAGGCGGTCTTCGGCGCTGCGGCCCCTCCGCCGCTGGCTCCGGGCAACCTCGGCATTCCGGCGGCCAACCCCGCAGCAACGCGCGTGGCGCAATCTCTGAGCGCGGCGGCGAACCCGCAATAGCGATCCGCGGAGAGGATGCCGACCGTCCCCGCTTGTTGATTCGCCGGCCGCCGAGGCTCGCGTTGACTTCAGAGAAAGAAAGAGGAGATCCAGCATGGCCAGTTTTTATATTCCACTCAGCGGTCTCGACGCCGATTCGACGGCGCTCGACACCATTGCCAACAACCTGTCCAACATGAACACTACTGCATTCAAGGCGCAGACGACCAATTTCAGCGATCTGTTCTACCAGCAGGAGGGCACAGCCGGATCGGGCGATGAGATTCAGGTTGGAACGGGTGTGCAGGTGGCTTCCAACAGCACGGATTTTACCGGCGGATCGATTTCGTCAACCGGTGTGGATACCGATGCGGCGATCGACGGCACGGGTTTCTTTGTCCTGGACAACGGGAATGGAAGCCAGCTTTACACCCGCGATGGCAATTTCCAGACCAGTGCGAACGGCACGCTCGAAACCAGCAGCGGTCAGGCCGTGATGGGCTACGCGGCAAGCAATGGAACCATCAATACCGGCGGCGGCCTGAGCGATATCGTCATTCCCATCGGGCAGGCGATGCAACCCTCTGCCACAACCTCCTTCAGCATGACCCAGAATCTGGATTCGTCGGCTCCGGCTGGCTCCACTGCGACCGGAACGGTGAAGGTGTATGACTCGCTTGGCCAGAGCTATGAGGCCACGGTGGCCTACACCAGCCTGGGCAACAATCAGTGGAGTTATGCGATCACGCTGCCCGACACGCTGTCCGGGGTGGCGTCCGGAAGCAACACGACCAACTACACCTTCGGATCGAGTGGCGGCACATTGGCGACCGTGGATCCTTCGACAAATCTGACGATTACCGGCCCCACATCCTCGGGCAGCACGGCCACCACGCGCGCGCCGGCCGTGACGCAGGGAGAAACGGTGGCGCAATATGTCACGGCCTTGAACACCGCGCTGACGAACGCGGGGATTACCGGGGTGACGGTGACCTCCACGGCTGCCGGCGTGCTGTCGATTACCGGCGCCAATGTCTCGACGACCGGCAATATCGTGCAAGATCCGCTATCCTCGGCCAACGCTGCCGGAACGCTGACGTTTAATTCGAGCGGCAATCTGGTCAGCCCGGCCACGAATGTCAGCAACATCACGTTTTCCGGTCTCTCGGATAACGCAGCGACCATGAACATGACGTGGGATCTGCTGGGCTCCAACGGAACCGGAACCGTGAGCCAGACGGATGCCAGTTCGGCGCAATCGGCCGAAGATGCCAACGGGTATGCGAGCGGAACCTACGAGAGCTTCACCATCGACTCGAACGGTGTCATCTCAGCGACCTATTCAAACGGTCAGACGCAGGATGTGGGCCAGCTGGGAATTGCTTCGGTGGCCAATGAACAAGGACTGGCTGACGTGGGATCGACCGAATATCAGACCACGGCGGCATCGGGGCTGGCCTCGGTGGGAGTGGCTGGGTCGGGCGGATTGGGAACGATCGATGGCAGCTCCCTCGAAGCCTCCAACGTCAACATTTCGAGTGAGTTCTCCAATCTTATCGTGGCGCAGCGTGCCTTCGAGGCCAACGCCAAATCGGTGACCACCTTCGATACGATCACCCAGGAAACCATCAACATGATTCACTGAGGATGGTAGGCAATTTCCGCGCCGCAGGAGCCGGGCAACCTCCCGTCGAGGAGAAGACGGATGCTGATTGTGCCATTGAATCTGGAACCGGTTCACCACGCGCAGGCCTGAGAAGGCGGAACGGGGCGGTCTGCCGGCCGTTCCGCCCTCTGGCTCGAACCATTCCGCTGCATGAGCGACTTTGCCGAACTCCTGGCTGCCGATCAAAAACGGCGATTGCCGCGGAGCGCGACAAACAGCCCCTTTGCCTGCGCCAGAATGCGGTTTTCCTGACTGAGAATCCGGGCCTCGGTCCAGTACTTGCGCCCCTCGGCGCGCACCATGCGTCCCTCCACGCGAAGGGGCGTTTCAACCGGAACCGGACGAAGATAGTCAATCTCCATCTGCCGGGTCAGGGCCCTGACCCCCAGTGAGCGGACCGACTTGCTCATGACCTCGTCCAGCAGTGTGGCCAGGATACCGCCGTGCACATGACCCGGCGGCCCTTCGAATCGATCCGGCACCGTGGGCAGGCAAACGACCATCCCGCCCGGGTCCAGAAAAAAATCGAGACGCAGTCCATGCGGATTGTCCGGACTGCAACCGAAACAACGGTTCCGGCCCGTGCGCGCCATGTGGATCAGAGGTTCGGCAATCTCTGTCATTCTTCATCCCCTCTTCATCTTTCTATCCGAGATCTCCGCCGCCCTCAAGCGCCAGCGCCGGCCGCACGAGCGATATACTGAAAGCGATGATGGCAACCGAGAAGACATTTTATCTGGAGACCTTCGGATGCCAGATGAATGCCCATGACTCGGAGAAGGTCATCGGCACATTGCAGCACGAAGGTTACCGCCAGGTCGAGTCAGAAGAAGAGGCCGGCTTGATCCTTTACAACACCTGCTCGATCCGCGACAAGGCCGAACAGAAGGTCTTCAATCGTCTGAACGACCACAAGAAGCTCTACCAGGCCGGAAAGCGTTTCGGTGTCCTGGGTTGCGTGGCGCAGCAGGAGGGCGAAAAGATCTTCGCGCGGGCGCCCTATGTCTCGCTGGTTTCCGGCTCGGCCTCCTACCGGCGCCTGCCGGAGATGCTCTTGCGCCTGGAAGCCGGCGAGTCGCGCATCGCCGGACTCGGCGACCGCTCGACGGAAGAGACCTTTGAGACGGAGTTCACCGCCCGCCGGAATCCCTACCGGGGCTACATCACGATCATCGAGGGATGCGACAAGTTTTGCGCCTACTGTGTTGTGCCCTACACGCGGGGCAAGGAACGCAGCCGCTCGTCGAGTTCCGTTCTGGCCGAGGCGCGGCGCATCGCCGAGCAGGGCTATAGCGAAATTCAACTGCTG
>JBMFHN010000210.1:0-3717 GCA_049976805.1 Occallatibacter sp. | reverse complement strand
GCTGGAGGCGATCTTCACCCTCGAAGACGGCGGCCACATCGCCGTCGAGAAACTTGTCCCTGTGAAAGGATCGTCTGAAATTCGCTGAACTGAATCCGTCCCGCAAGATTTTCCGGATTCACCCAGAATGTTCGATCAAGGCGATGAAGAATCCGTCTGTCGCAAATTTTCCGGGAAGCAGACGCAGGCATCCCTCCGGTGTGAGCACATCCGCGAGCCGCGCAGCACCGGCAGAGGTGAGAATGTCCGCCTTGCGCAAGGCTTCGATGCGCGCGCCGAGCGAAACCAGCCGGTTCTGAGGATGGGCTGCGAGCGCGGCGGCGACGACCTGCTCGTTTTCCTCCGGCTCAAGTGAGCAGGTGGAATAAACGAGGTTTCCACCGGGACGGACGGCGCTCAGGGCCGCTTCGAGGATCGCCCGCTGGCGGCTGGACTGGCGATTGAGGTGCTCCGGGCGCAGACGGTGGCGAATCTCCGGGTTGCGCCCCAGGGTTCCGGTGCCGCTGCAGGGAGCGTCCACCAGGATCAGATCGTAGGCCGCCTCTGGAGTCGGCGCGGATGCATCCCCCAGCCGGCACTCAACCCGGTCACTGAGAAACGCCAGCCGCTTCCGCAGCTCTTCCCTGCGCGACGCACTTGCTTCCAGCGCGACGATGCGTGCTTCCGGATGGCGCTCGGCCAGAATCATCGTCTTTCCACCCGGCGCGGCACAGGCATCGAGGACGCTTTTCAGTTCCGTTCCGCCGCCGGCGCTGGCCAGTTCGGCCACCAGTTGCGACCCCTCATCCTGCAGCCGCGCCCGGCCTGCGCGGAAGGCCTCCGCCGCCGCCAGATCGCCGGAGACAAGCCGGCGCGCGGCGGCGAGCAACTCGCCCGGCGCCAGAGCAATCCCGGCAGCGCCGAGCTCCGACTCGACCTGCGAAGAGGCCAGCCGCAGTGAGAGATCGGGCGCCTTCTGGCCGTGGCGGCAGATCGCCTCTGCCGCCTCAAAACCATAGAAATGGATCCAGCGCTCGACCATCCAGGCAGGATGCGCCCAGCCAAGAGCGAGTCCGGATACGCTCCGCTCCCAGGATTGGACTGGCCGAGCCGCCAGCTTGCGCAGAACCGCGTTGACCATGCCGGCGGCGAAGCGATGGCCGGAGAGTTTGACCAGTTCGACACTTTCGCCGATCGCAGCATGCGCCGGAATGCGATTCAGATGCAACAACTGAAAGGCCCCCAGACGGAGGGCGACGCAGACCTCGGGCTCGATCGTGACGCTGGGCCGCCTCAGCAGCGCGCGAAACTGGTGGTCAAGCCGAATCTGCCAGCGCAGCACGCCCAGCACCAGGGTTGTGGCCAGGTTGCGGTCGGCCGGCGACAGCACCCCCACCGCCGGAGCGCGCAGCAGCTCATCGGCATGAACGTGTCCGCGCTCGACCGCAAGAAGAATCCGGAAGGCTACCCGGCGCGCTGGAGCAACCTGGGCCATGCGCTTCAGCCAAGCCGCGCGCCGGTGGCAAGCCCGGCTCCGCGCAGAAATTCTCCGGCTGGCAGCCGTTTCCTGCCCTCGATTTGCACTTCGAGCAGCTCCAGCCAGGTGCTTCGGGCGCAGGCCACCAGCAGGCGGCCCTCCTCGATCGCGATCTGGCCGGGAAGAAGCGGAATGTGTGCGGACAAATCGGCTCCGCCCGCAACGGAATCGGCGGCAACTTCTGCATTCTGCGTGCCGGCGGCCGTGGCGACCTCCAGGCGGTGAACGATCAGCTTCCTGCCATCCCATGCAGTGAAGGCCCCGGGCCAGGGCTGAAAGCCGCGCCAGCGGTTTTTCAACTCCGTGGCCGTGTGCGCGGCAAAGTCCATGCGCCCGTCCTCGCGACTGAGCAAGGGAGCAAAGGTAGCTCCAGAGTGGTTCTGCGGCCGGGGCTGAATCGATCCATCGACCAGTCCATCGAGCGTCTGGACCATCAGCGGTGCGCCATTGCGGGCCAGCACCTCGGCCAGTTCCACCGCTGTCAGGCGCGGATCAATGGCCAGCGCCTGCTGGAGCAAAATCGGCCCGGTATCCAGTCCCTCTTCGAGCAGCATGGTGGTGTTGCCTGTCACGTCCTCTCCCCGGGCCAGCGCCCACTGAATCGGCGCCGCACCGCGGTAGCGCGGCAGCAGGCTGGCGTGCAGGTTGATCGAGCCCAGCCGGGGCAGCGCCAGCATCCAGGGAGGAATCAGCCGCCCGTAGGCCACAACAACCACGGCATCCGGCGCAAGAGCCTCGATCAGCGCGCGAAACTCCGGATTGTTGCGGATTTTTTCCGGCTGTATCACCGGCAGACCTGCTGCCAGCGCGGCCTGCTTGACCGGCGGAGCGGTGAGCAGGCCGCTGCGGCCCACGGGCCGGTCAGGTTGCGAAACGACCAGAGCAATCTGATGTCCAGCGGCCCGCAGCGCATCCAGTGTGGGCACGGCAAAAC
Organism: Occallatibacter sp.; assembly: GCA_049976805.1. Classification (GTDB taxonomy): domain Bacteria; phylum Acidobacteriota; class Terriglobia; order Terriglobales; family Acidobacteriaceae; genus Telmatobacter. The sequence goes on along the minus strand of JBMFHN010000210.1, from coordinate 1,267 downwards.
TCGGGGTTCCACAGAAAACCAGCTTCGCCGGGCTTGTCGCGCGCCTCATGGAGGGTCTACCATTCACCCGCCTGCTGCATTTTGCGAATCTTGCGCAGCGACAGGTTGCGCTTGAGCGCGCTCATGCGGTAGATGAACAAGATCCCGTCCAAATGGTCGATTTCATGCTGGAAGCAGCGGGAGAGCAACTCCTCGCCGTCCATCTCAAACCACTTGCCGTGCTCGTCCTGGGCGCGGATGCGCACTTTGGAGGCGCGCACCACCTTCTCGCGAATCTCGGGAAAGCTCAGGCACCCTTCCTCTTCGTATTGACGGCCCTCGCTCTCGATGATCTCGGGGTTGGCAAGCACCAGTTTCTGCTCGGGATCCTTGCCCACACTCAAGTCGATCACCGTCAAGCGCTTGGAGATTCCCACCTGGGGCGCGGCCAAGCCGATGCCCTGCGATGCATAGGTGGTTTCGAACATATCGGAAACCAGCTTGCGGAATTCGTCGTCGAACTCGGTGACCGGTTCGCCCGGTCTGGAGAGCACCGGCTCGGGAAATTTGACAACTTTCAAAATCATAGTGCTGGCTAATAGCCCCCTATCTGTTCGATGTAGCCTTTGAAATTCCGTTGCATTTCAAGGGCCGAATCGCCGCCGAATTTCTCCTGTGCCACACGCGCCAGAACCAGAGCCACCATCGCCTCGCCCACCACTCCGGCTGCCGGGACCACGCAGATATCCGATCGCTCATAGCTGGCACTGGCCGGCTGGCGCGTTGCAAAACTTACGGATTCGAGCGGCTTGCGCAAGGTCGAGATCGGCTTCAGGTAGCCGCGCACCACGATCTGCTCGCCGTTCGAGACTCCGCCTTCGATGCCCCCGGCATTGTTCTGCGTGCGGCGAAAACGGGTTGTTTTCCCGGCTTCCTCCGGACTGGAAGGCTCAGGCGCGTACTGGATTGGATCATGCACAGAGGAGCCAAAGCTCGCTGCGGCCGTCACGCCGCGGCCCATCTCGACCGCCTTGACCGCCTGCACACTCATTACCGCCCAGGACAGCAGCCCATCCAGCCGCTCGTCCCAGTTGGCGTAGGTTCCCAGTCCGGCGGGCACACCGTGCGCCACCACCTCGAAGATCCCCCCGACCGTGTCACCGGTGCGCGCGGCCTCCTCGACCTCCTGCTTCATGCGCGCTTCAGTGGCCGCGTCCACGCAGCCCAGCACGACCTCATTGCGCGCCCCCAGAGCGGCAATCTCTTCCCAGCTTGCCGCCCGCTCCAG
>JBMFHN010000209.1:0-3752 GCA_049976805.1 Occallatibacter sp. | reverse complement strand
ACATCGCGATAGAAGGTGTCCGAGAAAGCCTTGAGGTCGATCTTGACGGCGTCCAGCCGGCCATAGGCCTCGCGCAGCGCCGGTTGCGCGATGAATCCGTTCGAGACCGCCACGCTGCGGATGCCTGCTTCATGACCGGCGTCGGCCGTGTCCATCAGATATTCGCAGAAAATCACCGGCTCGCTATAGGTGAAGGCGATCGCCGGGCAGCCATATCGCCGGGCCAGCGCGGCGGCCAGGCGCGGCGGTATGTACTCGGCAGGAATCCGCTCGGGACGCGTCTGCGAAATCTCCCAGTTCTGGCAGAATTTGCAGCGGACGTTGCAGCCGGCTGTGGCCAGCGAAAGGGCTGTGGTCCCGGGTAAAAAGTGAAAGATCGGCTTCTTTTCCACCGGATCGACGTTGAGCGCGCAGACCCGCGAGTGGACCAGGCTCAGAAACGTGCCTCCACGGTTCTCGCGCACGCCGCAAAGACCGCGCTTGCCATCGGCCACCAAGCAGCCGCGCGGACAGAGTTCGCACTTGATTCTGCGCCGGTCCAGCTTGCGATAGAACCTTGCCTCGACGGCAAAGCCCGCATTGTCTTCACAAACCGCGCCGCGGAACGAGTCGCCCAGGATATCCTGTTCTCTGCCGTCTTCCACCTTCCACCTCCGCGTTCTCCGCCGGTTTGGTTTGTCCTTCCAGAAAACCATCCCCGGCAGGAAACAGCTTTGCCGCCAGCCAGTCTGTCCGCCCGCACGGCCGCGGCGGCTCCAGCGGCGCGGGACGGGCCCGCGCAGGCGCGATGCCCCGGTTGACAGCTGCCGCGAGGCTGCCGGTGATGCCGGGATAGCCACCACGAAAAGATTTTGCCACGTTTTCCTCCGCATCCGGCGTCGGAGATTCCCAATGGCAGAAAATACCTCTGTTTTCACCCTCCCGTTGATGAGACGGCTTCCCGTCAGGTTTTCCCGGGACAAGCCGCCGGCCGCCGCCGGTAGAATCAACTGCAGTGACGGAAAGCCCTTCAGCCGAACCTGGCCGGCCGGCGCGAGCCCGATGGGTGCGCGTGGCGGGTTTGCTGCGCCCCTCGCACGCGCACACCGCCTTTACAGCGACCGTGGTGCTGATGGCCTCGGCGTTTCTGTCGCGCATCATCGGGCTGGTGCGCGTCAAATACATCGCCTGGCTCTTCGGCCGCGGCGTGAATGCCGACGCCTTCAACGCCGCCTTCGTGATGCCGGACATGATCTCCTATTTTCTGGTGGGTGGAGCGGCCTCGATCGCCTTTGTTTCCATCCTGACGCGCTACCAGGAGAGCGGGCGAGAGGCCGAGGGAGAACGGTCGCTTTCGGTCATTCTGACCACGATGTATCTGGTGTTGGGCGCGGCGATCCTGCTGGCGGAAATCTTCGCTCCCTGGTACGTTCACTGGTGGTTCGATGGCTTCGGTCCCGAAAAGGCCGCGCTGTGTGTGCGGCTGACGCGCATCCTGCTGCCGGCGCAGCTGTTTTTCTTTGCCGGGGGGATCTTCGGCGCGGTGCTGCTGGTGCGCAAGCAGTTCAGCGTGCAAGCGGTCGCGCCGCTCATCTACAACCTGGGCACGATTATCGGCGGCCTGCTGCTGGTCAGGCGGCTGGGCGTCTCCTCGCTGGCTATCGGCACGCTGGCCGGCGCGTTTCTGGGGCCGTTTCTGCTGAATGCGGTCTTTGCCCGCCGCGCCGGAACCCGCTACCGGCCGCTGCTCGACTGGCACGATGAGGGATTGCGCGAGTGGGTGCGGCTTTCGCTCCCGCTCATGATTGGAGTTTCGCTGGTCAGCGCCGACGGGTGGATCATCGCTCATTTCGCGTCGAAAACCGATGGCGCAGTCTCGCTGATGACCTATGCCAAGCAGCTTTTCAGCGCGCCGATGGCCATCCTGGCACAGGCCGCGGGCGCGGCCTCGATGCCGTTTTTCGCCAGCCTGTGGAGCCGGCGGCAGCACTATGAGTTCGCCGTCAGCGTGGCCGATTCGGTTTCACGCGTGGCGGCGCTGGGCGTTCTGGCGGCCTCGGCAATGGCGGCGCTGGCTGTGCCGCTGGTGGAATTGCTGTTTTCCGGCGGCCGCTTCTCGTTCAACGACGCGCGGCAGTGCGCCGGATATTTTGCCGTCTTTTCGATCAGCCTGTTTCTCTGGTCGGCGCAGGCCATCTACGCCCGCGCGTTCTATGCTGCCGGCAGCACCCTGCTTCCCATGGCGGCGAGCACGGCCGTGACGGTGGTTTCGCTGCCCATCTATGCCACGCTCTACCGCTGTCACGGCGCCATGGGCCTGGCGGTCGCCTCCGATCTGGGAATCGCGCTGCAAACCGTCACGTTCGCGGTGCTGCTGCATCTGCGCCGCATGGTCTCGCTGGCCAGCCTGGACTACGCGGAACTGGGCCGCTGCCTGCTGGCCGCCGTGGCGGGCGGCGCGTCCACGGGATTGCTCTTCGGCTGGCTGGGCGGCCTGGCGCGCAGGGCGCTGCCCGATCAGGCGCGCTGGATTGACCTGGCGGTGCTGGTGGCGGGCATGGCGCTGTGGACGGCCATCGCCAAATGGGTGCTCGAAAAGAGCGGCTCCGCGCTGCCCCGGGTGGCGATGAAGCGGATCGGGCTGAGATAGAAGAATTCCTGCCCCTTGTCGCACATTCCTTCGGGCCTCACCCGGTTGCGGGCTTTTGCACGCCAGCCTTCCGCCCCTTGATCCGGATTCCGGAGCGGCATTTCCGCGCGCGGCGTTTCATTCCGGCTCCGGCAGCCAGCCGCGGCGCGCGGCACAGACCGGAGACGGATGTGGCAGCCGGGTGTACGGCTCACCCGGCTGCCGTGCAGAAATCAGGACACCGCGCTGGGAAAGCCCCTGTGCGCCCATGGGGTTGAGAGACCGTCGCCGGAGTCTTGCCCGAAGGAAAAGGCCCCGGCGCGGCGGCCGTTTCCCCGCTCGCCGCGCAGAACCGGGGCATTATGGCTGAACCGGCTTGTGAGCCTCGGCAGCGGCTGGAACGGTGGCCGGAACCGCAACCGGAGCGCCGGGTCTGGTGTCAGGCTTGCGGATGTCGATTCCCCCCTTGAAGAAAGCTCCATCCTCGATGCTGATGCGCGCCGCGGTGACGTCACCGGTCAGGGAGCCTTCAGCGCGGATATCGACGCGGTCGGAGGCGAAGATGTTGCCGCGCACCTTTCCCAGAATCACGATTTCACGGGCGGTGATGCTGGAGGCAACCTGGCCATTACGGCCGATCGTGACACGGTTGCCGGGAAGGTTGATGCTGCCCTCGACCTTGCCGTCGATGAACAGCGATTCGGAGCCGGTGATCTCTCCCTTGACGAACAATCCCTTGCCGATGGTGGCCTGGTCACCGGCCGGCGCTGCGGCCCGGTGGGCGGGTTCGACAGCCGGAGGGGGTGGCACAGGACGGGGTGGTTCAGGATCTGGGCTGGGAGAAGCCGGCACAGGCTGCTGGCTGGGTTTCCACATTGCGCTCAAGATGATTCCTTTTCTGTCCTTGACGGACGGGGCTTGCCAAGGCAAGGGCCAATTGCCGTGCGCCCAAAAATTCCGCATGAAGATGTGAACCGCCGGGCCCGTCTGCCTTGAACCACCTGCGCACGGCCATAAGGGGCGTTCCAACCTCCGCGCGGTCCACGAGGAGTATTGCGTTGCCGCTATTTTAGTCAAAATGGAGTGACCGGTCCAATGCGCTGACCGTGGGTTAGGCTGTGCTCAGTAGAGAAGCACAACTCAG
>JBMFHN010000208.1:0-3760 GCA_049976805.1 Occallatibacter sp. | reverse complement strand
GTAGGATTCGCGGAAGAAATAGAGAAAAAAGCGGAACGGATGTGCGCGGGGCGGCGATGGCTCATCCGCTGCCGCCGAATGGCGGTCGCGTGTTGCATCGTGAAGGTTTCCGGACCGGGCAGCCGCCGTTTCGCCTCATCCCCGAGGATCTGAACAGGACCCTCGACAGCTCAGGGCAGATTCAGGCGGCGCGATCGAATCCAGCGCCCGCCAGCAGCAGAGGATGGATGGTTGGCGCTCTCATGAACTGCGCGCATCGCTGCTCTCATCGATTTGCGCTCGATCCCCGGCTGCCAGCTTCTTTTCAAGACGGTCCAGCCGCCGGGCCATCTCGGGCAGACGCTGAAAGATGGTTGCGGCCCGCAGCCACAGGCGGTTGTCGATGGCCGGATAGCCGGAGAAAATCTTTCCTCCGGGCAGATCGTGCGGAACCCCGGATTGAGCGGTGACCACGACGCCGTCCCCGAGTGTGCAGTGGCCGGCCACGCCCACCTGTCCGGCCAGAATGGCTTCCTTGCCGACCACCGTCGAGCCGGCCAGTCCCACCTGGGCGCAGAGCAGCGTATTTTCGCCCACCCGCGAGGCGTGGCCCACCTGCACCAGATTGTCGATCTTGCTCCCGTCGGCAATCTCGGTAACGCCTACGGTGGCGCGGTCGATGCAGGCATTGGCTTGTATGTCCACCCGGTTGCCGAGACGCACCGGTCCCGACTGCGGAATCTTCTCCCACCGGTTTTCCTCGTTCCGGGCGAATCCGAAGCCATCGGCGCCGACAATCGCTCCATTTTCGAGCGTCACATGGTCACCTAGAACGCAATTCTCCCGCACCACGGCATGAGCGTGGGCGAACAGGTGGCTGCCGGCTTCGACACCGGAATAGAGCACGACGTGAGGCAACAAGGTGGCATGTGGGCCAAGCTTGACCCGCGGGCCGATCACCACATAGGCGCCAATGTGCGCACCTTCACCGATGAGGGCGGTCGGGTCGATCACGGCAGTCGGATGAATGCCGGGCGCGTATGCGGGAGGTTGATAGAAAAAGCCCAGTGCGCGCGCAAAGGCCAGGTAGGGGTTTTTCAGGCGCAGCGTGGCGGCCGCAACCAGCGGGAAATCCGGCTCGACGATGATGGCCGCAGCCCGGCTGGTGCGTGCCAGTGCCGCATAACGCGGGTTTGCCACGAAGGTCACCTCCGTGGGACCGGCTTCCTCAATCCCTTTTACGCCCGTGATCTCGAGCTCCGCGTCTCCGCGCAGCTCCGCCTTCAGCCTGGTGGCCAGCTCGCCTAGTTTCATTCCCTGCATTGTAGCGAATCCCGGGCTCGAAGGCTGAATCTCTCGGAAACCTTCGCACCGGAGCCGCCCAGGGTGCTCCAAAAACTAGCCCGTGTCGGGTTCGACGGGAAACAGGTTCGGCTGTTCGTTTGCTCGATCGGCGGAGGAATTGCGTCTGGGCCGGATGGCTCCGATCCGGCTCACGACCTCCAGGGTTTGAATCGCCTGCCGCGGCACATAGACTTTCTGTGTGTTTGAGCGTGTGTCCGGCGGGGTGAGCAACAACCCCGCTCCCTCGATCAGCGAGCGGTCGTTCGCCGCCAAGCCTTCCAATACTTCCCCGTCGGCCAAAGTAAGCCGCATCCACAAACCGGCAGCGCGTGGCCGGGTTGCGAACCGCTTGCGGAAAAGCCGTTCCGGGTTGGTGGTTTCGCCGGCCGGAAAGTCGCGCACATAGCAAACCCACTTCACCTGCCCCCAATCGATGCGCAGCACCTTGCCGTCAGGGTCGAGAATTTCCAGTTCCGCCGAGCCTTCCTCTGCCGCCACAAAACCCAGGCTGGCGGCGGCATAGCCGGCACACCAGTCCCGGGAAAACTTGCGCACGATCACGGGCTTGCGATGAGAAGCCATCGCTCTGAATTGTCGCATGGAAGGGAACTCCGCAGCGCTGCTCCTCCGCGGACATTGCGATTTGCCGCCCCCATCGCGCTTCCCCTTCCCGCATGAGGAGAAGGGCTGCCAGTGAACCAAAGACATCGGATTTTGAAAGATTCATTCTCAAGTTCTTTCAATCCACTTCCGGCTCTAGCCAAACCCGGCCGCTTGTGTTACTGTACTGGTTTGCAACCACTTCCGATGTTTGCAGTAAGAGTAACAACATCAGGTATTTGACAGGGTCTGTGAGAGGCGGAATCAGGAAACGGAATGCCCGACTACATCTATCTTCTGGAAAACCGGCTGTCGGCTGACCAGCAGAAAGCCTTGCATCTGCTGCGGGAAGTGGCCAGCGAGGCCGCTACGCTCCTCTTTCTCACTGGGGATGTGGTTCGGGATCTGACCAGCGGCCACGCCATCCGTGATCTTGAAGTCACGGTGCATGGGAATGCGCTTAAATTCAGGAAAGCCGTTGAAAAACGTGGCGGGAAGGTCTGGGGCGAGGATGAGGCTCTGCGCGCCCTCTACCTTTGTTTTCCGGGCACGGTCCGTGTTGACCTGGTGAGCGCGCACCGTGTCGAGGTTCCCAAACCTGGAAAGTTCGTCTGCCATCCGGCCTCCATTCTGGAGGACCTTCGCTGCCGCGACTTCACCGCCAACGCGATGGCCATCTCGCTCAACGAGGGATCGTTTGGCTTGCTGATGGACCCCATGAACGGAGCTGCAGATATCGAAACTCGCACGCTGCGGCTGGTTTCGAACTACGGTTTTCTGGAAGATCCTGCGCTGCTGATTCGTGCCACGCGCTACCTTGTGCGACTGGGCTGGGAGATGGACTCGAGAACCCGCGTCCGCTACGAAAACGCCCGGCAAGAAGGGGTAATCGAATACCTTTCTCCACAGGCCCGAAAGCGGGAACTGGAACAGATTGGCCACGAGGAAGAAGGACTCAAGGTATTGCGCGCGTTCGAGGACGAAGGCTGGATGAAGGTGCTTTTCTCGCCCTGGTCCGCGGCCAAGGCAGATGAAGAAGGTCTCGCGGCGTTGCACGAACTGGCAGTCGAATTGCTGCTCGAGGGGGTTCACGCCGATACCTCTGCGGCGCAGATGCGTTTGCTCACCGCCAAGCTGTCGGCCCGGGATCTGGCGGCTCTGAAAAAGCTGATGTTGCGCCCCGGATTCGTCGAAGAGTGGGACAATCTGGACCGGATGGCGGCAGGATTCGCCAAAGTTCTGCTTGCCAGGGAAAATGCCACGCCTTCAAACAGCTTCAAGCTCTTTACGAGCTATGATCCGGAAGCAGTTCTCTGGCTTGGATTTACGAGCAAGGATGCAGCTGTCCGGGAGCGCTTCAACCTCTTCCTCAAGGTCTGGCCTGGCGTGCGCCAGCGGATTCCCTACGCGCTGATGCAGGAAATGCGTATCACTCCAGAACTGCCCGGATATCAGGAAATCGTGCAAACTCTTTTCCTGAAATTACTGGACGGCAACCTCGCCACGCCCGAAGAGGCCCGCTCCATTCTCGAGCCTTATTCGCCACCCGCCCCGCCGCCTCCGGTCAGCATCAAACGCTCGCGCGCCAGACGCGTTGCAGAGTCCCGATTGGCGGAGGAATCGTATGAAGATGAAGAGAGCGATTCGGAAAACTCGCTGGAAGCCGAGGAGGATCTGGACGACATCGGCGGCGATGAGGACGAGCTTGATCTGGATCTGAGCATTGTCAAAGTGGATGAAGAGACCGAGGTCGGCGAGGAAGCCCTGGCCGAAGCCGAGGAGGAGTTGGAAATCACCCCGTTCCCGGCGGTTGAGGAAACGCATGCACCGGAGTTGG
>JBMFHN010000207.1:0-3771 GCA_049976805.1 Occallatibacter sp. | reverse complement strand
AGGGGCACAATCCAGCGATTGAGCAGGCTCGTGGGGGTGACCAGTTGGCGGCCGAAGTCATCGATGACGAAACATCCGCCCAGGGCTTTCAGGTGCAGGGGGGCCTCGTAGAAATGACCCGTCCCGTCGTAGCGCAGGTCAAGCATCTCCAGCGTCAGTTCACCTCCGGTGACGATGAAGGGCCTGCGGCAGGGCACCCAGCGCGCATCGCCATCCTCGGCGCGGATGAACGACAGGCCGCCGTCGTCGATCGGAGCGGAGGAACTGACCGGAATATGAACGCTCGGATCAAAAAAGCGGATGATCTGGCCCTCGACCGTGACGGCGTAAGGCACATAGATCAGCTCGCTGAAGACGCTTCCGAAGCAGCGCGCCACCGAGGTCTTGCCATTTCCGGACGGGCCATAGAGCAGCATCGGCCGGCCCGAGTTCAACGCCGGCCCGCACTGTTCGATGATGGAGTCGTCGAATGTCAGCTCACCGAGGGCGTTGCGGATCTGCTCGAAGCTGACCAGCTCGTTGGTCAGCTTCTGCAGATTCACCTGGTAGGTAAATTCATCGAGGGTGACAGGCGCCGGCCCGGCGTAGCGGGACTGCTCCAGCGCATCGAGAGTCCAGCGTCTGCCCTCTTCGGTGAAGGCATAGCCCATGTCGATCAGGCTGTCGGGATTGCGCGTGCCCAGCGTGCGCAGCAGTTGCCGGTCGATGGCCATCGCCACCAGATCGGTCACGATCGCATAAGGCAGCTTGATGGCGTCGGCGAATTGCCGGGAAGTTTCCAGGTGGCAGGTATAGATCACCTTCATCAGAAGGCTGAGAAGATCGATTTCGTCGATTCCGATCGCCGCGATGTCGGGCGGTTCGGCGGGAATACGCCGCAGAAATCCTTCCAGTTCCCGCTGGCCGATCGCTCCGATCGCCACCAGGTTGTCGCCCAGGCGGCCGCCATGGCCCGCCATTCGTCCGAGCGCTCTGGACACATCCTCGATGGTGACCAGCTTCGCCTGGATCAACAGATCGCCCAACCGCATCCGCGTTGCGATGATGTCCTCCCCGGCAGGGCGGCATTCCGCGCGCCCTGCCATCTATACTGCACCGGCAACGGCCGCCTGATGCACCGCTGCGTGCGCCGATCGCGCTTTCCGGCCCGATCTGGGCTCGCAGCGATCCCGCTTACCGGGATGGGCATCCAAAAATGGCCGTTTCCGCCGGAATCGCTTATTCTGTTAGGAACCTCTTCTTGCTAAGGCAAGCCACACACCATCAACTATGAATCCAGTCGCTTTGGTGGTTGACGATCTTCGGGAGCAGTATACGCAGGAGATGGCGCAGGTTCGCCAGACCTGCGAACGGACCTGCGATGGCACGGCCGCCATTCGCCGCCGTTCGGCGGTGGTGGATCGCATCCTGATCGAACTCTGGCACCGCACTTTTCGGCAGCAGCCCGTCGAGAATGCCGCCTTGCTGGCCCTGGGAGGCTACGGCCGCAAGGATCTGTTTCCTTACTCGGATATCGATGTGCTGTTCGCCTTCGCCGATTCCAAGACCGAACTGCTGGCCAAAGAACCGGTGCGCGCCTTCATCCAGGCGATGTGGGACATCGGGCTGCGCGCCAGTCCGACCATCCGCACCCTCAAGGAAGCCTGCCGCTTCGATCCGGACAATCTGGAATTCACCCTGTCCACGCTCGATCGCCGCTTTCTGGCCGGCCAGTTCCCGGTCTATCAGCAACTCCACCAGGAAATCTTCCCCGGCCTGGTGCTGAGCGAATGGAACGTCATCACGCAAAAGCTCGGCGAGGCCGCCCGCACCCGCCACGCCCAGTTTGGCAACACCATCTTTCACCTCGAGCCCAACCTCAAGGAATGTCCCGGCGGCCTGCGCGACTACAGTCTGGCCGTCTGGTTTGCGCTGCTCTTTCATCTGAAAGAAACCCGGGAGTGGCCGCGCCACCGCGGCGGCATCTTCCAGAGCGTCCGCGGCGATGCCGAGGCGGCCTTTGATTTTCTCGCCTCGGTGCGCTGTTTTCTTCACTTCCGGCACGGCCGCGATGACAACACCCTTGACTGGCAATCGCAGGATGAAGCGGCGGCCAACTCCATCGGTCTGGAGACGCGCGGCACGGCCGACCCGGCCTACTGGATGCGCACCTATTATCGCCATGCCCGGGTCGTCTATCGCCGCGCCTCGCTGCTGATGGAGCATCTGCCCGCCCCGGTCAGTTTCTATCGCCAGTTCCGCCGCCGCCGCACGCCCATCGCCGGCACCGACTTTGTTCTCGACCAGGGCCGCATCGACATTCTCCCCGGCGCGCAATTCAGCGACACCAGCGCGATTCTGCGCATCTTCACGCTGATGGCTACCCACGGCTATGCGCTCTCGCAGTCGGCCGAGGACCGCATCACCGACGCCCTGCCGGCGCTGGCCATTCACATCCCCGAGGGGCCTTATCTGTGGAACGCCCTGCGTGAGGTTCTGCTGGGCCCCTACGCGGCCCATGCACTGCGCACCATGCACGCGCTGGGAATTCTGGAAATGCTCATTCCCGAGTTCCACGGCGTCGATGCCCTGGTGATCCGCGACAGCTATCACCGCTACACCGTCGACGAACACACCTTTCTGGTCATCGACAACATCCACGGCCTGCGCCAGCCGGAGCACGACTACGAAGAGCGGCTGGCCCAGTTGCTGCCTGAAATCGATTGTCTTGACCTGTTCCTGCTCTCCCTGCTGCTGCACGACATCGGCAAGGCGCGGCGCACCGGCGAGCACGTCCTTCAAAGCATCGAGCTGGCCGACGCCTTTCTGGCCCGCCTGGAGTTCGACCACGAGGAGCGCGAGTGCGTTCTTCAGCTCATCCGCCTCCACCTGGAGATGTCCAACGCCCTGCGCCGCGACATCTTCGACCCGGAAAACGTGCGTGACTTTGCCGACAAGCTGGGCAGTCCGATGGTGCTCCGGATGATCACCCTGCTGACCTTCGCCGATATCAAGGCGGTCAATCCCGACGCCCTCACCCCGTGGAAGGCCGAGAATCTCTGGCAACTCTACATGGCCACGGCCAACTTCATGGACCGCTCGGTCGACGCCGAGCGCTATCACGCCGCCATCGACCCCACGCTGCTCAACCGTATCCGCTCCATGGTCCCGATGGAGCAGTCCGATACCCTCGAGCAGTTTCTCGAAGGACTGCCCCAGCGCTATCTGCAGACCCGCCTGCCCGAGCAGATTCGCGATCACTTTCTGATGGCTGCGCGGCTTGATCAGGACGCCGTGCAGCTTGACCTTCGCCTCCATCGCCATCTCTTCGACCTGACCGTCATCGCGCGCGACCGCAGCCGCCTGTTTGCCGACGTCTCCGGAGCTCTGGCAGCCTGGGGCATGAACATCGTCAAGGCCGGCGCGTTTTCGAACGAGGCCGGTGTCGTCGTCGACAGCTTTCATTTCAGCGATGTTTTCCGCACCATCGAACTCAATCCCAGCGAGAAAGATCGCTTCCTCGAGTACCTCCACGACGTGGTCGCGATGGAGGTTCCGGTCGAACCGCTGCTCGAAGCCCGCCGTCACGGCAACCACGCCGCCACCCCCAGAGTCGAAGTGGCCACACGCCTTGTCTTCGACTCCGAGTCCTCGACCCATGCGACCATCCTCCAGGTTGTGGCCCAGGATCTGCCCGGGCTGCTGCGCCAGATTGCCATCGTGCTCAGCAACCATCAGTGCGACATCAAGGTAGCGCTGATCGACACCGAGGGTGAGACCGCCATTGACGTC
>JBMFHN010000206.1:0-3881 GCA_049976805.1 Occallatibacter sp. | reverse complement strand
CGTCAGCTTCTTCAGTTCACTGGGCCGGTTGAGCCGATAGAAACCGAGCGCATCCAGCAGGCCGCTGGCCGCAACGCCCGGCTCGCCGTCCGCATCCGCGGCCGGCCGGCCCAGCAGTTCAAAGGCCTGCACGCGGCCGTGCGCATCGAGAACCGGACGCCGCACAACGGTGTGCCGATCCGGGCGCGGTGCCGGCGGCGCAACACAACATTCGGTTGGGAAGGGCTCTGTGCTCATAACCTCCTCTTTCCAACCTATCGGCGAACCGGAGAAATGGGCGAGCGCGAAATCGGAAAATGATTCCGTCCGTAAATTTCCGAGGAAAGGGCTGAGCGCCGAGCGCCGAGCGAGCCGCCTTCGGCTCACAGATCGAGGCCCAGGGCGCCGTCGACGGCCACGGTCAGATTCTGTTCCGTTCCCAGCTATCTCTCTGTTGTCTGCATGGATGCGTGGCCCAGGAGCAACTGGATCGGTTCGAGCTCGCCGCCGTCAAGTCCCAAAAGTTCCGTAGAATCGTTCTCCTCAGGGTTGTGGGTTGATGTTGGCTGATGGCCGGCGGAGCGAAGGGGTAGCCCGCAGCGGAGCCAGCCATCAGACGGGGCGAGCCGTGGCCTCCTGAATCCCGTCGCTGCGGCGGAACGACGAACAGGGATTGACCTTGGCTTGAACGGCAAGAAGAGAAGGCACTCTGCTTCGTCCGGCGAAATTCCCCTGGTGTGGTTTCTATCGACCGGGTTCGGAAGATGATTCATGCGCCGTCGCGAATGATGCGGCACGAGGTGATGTCGAACGTCACCTCTCCAATGGCAAGGCGCGCCTCGTCTCGGAATCCGGCGACGAAGCTCAAGAACCGGCTCACATCGGCGAAGTTACTCGCCAAACCGATCGAGACGCGGATGGCCCCGGCGCTTTTGTGCCCGCGCTTTTGCATCAGGCGCAGGAACGAAAACAGATTGACCTCGGTTCCCAGTGTGACCGCCGCCCGCATGTCTTCCTCGGTCAACCCTTCGGCGGTCTCTCCGGCGCCTGGATTGCAGAAGCATCCGGTGCGGAGCGAGATGCCTTGCTGGCCGGCCAGTTCTTCCACGCGGCGGTAATCGAGAAGGTGTTCCTCCGGATCGTAAAGATTCAAGGTTATGGTTCCGCCGCGATCCTGCGTCGTGATGGGACCGTAAATGCGGACCATGGGATTGCCATTGCTGTGGCGCATCGCCAGAAGCTTCTCGAGCATCCAGCCAATCAGGCAGCGAACCCGTTCGGCGATGACTTCGATGCCGACCTGCTGCAGATGGTTGAGGCCGATTTCGACCGCGGGAATCGAAAGATAGTTGAGTGTCCCGTCTTCGAAGGCAGCTTCTCCGGGAGAGAGCACGTGCGCCTGCCCCTGAACCGATGCGAAGTTGACCGTGCCGCCCGCAAACCAGGGCCTTTGCAGCTTCGCGCAGGACGGCCTGCGAACCAGCAAAGCGCCGACGCCCGTTGGATAGCCGAACATCTTGTAGAAGGAAACCGTTACGAAATCGGGTTGCACCGCATGCAGATCAAGGCGGTTCGTGGGCGCGAAAGCGGCCGCGTCCAGCAGTACCTGCCAGCCCTTGTCGTGCGCGCGGCCGACGAGTTCGAGCGGATGCTTGACGCCGGAGACATTCGACTGCGCCGGATAGGCGAAGAGATTCTCGCGCGCCGGATCGGCCTGGTCGAGCAGCGCATCCAGCCGCTCCCGGTCGATGCGCAAATCGGGCGTGGTCAGCGGCGCATAATCAACGACGGCGCCTTTGGCGCGCGCAAACTCGCGAATTCCGTTCACCGAGTTATGGTTGTCGAAGCTGAGCAGAAAGCGGCTGAGTGGAGCAAACGGAAAGGACTCGCCGATCAGCTTCAGGCCGCCGGAAGCGTTCGCTGTGAAGATCAGGATGTAATCCTCCGCGCGGGCGTTGAAGTAGCTCAGGATCGCCCGGCGGGTGTGTTCGAGCTGCTGGGTCATCAGCGTCGAAGCCGGGTTCCCGGAATGGGGGTTGCCGAAGACGCCAGTGCGCAGCAGGGCCAGGTGCTGCTCGATCTGGGATTCGGCATAGAGAGAACCGCCGGTGTAATCGAGATAGACTTGCCGCGACTGGTCCAGACGGCGGTATTCGGTGGCGCGCAGCCGGTCCAGCGCGACGGTTTTTGTATAGTCTGGATAGCGCGCGAGAAAGTCCGCATAGGCTTCCTCCATCCCCGGTCCGGTCTGCGATAGGTCGGTTGGCATAGCCAACATCTTATCCTTTTTTTCGGCTCTTTGCGGGAAAGTCGACCCTCTGCTTTTGCCGGGATTTGAAGAAGGAGCGATTCCAGATTCGCATTCGGCCGAGCCTGGCTGAATGGCCCGAACGCCGCTCAAGACGAGCGATTCGCAGCGATTCGTGGTTGAGTTCGGAAGCAGGACGGGTGTCGCAGATGAGGTGGTTGCCGCAGGGTGGAATCTTCGGCGAAGCGCGAAGGGCAGCGTCTTCCGGCTTTCTCTTCGATCACCCGGAAGGCCGGAAACCGTCGCCCCATCCGGAAGCTTCCGCGGGCCGGGTAAAAATTATCAACCCTCACAGAAGGATACAGTTGTGAAGATTCCATCGCGCCCATCGCGCCTGCGAGCAACGGCCTTCCGGAACAGGCCATAGGCTTTCTCCCCTCCGTGCGGACACCTGCCACCTCCCGGTCTCGGCAGCCACAACTGCCCCAACCCATCGAGTGCCTGAATTTCAGAAAGCCGTGTAAAATGGCGACTTTTACAGATTCTCGACAAAGGCCCAATATCTTTCCGATTCCGGGCGGATGCAGGGTGGGCCGCCTCAGGTTGCAAGCCGCCAACGCATTTACGGTCTGAACCTCGCCCCGCTGAAGAGTGGTCGACGCGTGACGGAATCAATACAGACTGATTCTCGGCATCATCCGCGACCCTCAGCACGCATTTCTTCGAGCCGGGCATGGGTTATCGCTTCTCTTCAAACATCTCTTCGTAAAGCTGGCGGACTTGTTCTCGGGCTACGTTCAGCACCCTGCGCCCGGAGGCAGTCGCTACGTAGGTCTTACGCCTTCTGCCTTCAACAAGGTTTGGGCGGGCGCGCAACCACCCACGCTTTTCCATCGCATGGAGAAGTGGGTAGACCGTTCCTGGGCCGAGACGATATCCGTGGCGGCCCAATTCCGCGATGATCCCGAGACCGAATATCGGCCCCTCGGAGGCATGATGCAAAACGTGCAGGCGAACCAATCCTATGTAAAGTTCCTGATTTTGCACCCGGTTGGGTCGGTTCGTTTCCAACATGCTCTCCTTGCGATTCACTGCCATTGACCTTCCGAATTTTAACAGCGGTGCAGATATTGGCTGCGTCAATCCGCTGCCGCGCGAGTGTTCACCGCTCCTGGAATAGACCTGTCTTCACTTCTGACTTGGCATCCAGGATGCTGAACAATCCGAGTCCGTCAAAAGAGATCAGCCATAGGGGGAAAAGTCAGCACCAGGCCCAGCACAAGCAGCGCCAGCGCCGCGACTGCAATCCGGCCGAGCGCCACCGTTCGACGTTTCCAGAGCGCATCCAGAATCGCCCAAACAACCAGCCACACAACGATGGTCGAGGTCGTCACCCCGGAAAGGGGGCCAGTAGGCTTATAAAAGATCATTGCGCTCCTGAAAGACGCAATGCGGTCTGCGGCGATAGCAAGCACCGCCAAGACAAGCGCACCGACTCCGGCTGCCAGCAGAGCCGCGGCGCCGGAACCGTTCGGCAGCGTTGGGAGCCTGGACGAGGATTCAGAGACAGAGGGTTGCCGTGCACTCATCAACGTCCTCCCTGCATGAGTTGAATGGTTGCGCCGCCCCTGACGGGCGCGTTCTTGTTGATCAT
>JBMFHN010000205.1:0-3903 GCA_049976805.1 Occallatibacter sp. | reverse complement strand
TTCCACCCCGCGCGCGGCAATCGCATCGAGCACCTGCGGCGTGAAGTGCAGCCCGGCCGTGGGCGCGGCCACCGAGCCCCGCTCGCGCGAGAAAACGGTCTGGTAGCGCTCGCGGTCGGACTCGGCGTCGTCGCGGCGGATGTAAGGCGGCAGAGGAACATGGCCGATGCGGTCCAGCACGGCGAAGAAATCCTCCACCGGCTCGAAGCGCAAGAGGCGCTCGCCGAAGGCGCCGCGCTCGACGACCTCGGCGCAGAGCGCGATCTCGCCTGCAGATGATGGAAAGACAAGAACTTCGCCGATCGCGACCTTTCTGCCGGGACGGACGAGTGCGCGCCAGAGATTTTCGCCGGCCGGTTCGGTCAACATGACCTCGATCCGTCCGGTTGGCTTCTCGCGTTCGCGGCGCAGCGTCCGGTGTGCGTAAAGCCGCGCCGGGATCACGCGCGTCTCATTCAGGACCAGCAGGTCGCCCGGGTCCAGCAGCGCGGGGAAATCGGCGAAAGCTCCGTCGCGCAGGGCCCCGGTCGCGCGGTCCACGATCAGCATCCGGCTCTGGCCGCGCTCGGCCGGCGGTTGCTGCGCAATCAACTCCGCGGGCAGGTCGAAATCGAAATCGGCAACGCGCAGGACGCTCATGGCCATGGCTTCCCGAAGTACTCGCAGGCCCGCCGGCGGGCGCGTTCGATGGCCGCGTTGAGTTCCTGCCGTTTGGGCTCGAAGCCGTCTGCCGGCAGATCGGCGGCTACATGGGTCCACTGAGCCCAGCTGACACAGATGCGCGTAAAGGGTTTGGGAATCAGGAAGCGGTCCCAGGAGCCGAGCACCCAGGCACGTTCCGGCTCCAGGTGAAAACAGCCGATGGGCGCGCCGGTCCGCTGCGCCAGCTTGATGGGGCCCATCTTGGTTTGATAGATGGGTCCCAGCGGACCGTCCGCCGTGAAGATGGCCGTTCTGCCGCTTTCGATCACCCCAGCCAGCCCCAAAAACCCCTCGCGCGAGCCGCGCGAACTGGAGCCGCGCACGGCGTCGAAGCCGAAGAGTTTCAGAATGCGGGTAATCAGCTCGCCGTCGAAGCTCTGGCTGATGAGAATGACGGCATGGGAGTGGCGAAAGTAGACCGTGCAGGGCAGCACGCACTGGTGCCAGAAACAGTAGATGTTGGATGGAGCCTGTTCCCCGTAAAGCGTGGGCGTGACGCCCGGCTCGGCGATCACCTCGAAGCGCCAGGTGCGGCCAACCATCCCAAGCAGCGCCCACACCAGGCGGGGCGCAAGGGCCAGCACCAGCCGCTGGGCAAGAGTAAACCTGGAGGAGGCGTCCGCGCTCGCGGATTTGATCTTAGAGCCTGCCATTTTCGGCGTCCCGCAGGCGGCGCGCCAGCGACCACTTCAGCTCTTCGATGCCCTCGCCGGTCACGGCGGAGACGGCATGGAACTCCAGCTTCCTCCGTTTCACGTGGGCGGCCAGTTTTTGCAGCTTTTCCGGGTTGGCGCTGTCGATCTTGGTGGCGGCAACCATCATCGCTTTCTGCGCGAGGAGTTTTTCGCCGCTGGCGTTGGCGAAGCTGGCCAGTTCCTTGTTGATGGCCTTGAAGTCTTCGACCGGGTCCGGGCGGCCGCTCGCGTCTGAGACATCAACAAGGTGAAGCAGCAGACGGGTGCGCTCGATGTGGCGCAGAAATTGCGTGCCCAATCCGTGGCCCAGATGCGCGCCTTCGATGAGGCCGGGCATATCGGCCACCACGAAGGATTCCTGCTCCGGTTCCTCGCCGACGCTCACCACGCCCAGGTTCGGCTCAAGCGTGGTGAAGGGGTAGTCGGCAATCTTCGGCTGCGCGGCGGAGACACGGGAGATCAGGGTGGACTTGCCGGCGTTGGGATAGCCGACCAGGCCAACATCGGCCAGCAGTTTGAGCTCCAGCCGGTAGAATCGTTCCTCGCCGGGCCTTCCCAGTTCGTACTCGCGCGGCGCCTGATGCACGCTGGTGGCAAAGTGCTGGTTGCCGCGTCCGCCGCGTCCTCCCTTGGCGATGATGATCCGCTCGTCCGGCGTCGAAAAGTCGTGGACCAGTTCGCCCGTCTCCTGGTCGTACAGGCTTGTGCCAACCGGAACTTGCAGCGTGACGGAGTTGCCGTCCAGGCCGCTGCAGTTCGATCCCATGCCATGTTCGCCGCGCTGCGCCTTATGTTCCGGGTTGTAGCGGAAATGAATCAGTGTGTTGTGGCGCTGCGAACTGACCATGATGACATCGCCGCCGCGTCCTCCGTCGCCGCCCGAAGGCCCGCCGCGGGGCACGAATTTCTCTCTGCGGAAGGCCATGCAGCCGTTGCCGCCGTCGCCGGCCTTGACGCGAATTCTTGCTTCATCGATGAACATAGAAAATGTGGGGGCGAACCCGGAGAGCAGGAAAGCGCTTGCGCGCTCCCGCGGAAGAAGCCAAATCCCGGATGCCGTCTTTTCAGTTTACCTTTTGAGGGCTAAAATCGCTTGCAACTTCACTTTTGTGCGGCGAGAACGTTTGAAAACGGACATTTTTCGGACGGCAGGGGAAATCGGCGGAGCGTCCGGCTGTTGAGGCCGCGAATTCCGCGCAGGCCTGTGCCGGAAGATCGTTTTCCCGGGGGCGGAAAAGGTTTTCAAACGCAGTTGCTGCTTTCCGGACCCGCCGCCAGAGCGAGCCGGAAGTTTCAGTCGCCAGCAATGGCGTTTGTTTCTCCTGGATCTGCCACGAGCAGGAGGCTCGATGGCGGGGCTCGGTTGTGGTTGGACGAAAACGCTGGCAATCGTCGCGCTCCTTTTGGGAGCAGGCAGCATGGCGTTCGCTCAATCCGCCGACGGCGTGTCCGGCACGGAACAATCGGCTCGTCCGGCGCCGGCAAAATCGGGAGG
Organism: Occallatibacter sp.; assembly: GCA_049976805.1. Taxonomy (GTDB): domain Bacteria; phylum Acidobacteriota; class Terriglobia; order Terriglobales; family Acidobacteriaceae; genus Telmatobacter. The sequence goes on along the minus strand of JBMFHN010000205.1, from coordinate 1,011 downwards.
ACTCCAGCCTGCCCCATACGGAACCCTCATCGGCAAGCTGACCGACCTTTACTCAAAACCGCTGGGCGGCGTGACGGTGATTGCGCGCAATCAGGGGACGGGCTTCGAGGCCCGCTCCACGACGCGAAGAAACGGAGCCTACCGGTTTGAAAAACTCCCGCCGGGCGAATACACGGTGGAGGCCGAAAGTCCGCAACTCGGACGCGGGCAGGTGGAAGACATTGTCATCATCGCCGGCCACGATGCGCGGGTGCAGACGGCGATCCAGTTCTCTCCCCTGACATCCACCCCGGTTCTGGCCACGGCTCCGAGCCCAAGCCAGCCGCAATGGAACCGGGCTGGCGCGCCTCGGCCGGCTCTTGCGGCTGCGCCGGTTGCAACCGGCGGAACGGCGTGGGCCACCGAACCGCTGGCAAGGCTGAACTTGCGCGGTCAGCCGATCCCGATGGCCGCAGCCGCGAAGGCGAACCCGGCCGTGGCCTCCGGTCCAGCCGGTCGATTTGCCGCGGCGGCGCAAGGCCAAAAGATCCCCGCGCCGTCCCAGTCCCCGGTTTCGATCGCGCCGCCGGCCAGCGCATCCCGCGCGGTGCGAACCTCGATGCAAACTTCCGCTTCGCTCCCCGTCGAATCTCCCGCGCCGGGTGCCGCGCCGGCATCCGGCGGTCCTGCCGCGCCCCCGCGGCGAATGCCTCAGCCGGCTGGCGCCGTGGCCGGAGTCAAGCCGATCCAAGGCGCGGCCCACCCGATCGAAATGGGGAAGGCAGCCGTGCAGCCGGCGGTGGAAAAGCCCGCGCAGCCCACGGCGCATCCGGTCCTGGCGGCTTCCCGGCAGAACAGCCCGGCGGCGCAGGCCACGACAAGCACCATGAGTGCCCGGCAGCTCGAGGCATTGCCGGTCAGCGGGCGGCACTGGCAGGATTTTGTGCTCAACAATGCGCCCACATCCGTGATTTCTGCCGGTGGTCAGGGAAGGATTTCGCTGCGGGGCGGCGAACCGCAGCCCGTTACAAC
>JBMFHN010000204.1:1317-3925 GCA_049976805.1 Occallatibacter sp. | reverse complement strand
ACGCGGGCTTTGAGAATGCGTTCGCTCAGCTCAAAATCCGGGTTGAGCAGAACGTTGAGGATGTAATCGCCCAGAATCAGGGAGACAAACTGCTCGGCCGACCTGCGGTAATTGGGTCCGCCGATGCGGCGGGCGCGAAGGTACTCGGCCAGCAGTTCGTTGCCGCGCACCTTGCAGACGCGCCACAGCTTGCGGGCCAGATCGGGGAAGTTTTCGGCTCCGGCCACCAGAATGCGATAGAGCGCCAGAAAGGTTGGAGAGCTGAACATGCGCAGGGTCATCGAGCCGATTTCGATGAGCGCCTGGCGGGGCGGCTTTTTCGATTCAATGTGCTCGGCGTGGTGTGAGAAAAGCTGTTCGGTGTGGGCGCTCATCACGGCCACGAACAGGTCGGCTTTGCCGGGAAACAGCGCGTAGAGGGTCTGCTTGGAGGCGCGGGCGCGGCGCGCGATCTCGGCCGTCGAGGCGCGCTCGAATCCCTTCTCGAGGAAGACGGCGGCGGTGGCGTCCAGAATGCGCCGGCGCTCGGTTTCGCCCAGAGGCGGGCGGCCGCGCGCGGGGCGAACGGCGGCGCGCAGCGGCCCTTTCCCGGTGGCCATGAGTTTCAGTACCTTTCAGTACACTTATTCTCGGAAAAATTATAGCGCCGGCGAAATCCGGCTGGCAAACGGTGGTCTCGCAGGCTTTTGCCGGCGGGCATCGGACAAGGGCGCAGACGCGAGCCTGCGCCCGGAAGCAAACTTCACCGCGCCAGCGGGGCCAGTCAGAAGCCCATGATGTTGTAGCCGCAGTCCACGTAAAGGGTTTCGCCGGTGATGGCGCTCGATAGATCGCTGGCCAGAAACAGCGCCGCGCCGCCGACTTCGATCTGCTCCACGTTGCGGTGCAGCGGGGCGCGGTCGGCGTGCGATTTGAGCATCTCGCCCAGGTCGCCGACGCCGCGCGCGGCCAGGGTCTTGATGGGGCCGGCGGAGATGGCGTTGACGCGGATATTCTTCGCGCCCAGGTTCCAGGCCAGGTAGCGGACGGTGGATTCCAGGCCGGCCTTGGCCACGGCCATCACGTTGTAGTTGGGAACCACTTTCTCGGCGGCATAAAAACTCAGCGTCATAATACTGCCGCCCTCGCTCATCAGCGGAACGGCCGCGCGCGTGACGGCGATCAGCGAGTAGACGCTGACGTCGAGGGCGATGCGGAAGCCCTCGCGCGAGGTGTTCAGGAAGTCGCCGCGCAGCTCGGAGGCGGGAGCGAAGGCCACGGCATGAACCAGAATATCCAGCTTGCTGAACCTTTTTTGGAGCGCGACGAAAAGGGCTTCGATCTCCTCGTCGCTGGAGACGTCGCACTGAAAGCCGCTGGTGCCGGGCAATTCGGCGATCAGGCTGTCGGCTTCGAGCCTCATGCGCTCATTTTGGTAGCAGATGGCCAGGGTGGCGCCGGCCTCGTGAAGTTTTTGGGCGATGCCCCAGGCGATGGAGCGTTTGTTGGCGAGCCCGAAGACTACGGCCGTTTTACCCGCCAGATTGATCATGCTTGCTTTCTTCCTCCGGAGCCCGCACACAGGGGAAAACGGGCTATCCAATGTGTATCCAATGAATAGAGTATCAGCCGCCCAGGTCAACCAGCTCCACGGTTCCCACGGGCCGGCCCAGAAAGCCCGAACCGAGACGCTCGAACTTGGCCACGGAATCGGTGGCGAAGCAGCGGATCTGCTCCCCGGTGGCGGGCCGAGGGCCTTCGGTCGCGGAAGCGGCGGCGCGGCCATTGAACAGGCGGACCGCGGCCACGGCGGCGGCCTCGGCTGAATCGATGACCCGCACCCCGGCGGGCACGGCGCGCTCGATGAGCGGGCGCAGCAGCGGATAGTGGGTACAGCCCAGCACGAGTGTATCGGGTTTCAGCCGCTGTGCAGCCGCGGCGGCCTTCAGTTCATCAAGGTAGATCTCAACGACCTGAGCGGTGACCGGGTGATCGGTCCATCCCTCTTCGACCAGCGGCACCAGCAGCGGACAGGCCTTTTCGAGGGCGCGCAGGCCGCGGGCATGGCAGGCAGCCGCGTAAGCGTGGCTCTCGACCGTGGCGGCCGTGGCGATGACCAGCACGTCGCCGGTTCGCGAGGCCTGGCGGGCAGTCTCGGCGCCGGGTTCGATGACGCCCAGCACCGGCACCGGCACTGCGGCTTCGATGGCGTCCAAAGCCAGAGCGCTGGCCGTGTTGCAGGCAATCACCAGGAACTCCGCGCCCTGTTCGTTGACCAGGAAGCGCGCGCTCTGAGCGGCATAGCGGGCGATGGTGCGCTGCGATTTGGAGCCATAGGGCAGCCGGGCCGTATCGCCCAGAAAAACGAAACGGGCCCGCGGCAGCCGTTGCAGGAGTGCGCGCAGCACGGTCAAGCCGCCGAATCCGGAGTCAAAGACACCGATGGTGGGAGCGCTGGTTCCGCCTTCGTTTTCCGGGTGGCTCATGGCTGGGTTCCTTCCGGCCGCAGGTCGTCGCCGGTCAGATAGGTGCGAGTCAGGTCGACGTGGCCGGCCAGAGTCGCGCGCGGCTGGCCGTCCACCAGAAAGCGCACCTCGGTGACACGGGGCAGATTGTCGTGCAGGGTGCC
>JBMFHN010000204.1:0-1307 GCA_049976805.1 Occallatibacter sp. | reverse complement strand
GAGAGAGCACGGTGAGCATTTCAGTTTCAATTCCCGAAGGGTGGTTGTCGGCAAAGCTGCCGCTCAGGTTGACGACCGCCAGCAAGGGGGCGGTCTGCGGGTCGCGAGGCGGCTCGATGGCGGCCGTGGCCGCACCGGGCAACCTGGAACTGTTGCCGGCGCCGGGCGGGTTTTCCGGTCCGGACGGGGATGAGCGGCGATGGCCGGCGGCCGGGGGAGCGTCTGCGAGCGGCGGCGCGGGCATCAAAAAGACCTGGAGCACCGAACCGGCGCCGCCGGGAACGGGGTGAGCGGCGCCGGGCGCGGCGTAGAGATCCAGCAACTTGCCCAGTACAGCCTGAGCACGGGCGTTGGGGTCGGCGGGCAGCGACAGGGAGTGGGTTTGTGTCGTGAGCGAGCCGTCGCTGTCGTCGGCCACCAGCAGAATGGCCTGTTCGTCGGGCGCCGCCGCGGGCGCGAGAGCGGGCGCCGAGTCCTGGCCGGCGATCAGCCGCTCGTGAGCGCGCTCGCGCAGGTGCCAGAGCAGCCCCGCCATGGCGACAGAGGCCGCAAGAAGAAGGGCGAAGATCAACTTCTGATAACGGGGAATCACGGCCGGGCTCCTCCACGCCAGGCGCTGGCGCGCCACTCGAGCAGCGCCGCGGCCAGTGCCGTGGCCACCTGAGCCTGATAGTCCGAGCTGTCGGCGCCGGCGGCCGGATTTTCGCCCGAGGCTGGCTCGGGCCCTGCCTCAACGGCCACGGCAGGACAGGTCATGCTGTCCAGACCGGGCAGATCAATACGCCCCAGGGTAACATTGATTCCGGCCGCGAGCAGCGCGGAGTTCAGCGTTCCGGCCAACGCCAGCGAGCGCGTGACCCAGCCGGATTGAGCGGTCTTCCAAGCGGGAATGGGCAGCGGGGCCGAAGGCGCCAGCGCGGAAACAAAGAGGTGAACGCCACTTCCGCTGGCGGTGGCATGCAGGATCAGGCAGGCTTGGGCGCGGGCCTGGTTGGCAATTCCGGCGCGCTGGTCCGGGGAAAGAAAGGTATCGGTTTCGCGGGTGGTGACCACGGAAAAACCGCGCGCGGCCAGCAGCGAGCGCAGACGGACGCTCAGGGCCAGGGTGACGTTCTTTTCCAACTGGCCGCCGGCCAGCCGGGCGCCGGTGTCGCTGCCGCCATGCGCCGCATCGAGGACGACCGCGAAGAGCGCCTGCGGAGCCGGTGGAGCGGGCGGAGCCTGCGCCGGCAACTGCGGTCCAGCCAGGCAGCCCGCGGCCCATGCCGCCCAGGCCCAGCTAATCCAGCGCATAAATGGTCAAACCG
>JBMFHN010000203.1:0-3939 GCA_049976805.1 Occallatibacter sp. | reverse complement strand
GGCGATGGCCGGAATGTCTTCGAGGACGCCGAAGAAGTTGGGACTCTGGACGAGAACGGCGGCGGTCTCCTCGGTCACGGCGGCGGCAAGCGCGGCCAGATCGAGGCGGCCGGTCGAGCGCTCGTATCCGACAACGGCCGCGGGCAGGCTCTGGGAATGGGCGTAGGTGTCCATCACCTCGCGGTACTCGGGGTGAACCGTGGCGGCGACCACGGCCTTGTCGCGGCCGGTGATGCGCATGGCCATGCGGACCGCCTCGGCCGCGCCCGTCGAGCCGTCGTACATGCTGGCGTTGGCCACGTCCATGGCGGTCAGCTCGGCGATCATGGTCTGAAACTCGAAGATGGCCTGCAGAGTTCCCTGCGCGATTTCGGCCTGATAGGGCGTGTAGCTGGTCAGGAACTCACCGCGCTCGACGAGCGCGTCGATGACGACCGGGCGGTGATGGCGATAGGCTCCGGCGCCGAGGAAACTGGCGTAGCCGGCCGGGTTTTTGGCGCCCGCCGCGCGGAAATAGTCGATGATCTCGCTTTCGGCCTGCGCGCGGGGCACAGCCAGATCGCGGCTGAGACGGAGTTCGGCGGGAATGCTCGAAAACAAATCGTTGATCGAGGCCACGCCGATGCCGGCCAGCATCTTTTCACGCTCGGCGGGAGATTTGGGAAGGTATCGCATAACAGCTTCTGGCTCCTCGCTTCCAGTCTTTTGCCAGGAAGCAGATCGGGCAGGCCGGATGGGGGTCCGCCGGGAAAGTCTCGGGCGCGGACGCGGGTTTCTGCCCCTGAAGACAGCTCAGAGGCGGAAGATGAACCGCTTCAAACCGTCTTTCAGCTTTCTTCCGCGATGAACGCCTCGTAGGCGGCGGCATCGAGCAGGGCTTCGATCTGCGCCGGATCAGCGACTGCCACCCGGATGATCCAGGTTCCGTGCGGGTTCTCGTTGACCTTGTCGGGCGCCGCTTTCAGTTCTTCGTTGACGGCGGTGACGGTGCCGGTGACGGGCGAATAGAGGTCGCTGACGGCTTTGACGCTCTCCACCGAGCCGAAGGACGCGCCGGCCGTTACTGAATCGCCGACTTTGGGCAGGTCCACGTATACGATGTCGCCTAGGGAATTCTGGGCGTAGTCGGTAATGCCGATGGAGCCGGTCGATCCGTCCAGCTCGATCCATTCATGCTCGCGGGTGTAACGGTAGGTTGCAGGGTAGGCCATGATGAATCCGTTCCTCCAAAAAGCAACACACAGTGTACGACTTGAGAGCCCCGAAGGAAAACCACCCCTGTGCGGAAAAGCCGGCGCCAAGGAGAACAGGCTCAGCGGGCGGGGCCAAAGCCGGGATACGGTCCCAGCGGAACAAGGGCCTGAATCTCCAGCATGCCCGCCTGGTTGATGGGAAGACTGGCTAGAGCAGCCTGAACCTCGGTCTGGCTGGAAGCTTCCCAGAGAATGACCGCGCCGGGCACGTCGCCGCGCAGCCAGACCTGACGGAGCAGGCCGCAGGCGTAGAGTTCCTTGACACGCCGAGCCTCGCGCTCGGCCAGCTCGGCAGTGAAAGCTTCGGGCGGAAAAGCGTCGATGCGGCGACGGGAATGAGAGAGAAATTGCATGGAATGATTGTAAAGGCGGAAACGGATTCCCTATTTCCGAAAGTATTTTCCGTGCCCGCCGTTCGCCCAGGGGTCGTAGTGGGCGGCGAAACGGACGCGTTGCTGAACGCTGGGGTGGCTGAACTCCCAGAACTCGACGATGGGGCTGGGGTTGGGGTCTTCAAGCCACGCCTCGCCCAGGTGGTCGAAGGCTGATACGGCGGTTGTTTGCGGGTTGGGGACGAGGCCGTGAATGGCCTCCTGGCCGTAGATGTCGGCCTGATGCTCGAAATAGCGGCTGAAGGCGTTCGAGGCCGGCTGCAAAAGGAAACCCGCAGTCGAGAGCGCGAGCAGCAGCACGAGGAAACCGGAGCGGCTGGCAAGCAGGGCAGCGGCGGCTGGCGGTTCGACGCCGATGCCAGGGCTGCTCCCGGGAGGGTTCGAACCGGCTTCGGGCTCAACCAGCCGCCAGCGGGCGGCAAAACGGAGCGCGAGCCGGCCGGAGATGGCAGCGCAGGCCCAGAAAACAAAGAACAGAGCGGCGGCGGTTCCGGCCAGCTCTTTGGGAATGTGGTGGAGGACGTAATGGCCGCTTTCGTGGCCGAAGATGAAGAGGATTTCATCCGGAGGAAGGCGTTCGATCGTGGTGTCCCAGAGAACCAGCCGCTTGGTGGCGCCGATACCGGTCACATAGGCGTTGATTCCATTGGATTTTCTGCTGGCCTTCATGAGGAACATGCGGCTGGGAGGAATCTGGATTCCGGTGCGGGCGACGAGAGACTCCAGACGGCGGACCAGCGCGGGATGGTGGGCTTCAAGGGGCTCGAACTGGTTGAAGACGGGGTCGAGCAACGGCGCGGTGAAAACCGAGGCCGCCAGAAGCGGCAGGGAAACCAGCCACGCCCAGAGCCAGTAGCGGCGCGGAGAGACGCGGACGATCCAGTTGAAAAGCAACAGGAGGGGAGCACCGAAGACGAGCGAGAGTCCCAGAGCCTTGGCTTGGTCGAGACACCAGCCGGCCCAGCCCTGGACGCTGATGCCGTAATGGCGGCTGGCCAGGTGGCCGGCCGCCTCGACGGGCAGGCCTGCCAGGAAAACGATGGCCACCAGAGCCGCAAAAAAAAGCAGTCCCTGCTGCCATCGGCGGCGGAGTTGGCCGCCGGCCCATCGGTCCAGGCCGGCGGCCAGGCCGGTGGAGAGCAGCAGCCAGAGAACCGCCAGCCCCCAGAGCGCGCCGCCGATGTCGAGGGCGGTGCGAATGCGGCCGAGGGCAATGGCCTTGGCCAGTTTGCCCGGCGGAAGCGTGTAAGCCGGAAGAACGGCGGCGGACGACGGAGAGGCCGCGGCAGGCGCAGCAGTATGGGAGGGAGCAAGAGGGCCGGAACTGGCGTGCAGCCGGGAGGCGGAGAACAGCAGAGCCAGGCAGAGCGCCGGCAGCAGGCGCTTGAAAAATAACATCCTGCGTTTCCTTTCAAGTAGATTACCCTGAGACCATCCAGCGGAAAGGCGTTGCACGGGATTTCCCAACCATGAGAGAGAATTCGTTCGCCGCTCTGGCCAAAGCCGCGCGCAGCATCGAACTCCGCAGGCCCGATCTCCACATTGCCGCGCGCCGAGCCACCGTCCGGGCGGCTTTTGCCTTTCTGGTCTTCTCCTTGCCGGCGGCTGCCGGAGCGCAGCGGCCGGCGCCGCCGGCTCATTCCCCGGCGGGTACGGAAACGTCCGTTCTCATCCGCGACGATTCTGTCCTTTTAGACGCCATGACGACCGAGTTGCATCGGGCATTTCAATGGCTCGGGAAACAGAATCCCGGCAAACAGTTGCCGCCTTATTTCCTGAGCTACAGGGTCGACGAAGGCAGCGCTGTGACGATTCAGGCGCAGTTTGGAGCGGTGGTGAACAGTGCCTTCGACCATCTCCGGTCGGCCGATGTGCGAGTGCGCGTCGGCTCGCCCAGGCTGGACAACACGCACGGCGATCATCGCGCCTCGGCGGTGACCACGATAGAGCTGCCGCTGGGTGACGACCGGGAGGCGATCGAGCGATCGCTGTGGCTTGCGACCAACGCCGGCTACGGCAAGGCGCTCGACAACTACCAACTGGTGAAGACCGAGGCCGCAATGCAGGCCAGCGAGGAAGACGCCTCGCCCGATTTCAGCCAGCAGGCGCCGCAGGTGTCTGTGGTCAAGTCGGCACCTCCGCTCGCGGTGGACCGCGCCGCCTGGGAGCAGAGAATCGCGGCACTGTCGAAGGTCTTCCGCGCCTATCCGGATGTGGATGGCAATGAAGTAAGTCTGACGGCGCAGAGCGAGACCGGGTTTTTTGTCTCCTCGGAAGGTTCGCGGGTGGTCGCG
>JBMFHN010000202.1:0-3971 GCA_049976805.1 Occallatibacter sp. | reverse complement strand
AGCGCGTAGCCCGGCTCAAGGCGCCATCGGCCGCCTTCAACTCCTCGATCAGCGCCGGATAGTCCGCCACCCGGGTCACCACGGCCACATCCTCGAAGTTCTTCGCCGCCGAGCGCACCATCGACGGACCGCCGATGTCAATGTTCTCGATCAAATCGCCGAAGGCCACGCCGGGCGCGGCCGCCGTTTTCTCAAAGGCGTAGAGGTTCACCACCACCATGTCGATGGGTTCGATTCCGTGCGCGGCTGCGGCCGCCTCGTGCTCCGGGTTGCCGCGCCGGTAGAGCAGGCCGCCATGCACACGCGGGTGCAGGGTCTTCACGCGCCCGTCGAGCATCTCCGGAAAGCCCGTCAATTCGCTGATGTCCTTGACCGAAAGCCCTGCCTCGCGCAGAGTGCGCGCCGTTCCGCCGGTCGAGACCAGTTCCGCGCCGAAGCCTTGAAGCGCCTGGGCAAGCTCGATGACGCCGGTCTTGTCCGTCACGCTCAGCAGCGCCCGCCGAATCCGTTTCGTTCCGCTCTCCTCTTTCTGCACCACCTTGCTCCCTCCAGCTTTTTCACTCTCGCGCCCAAGCGCGAAAACCTGTTACCAGACTACATGGAATGGCCCGGGATCCATCGCAGCGCGTGGCACGATTCCAATCCGGCCGAAAAGCCGGCCTTGGGCTGCCGGCCTGCGCACCGAAGCCGTGTCCGGAATGAATTAAAGTTGAGAATATGGCAAGTTCCGTCCCCACTCGAGACCCGGAATTCCTGCCTCCGGAGGCGGGTTCCGACGCGCCGCCTCCTGCGGCAAGCCGGCCACGCCCTTCCTGGGCCTACGCGCCGGCGACCTACCTGCTGGTGGGCGTCAACTGCTTGGTGTACCTGGCCATGGATGCACACCATGTCAGCGCCGTCGCTCCCACCCTCGATCAACTGATGTACTGGGGAGCCGACAATGCCGGCAGTGTGCTGGTGGCCGGCCAATGGTGGCGAATTGTCACCGCCATGTTTGTCCATGTGGGCATTCTGCACCTGGCCACGAACATGTGGTGTCTGTGGAACCTCGGCCTGCTCGCCGAGCCGCTGATGGGATCGCTGGGCCTGCTGGCGGCCTATCTGCTGACTGGCGCGGCGGGTAATCTGCTGTCCACCCTCGTGAATTGGTCGAAGTATTATCCGGACTGGATGATCACCCACAACCTGGGCTCGTTCCCGGCCGGCGCCGGAGCCTCGGGAGCCGTCTTTGGCATCGCCGGAGCGCTGATTGTCCTGCTCAAATCGCAACGGCTTCCGGTGCCCGCGCCGGAACTGCGCCGGCTGCGCAAATCGGTCATCTACTTTGCCGCCATCAACCTGGTGATCGGCTTCACGATCAGTCTTGGCTTCATCGTCCGGCATACCGGAATCAGCATCGACAATATGGCCCACCTGGGCGGATTCAGTTGCGGACTGCTGCTGGCATCCCCGATGGTTCCCCGCATCGGCTCGTCCCGCCCGCTCTTCACCCGGCGGCTGCGCCTCTCGCTGGGGATGGTCATGGGATTGCTGGCCTTGTTTGCCTTCTTCCTGGCGCAACTGCCACGCTGAGAGAGTTTCACGGCGCCGGAACCCGCTCGCCAAGGCCGCTGTTCCGGGCCAGCTTCCCGCGCGCCGCCGCTGCCGGCAGAATCTTCCGCGTCTCCCGGAATCTCAAGAAGAGAGCGATGCGGCTTTGAATGGCCCGCCGGCTCGGACGAATGAAACGATGCGGGATGAAACGCTGCGGATCGATAGCCGCCTGCGGCATGGTTGCGAAAAAAGGTCTGCGGTCACATTCCGGCTGGGTGCTCGTATCTTATTTGAGTCCCATGGGGTTTTGTCGTCGGCTCGATCTGAAGTGGATACCCCGGTTTGAGAAGCACATCCCCGCCATTTGAGAAGAACGAGAGTGCGACACCGGAGATGGGAATCATGTACCAGGATTTGAAAATTGCTCCGGACAGCCCGTCCAGCAGATCCTTTGACCCGATTCCAACCCCGCCATCCACCAGCATGTTTGCTATTTGCCGGCCCCGTCCCGGCTGGATCTTTTCCTCACTCCCCGGTTTCTTCGGAATCACGGCAACAGGCTGATCGAAGACAAGCACGAGATGCCCGCGGCGAAAAAAGCGCCGCGCCGGAGTGGACACGAGATGTCCGGTGTAGGTTCCGGACGGGCACCGCACCGAAAATGGAGTTCCGGTTGCCATCCATGAAGATGCGTACGTTTGCAGTGTGCAGGCTTCCGCGCTTCCGGTCTCTGGGATCAGCAGCGCGGCAAGAGCAATCAGAATCGCCTTCGCGACGAGGCTCAAGTCTCTCACCTTTCCTTTGCTCGTGATGGATGGGTTCATTCTAGCAATGCCATGGTGAAAGCCTGATGAAGTCTCATCGCGGCCGGGACGGCGCCGGCCGCAAGGCATGGCGCCTCTTGCCGGTCGCCGGATGATGGCGCGGCCTGACAGCGGCGCAAGAGCACCCCGCGCTGCCCCGATGGAAGCAGCGCCGTCTGAGAATTCCTGGGTCACGGGAAAGACGGTTCTCCGTGTGCCTGCGCAGATCCGCGCTCATCCTGAAAAACGCACCGGCTAGCGCAAGGCTGTAGCAGCGAACTTGCGCACCATGGCCAGCAGCAGCTTGCGGTCATTCTCGCTCAGGCTCGCCGTATAGCGGCGGATCTGGGTCAGAAAGCGCAGTTCCTCGTCGGTCACCTGCGGCGAGTTCAGCTTCCGGTTGAGCGAGTCCTCGGCGAAGAAATCGGTGATGGGAAGATCAAGAGCCTGCGCAATCTTCGACAGCGTATCGAGCGAAGGAACCGTGTGACCGTTCTCCACACGCGAGAGATAACAGCGCAAAAGTCCGGTCCTCTTCTCGATGTCGCCCTGGGAAAGCCCCCGTTGCAGCCGGAAGGCGCGAATCGTGGTGCCAATCTTCCTCATGACGGAATTCCTCTTCGCCGGCCCTCGAATGACACCGCTTGCGTGTCATCGAAAAGCTAATGGCATCAGAGTAAACATGGGCGGTGGGAGTATGCAAGGATCTTGTCCAAGACAGGAGTTTCAGCCGGATCACTGAACGGAAGGGACAGGCTGCGGCACCCGGGGCTTCCGGAAGCGCCGCGCCGCTCGACACTGGCCTGCGCCAATGCGCCCCGTTCCTCCCGGCAACTGCTCGAAGATGTTTCCCATCCCTTGCAGGATTCGGCCCGCAATCAAGCCCGGCAGGCCGGTGACCGGCGCACGTTTCGGTTCAGGAACAAGCTGCTGCCGATCAACATTCCGTTGAATCAGGAGGCGCTGAGAGCCTTCGAGGAATGGAGAAGCCAACAGCCGGATGCGAAGCCGGAAGGCTCCATCTTCCCCACAGAAAAACTCGTGTTCAAGAGCGCTGGCCCCAGAGCAGGCGCCATGGCGGCATACGATGTAGACCCGAGCAAACCGCCCGGGGCATGGAAGCGGGCATGGAGACCAGCAGAGAAACAGGCCGGAGTGGAATGCCGCATCCACGATCTGCGCCACCGCGCGCGGGAGCCCTGAACGTGAACATGGCAACGGAGCCGCCACAATCTTCCCCGCAAATTCAAACCGGCGCTGAAAGTATATTTTACAAGTGATTGATTTTAATGGTCGGGACGGGCAGATTTGAACTGCCGACCCCTCGCACCCCAAGGGGGTCTAAACGCTAACATATGTTTATTATCTTATAGATACGGTTGACTGATCGTCGTGTTTTGGGGCGTTTTTTAGACGGCTACGTCACATTTACGTCACAATTTTGGTTAGCGTCTTTGGCTGCCGCATCCAAAGAACCAAGTGTTCCTCTTAACCTCCAACTACGGTATACGGAGCCATACACAGACTCGTAAGCATATTTTGTATAAATAATTTACGTAGTCTTTTCCAATTGAAGAATGAGCCTGAAGGAAGCGAAGGGTTAGCGAAGCTGGGGTCTCCTTTCGTTTTGCGATT
>JBMFHN010000201.1:0-3971 GCA_049976805.1 Occallatibacter sp. | reverse complement strand
GCAAGCTGCCGATGAGCTTCCCGCGGGCGGTTGGCCAGGAGCCGCTCTATTACAGTGAGTTTCCCACCGGCAGGCCTCCGTTCGGCGCCGATCTCAGCAAACCTCCCGGCCCGGACACGCGCTTCATCTCGCGCTATATCGACGTTCCCAACGACGCGTTGTTTCCCTTCGGGTACGGGCTGAGCTATACGAAGTTTGCCTACTCGGGCGTTACTCTGTCGCGGACATCCGTTCCCCTTGACGAAGCCAGACAGAATGCGGCGGAGAAGCTCATCACCGCGACGGCGACGGTGAAAAATGTTGGCGGCCGAACGGGCGCCGAAGTGGTGGAGTGTTACATCCGCGATCTGGGCACGAGCCTGGAGCAACCGGTGCGCCGGCTCAGCGGGTTTGCACGGATCACGCTCAAACCTGGTGAATCGCGCACGGTGTCGTTCAATCTGGGATTTCCGGAGCTTTCGTTCTATACGAATGCCGGCAAAGCGACCATTGAGCCGTCCCATTACACGGTGTGGATTGGAGGCAGTTCGCTGGCTGCCCGGCACGCCGAGTTCGATATTACTCCGCAATAATGGAGAAGGATGCGCCGTACCAAGTTGCAGAGCTGGAGTGCCGGGCCTGTGAGCCGCCGCCGAATGCTGCGTGCGCTTGCGGGCACGGCTGCGGCCTCGCTGGCGCCGTGCAGGCTGTGGCCGGCTTCGGGCCCGACTTCTGCGGCGAGCTCCGGCGCAGGGTCAGCGGAGCCGTCCAGTATCCGCTTCGAGGAGATCGCCGCTCGGGCTGGAGTGAATTTTGTCACGCGCAACTGCGCCACTCCCAACAAAAATCAGATCGAGACCATGGTCGCTGGCGTGGCTCTGTTCGATTACGACGGCGACGGCTATCTTGACATCTACCTGGTGAACGGCGCGGAGATTCCGTCGCTCGAAAAGGTATCGCCCGCGTACTGGAATCGTCTCTTCCACAACAACGGGGATGGCACCTTCACCGACGTGACGGAAAAGGCCGGCGTGGCGGGCAAGGGCTACGGCATGGGCGTTGCCATCGGCGACTACGACAACGACGGACGCCCCGACATCTTTCTGGCCAACGTTACCGGCAATCAACTGTTCCATAACAACGGGGATGGCACATTTACCGACGTGACGGAAAAGGCCGGCGTGGCGGGCGCGGTGCACTTTGGCCGGAAGATGTGGTCCGTAGGGGCGGGGTGGTTCGACTACAACAACGACGGACTGCTGGACCTCTTCGTAGTGAACTATTGCAAATGGGAGGTGAACAAGGATCCCTATTGCGCGCTCAAGGAAGGGCTGCGCGCCTACTGCCATCCCAACCAGTATCTTCCGCTCTACAATACGCTCTACCGCAACAACGGCGATGGAACCTTCACCGACGTATCGCAGGAAACGGGAATCGCGTCAGTGCTGGGAAAAGGCATGAGCGTGAGTTTCGCCGACTACGACGGGGACGGTTTCCTGGATGCGTTTGTGGCGAATGACACCACGCCGAACTTTCTCTTTCACAATGTGGGCGGCAAGCGATTCGAGGAGGTGGCGGTGGGGGCCGGCGTGGCCTATTCGCCGGATGGTAATGCACTCTCCGGGATGGGATCGGACTTCCGCGATGTGAACAACGACGGGCTGCCCGACATCTGGCACACGGCGGTCGAGCACGAGGATTTTCCGCTTTATATCAACCAGGGCGGGGGGCAGTTTGTCGACGCTACGGTGACCAGTGGCCTGGGCCAATCGACCAACCGCATGACCGGATGGAGCAACGGAGTCTTCGATTTCGACAATGATAGCTGGAAAGATCTGTTCGCGGCGCGGGCCAACGTGATGGATAACATCCAGGAAGCGATCCCCAGCCAGGCGTATCCCGAGCGCAACTCCATCTTTCGCAATCTCGGCAACGGCAGGTTCGAGGAGGTTGGCGGCCAGGCGGGACCGGATTTTCAGAAGGCCGATGCGCACCGGGGCGTGGCCTTCGGCGACCTCGACAACGATGGGCGCATCGACGCCGTGGTGACCTGCCTGAACGGCCAGGTAAAGATCTTCCACAACATCTCCGATACGGGCCACCACTGGATTCTGTTGCGTCTCGTGGGGACGCGCAGCAATCGCATGGGCATCGGCGCCAAGGTGAAGATTACCACCAGCGACGGACATTCACAGTGGAACGAGGTCACGACCGCCGTGGGCTACGCCTGCTCAAGCGACAGCCGGGTGCACTTCGGACTCGGCAACAACAAATGGATCGAGGAGATCGAGATTGTGTGGCCGAGCCGCATCCGACAGGTGCTACGCAAGGTGGCCGCGGATCAGATTTTGACCATCGAGGAGCCAAAGGCCTAGCAGAGCGCTGCCACTCAAGGTTTCGCGACGGCTCCGGCGTTCTCGTTGGCAGGCATTTGCGGCAAGGCATCCGGCATCATCCCCGTCACGCCGCTCTGCATATCCGCCGATTTGGCCTGGTTTAAACGGGCGAAGATGGCGCGGGCCTGGGCAGCCTCTTTCAAACGGCCGACATGCGCATAGGCCACGCCCAGCGACCAGTAGATCCTCGCGTCGCTGGAGAATGCTTTCCTGGCCGCTTCAAGGTGCGGTATGGATGCCTGGAAGTCGCCTGTATCAAGAAGGAGCAGGCCGAGGAGATAGTGCGGCAGAGGCGATTGCGGCGCTAAATCCAGGGCTTGCCGGGCATACGGCAGCCCAGCCGCCGAATCGACTTTGTACTCGACGGCTGCGATCCAAAGGCGCGCCAGCACGTCGTCTGGATGCTCTGCAATCTCCTGCTTGAAAGCTTCAATTGCGCCGTGGCGGTCGCGCGCCTCAAGCAGAAATCTTCCGTAGGCATAGTGAACCAGCGGGAAGTGCGGGGCTTGTTTGAGAACGGAATCGTACTCTCTTCTTGCCTCATCGTACTGATTCGCGGCAGACAGGCATGCGCCACGCCCGACATGCTGCACGAGGTCGCCTTTGGGTGTAGCTTCGGCGGGTGGAGTTCTGCTGTTGATGTGCAGCATGGTCATTCCGAAGATTTGTGCGAGGTTGGCGCTTCTCACGCCGCTCAGGCAGAGCGAAGAGAGCGCCATGGCTGCCTGCTCATATCGGCTGGCCCGCTGCAGCAGAATGGCCTCGTGATAAAGAACCACCTGCCGCAACTGCGGATCCTGCTCCATCCCCAGCTCTTTACTGGCTTCAATATCGCCGAGCGCCTCTTTATCCTGGCCAAGCTCGAACTCACACAGACCCAGCATGGCGCGGGCCGTGCCGTACTTCGGATCGAGTGCAACGACTCTTCTGAACTCGTCTGTCGCTGCCCGATAGCGATTTCCCTCGTAGTCAATCTGCCCTAACGACCACCAGCCTTCATCCCAGCGGGGATTGAGGGCGAGTGCTTTGCGGAAGAGCCGTGCGGCCTCATCGAGGTTCCCTGCATTCTCGGCGGCGGTGGCCTTGGCCGACAAACTCTGAAAGGCTGCCGAAGCGGGAGCTTTCGGGTAAGACGCACCCGTGGTCCCCTGCGCGAAAGACGCGGCGCACACACCAAGAAACAATACGGCCGCGACGCAAGCCGCTGCCGCATTCATTCTCGGTACGCGCGCTGGTCTCAATTGGAGCATGCTCTTTCGGAATTGGTGCATCTCGACTTTGGAATCTATTCGGTAACCGCCGGCGAGTACGGTCTTCGAAGGGCCCACTCTCAGCCGCGTCTCAGCTTTAAATCATCATAGTTCAATAGCAATCAGCGCCAGTAACAGCGCGGAGATCTTCCTTCAGACACGTGTATGCCCCAGGCCTCGAAATCGAAACTTGGGGCACACATAATGATACAGATCCAGGGAAAGCGACTTAGAACTTATCCGTAAATAGACGTGGTCTGTCTCCAGCAGATCAAGGCCGCGGCCAAGGAAAGCAAAGCGACGTAGCTGGCCTCCGTTTTCTCGAAGCTGACCAGAAGTTTGCGAT
>JBMFHN010000200.1:0-3983 GCA_049976805.1 Occallatibacter sp. | reverse complement strand
GCTCTGAGTTGTGCTTCTCTACTGAGCACAGCCTAACCCACGGTCAGCGCATTGGACCGGTCACTCCATTTTGACTATTCTCTAGTTCGAGGAGTATCGGGATGATGGATGGCAAATACCACATCGTGATCGGTTGCGACGATGCGGCAATTCGGTTTCGCGAAGCTCTCAAGGCGGATCTCGTCCAGAATCCCTCCGTATACAAGGTCACGGATGTGGGCGTGTGCTGCGACGATCATACCGCCTATCCCCATGTGGCAGTGCGGGCAGCGCGCATGGTTGCCAGCGGCGAAGCCGATCGCGCTCTGCTCATCTGCGGAACCGGCCTCGGCATGGCCATCAGCGCCAACAAGGTGCCGGGAATCCGCGCCGTGACTGCGCACGATATCTACTCGGTACAGCGATCCGTGCTGAGCAACAACGCGCAGGTTCTTTGCATGGGGGAGCGCGTGATCGGCCTGGAACTGGCACGCCTGCTTGTCGCGGAGTGGCTGAAACATCAGTTTGATCCCACCTCGAAATCCGCTTCCAAGGTGGCCGCAATCTGCAGCTACGAGCTGCCGGTCGAGCACTGATGACGCTCAACGGTTCCCTTCCCGGTGCCCGCCGCATCTTCGGCGTGAGCCTGAAGATGTACATGTCCCTACGCCAGACGCAGGACTGGATCGCCGGAGTCGCGGAACTGGCGCGGGGTGATTGGCCGCCGGGTCTGGACTTTTTCGTGATTCCGGATTTCATCTCGCTCAGCGCGGCCCGCGTGGCGTTCGCTCAAACGCGGGTGCAAATTGGAGCCCAGAATCTGTATTGGGAGGACTTTGGCCCATTCACGGGTGAGATTTCCGCGCCGATGCTGGTAGAGGCGGGCTGCCGTTACGTCGAAATTGGTCATGCGGAGCGGCGCCGTCTCTTCGGCGAAAGCGACGAGATCATTGCCCGCAAGGTTGAGGCTGCGGTCCGATGGAAGCTGGTTCCGATACTGTGCGTTGGTGAAAGCGAGCCCGTTGGTCCAGAGGCAGCGGCTCGGTTCTGTGTTCGGCAACTCCAGCTGGCAACCTCCCGCATTCAGGCTGATGCCCCGCTGATCATTGCCTATGAACCGGTCTGGGCGATTGGAGCCGCCGAGCCCGCCTCACCGGAGCACATCGTTTCCGTGGCGGCGGGCCTTCATTTTTGGAGGTCGCAACGCGCGGATACAAGGCTCATTTACGGCGGCAGCGTCAAACCGGGGCTGTTTTCCCGGATCAACTCGGCTGTTGACGGACTTTTCCTCGGCCGTTTTGTTCACGACCTGCGCTCCCTGGCTGAGGTGATCCGGGAAGCGGCGCAGTCCTGAAATCCCTTGCGACGGAAGCTCTCGGCGCATCCGGGTTCTGGCGGGTCTTCGTGTGGGAATGCGGTTCGCCGGCAATTTTGCTTGTCTCGAAGCCGGGCAGGCGATGGGAAAAAACCTCTGCAGGGTCCGGAACCACGCCCGCTTCCCCAAAACCGGGCAGGCGACTTGTCTTTTCTGCGGCTCGAAAAAGACGCGCGCGCGGCGGCAGGATAGACTAGCGGTAGAGCCGGACCGTGCGCATCCTGACCCGCTACATCCTCGGTGAAATCCTTTCCCACGCGCTGATTGGATGCGTGATCTTTACCTTCGTTCTCTTCATGAAGGAACTGCCCGGCATTCTGGAAATGGTGGTCCACAACCGGTCTTCCTTCACCAGCGTCGTCGAGGTGATTCTCTTCACTCTGCCCAACTTTTTCATGGTCACCATTCCCATGGCGGTGCTGGTGGGCGTGCTGCTGGGTCTGAGCCGTCTTTCCGCCGACAGCGAGATCATCGCCATGCGCGCCTCCGGCCTGGGCATCGGCTACCTGGTGCGCGTGGCCTCGATCGTGGCGATCGGCGGTACGCTGCTGGGACTGGGCAACAGCCTCTATCTGGCTCCTCTCTCCAATCAGGCCATCATGGCAACCGACAAAGCCCTCGCTTTCGAGGCTTCCTATCTGATTGAGCCGCGCGTCTTCGACGAGGACTTTCGCAACTTCGTCCTTTATGTGCAGGATGTACGCTCCGGAACCGGCGCGGCCAACTGGCGGCAGATTTTCATGGCCGATACGACCGATCCGAACAACCCTCAGATCATCACGGCCGCCTCGGCCACCGTGGCCAGCGACGGCAACCGCGACTCTGGCCAGGAGTTGATCATGCGACTGCGGAATGGCACCCGGCACGAGACCGTGGCCGGCCAACCGCAGCAGTACAATCTCTCCACCTTCACTTACACCGACATGCCCCTGGCCGCCAGCCCACAGAACGAAGGGCATCTGGGGCGCATGGATACGGCCATCTATGCCCTTCCGATGGCCGAATTGTGGGCGCGCTGCCATGGTCCGGACGGCAAGCGCTTCCAGATCGAGATGCAAAAGCGCTTCGCTTATCCGGTAGCCTGCCTGGTGCTGATGCTGGTTGGTGTTCCCCTGGGCGTAACCTCGCGGCGCGGGGGCAAAAGTTTTGCCTGGATCTTCACCATTCTGCTGGTCTTCGTTTATTACCTGCTCTCCTCAACCGGCGTTGCGCTGGGCAAGCAAAGCTGGCTGCCCGCGTTTTTCGCCGTCTGGTCGGCCAATCTGATCTATACCGCCGGCGGACTCTTCCTGCTGTGGCAGATTGCCTCGGGCGGCCGTATGATGACCGCCATCGGTGGATGGACCGCGCGTTTGCAACTCTCCTCCTCCGCCATTCAGACCCAGCATGCTCCCACCGCGTCAGCCGCCCCGGCGCACCGGTTTCGTCTGCGCTCCCAGCGCGCGGCTGCCCGCGGCGTCTTTCCGCGCATTCTCGATGAGTACGTCGTGCGCGAGTTCCTCGCGATCTTTTTCCTGGTGATGACCGGTTTTGTCCTGCTCATGCTGGTCTTTACCTTCTTTGAACTGATCGGAGACATCCTGCGCAATCACATCGGACTCTTTCTGGTAGGCGACTACCTGGTGAATCTGACGCCCAGCATGCTCTACTTGACCACCCCGCTGGCCGTGCTGATTGCCTCGTTGGTCACCTTCGGCGTGCTGAATCGCAACTCCGAGATCATCGCCATGAAGGCGACCGGAATCAGCCTTTACCGGTTGGCATTTCCCATCATCTCCATTGCCGCCATCCTCTCGGTCTGTCTTTTTCTCTTCGATCAGTTCTATCTTCCCCAGGCCAACCGCCGCCAGGAAGCTCTGCACAACATCATCAAGGGAAAACCGCCGCAGACCTTCCTGCGCCCGGAGCAAAACTGGATCTTCGGCCAGCCGCATCCGGGCGAGCCCGGCCGCATCTTCTACTACAAGTTCTTTGATCCGGACCGCAACGAGTTTGCCAATCTCTCCATCTTCGAGTTCAACCCGTCCACCTTCGCACTTTCACGGCGGATCTTCGCGGCGCGCGCCGTCTGGAACCCGGCAACCGCTTCCTGGATCTTTCTGAACGGGTGGGAACGTGACTTCAAGGGCTCCGATATCACCGCGTTCCGCCCCTTCGCGCAAACCTCGTTCGCCGAAATCCATGAGGATCCCGGCTACTTCAAGAAGGAGAGCCTGCAGGCGCAGGAGATGAGCTTCGGCCAGCTTCATCGCTACATCCGCGACCTTGGTCAGAGCGGTTTTGACACCATGCGCCTGCGCATCGAGATGTGGCGCAAGCTGGCTTATCCGTTCGTCACCATCATCATGGCCGTGCTGGCGATTCCGTTCGCGCTCTCCATGGGCCGCCGCGGTTCGCTCACCGGCATCGCCGTGGCCGTCGGCGTGGCGCTGGCGTATTGGGTTGTCGATGGCCTGTTCGGAGCGATGGGCACCGTCAACTACCTGCCCGCATTCCTGGCCGCATGGTCCGCCGACGTGCTTTTCGGCCTGCTGGGAAGCTACCTGCTGCTGACCACCCCGACCTAGAACGGTTCTGCCGCGCTGGCCATCACAGCCCTCCGGGAAGGAGCCTCGCTTCGTCCAGAAAC
>JBMFHN010000199.1:0-4015 GCA_049976805.1 Occallatibacter sp. | reverse complement strand
ATCCTTCCGCAGAAACCATGACGGCGCTACCATCGAAGCCATGATGACCGATCGCGAAGCCATCGAGGCCGCCCTCGACGAGGCGCGGCTGGCTGGCGAGGCCGGCGAGGTGCCGATCGGGGCGGTGGTCGTGCGCGAGGGAGCGATTCTGGCGCGCGGGCAGAATCGCGTGCTGCGCGACCAGGATCCGACAGCCCACGCGGAGATTGTCGCGCTGCGCGCGGCCGCGGCGGCCCTGGGCAACTATCGGCTGGCTGGCTGTACGCTCTACGTCACGCTGGAGCCCTGCGCGATGTGCGCCGGAGCGATGATTCACGCCCGGCTGGACCGGCTGGTCTTTGCCGCCGCGGACCCCAAGGCAGGTGCTTGCGGTTCGGTGCTGGCCGTGCTGAACCACCCGCTGCTGAACCACCAGATGCGGGTGGAGCAGGGATTTCTGGGCGAAGAATCGGCTGAACTGCTGCGGGCTTTCTTCCGCGCACGGCGCGCGGCGGCGCGCTGAACGGCGATTCCAGACGCCCAGGTAACGAAAGACATCTTGCAAATCGGATGGCATTCTGTTTTCCTCGTACAATCAAAAATTGGAAGAAGCCGCTACGGGCGGCTCGGCCAAGGAGTTCCCCCATGATTGAACGCTATACCCGGCCGGCGATGGGCCGTGTCTGGACCGAAGAGAACAAATACCGCTGCTGGCTGGAAGTTGAGTCGGCTGCCAGTGCCGTACTGGCCGAAGACGGCGTGATTCCCGCCGAAGCGGCCGAGGCGATCGCCGAAAAGGGCGGATTTTCCGTTGCCCGCATCCACGAGATCGAAGCTGAGGTGAAGCACGACGTGATTGCCTTCACCACGGCGGTGGCCGAGAGCCTCCGCGCCCAGGGGTTCGCCGACGAGTCCCGCTGGCTTCATTACGGGCTGACCTCGAACGACGTGGTGGACACGGCGCAGGCGCTGCAGGTCAAGGAGGCATCGGCGCTGATCCGCGCCGAGATCGTCGAGTTGATCGCCGTGCTCAGGCGCCGCGCACTGGAGTTCAAACACACGCCCACCATCGGCCGCACCCACGGTATGCACGCCGAGCCGACCACGTTCGGCCTGAAGCTGCTCAACTGGTACGCCGAGATGGAGCGCAACCTGGTTCGCTTTGACGCTGCGGCCGAGGGCATGCGCGTTGGCAAGTTGTCGGGCGCGGTGGGCACCTTCGGCCACCTCAAGCCGGACCATGAGGAGCGCATCTGCGCGCGGCTGGGCCTGGAACCGGCGCCGGTGGCAACGCAGGTTCTGCAGCGCGACCGCCACGCGGCTTATCTCTCCACGCTGGCGATTATCGCCGGCACGCTCGACAAGATCGCCGTCGAGGTGCGCCACCTGCAGCGCACCGAGGTGCGCGAGGCGCAGGAGTACTTCAGCGAGAACCAGAAGGGTTCCTCGGCGATGCCCCACAAGAAGAACCCGATTACCGCCGAGCAGATCAGCGGCCTGGCGCGCGTGGTGCGCGGCAACGCACAGGCTGCTTTCGAGGACATCGCACTCTGGCACGAGCGGGACATCTCGCACTCCTCGGTCGAGCGGGTGATCCTCCCCGACTCGACCATCCTGGCGGACTATCTACTGGCCAAGACGGAAGATTTGATCGGCCGGCTGCTGGTCTATCCCGAGCGGATGAAGAAGAATCTCGAATCGACGGGCGGGCTGATTTTCAGTGGCCAGTTGCTGCTGGATCTGTCCGAGGCCGGAATGCTGCGCGAAGAAGCCTACAAGCTTGTTCAATCGCACGCCATGCGCGCCTGGAAAGAGGATCTGGTCTTCCGTGACGAGGTGGCCAAGGACGAGGCGATTGCGAAGCTGCTAACGCCGGAAAAACTCGCCCGGACCTTTGATTTCACGCGACAGCTGGGCAACGTGGACGCGATTTTTGCCCGGGTCTTGAAAGAGGACGCGGAACCGGAACCGCAGAAGGTGGATCCGGAGCGCCAGCGCATCGAGGATGCCCTGCAATACGCGGTCGAGCTTCGGCAGAGAGCCGAGGAGGAACTGGAGGCGCAACACCTGACGGCCACCGTGGCTGAATTCCCCGCCGTTGCGGACCTGCATGGATATCTGGCTGTGAGCTTGTTGCGCGACGGACGGAAGGAGGAGGCTATTGAACACGGCCAGGAGGCGGTGCGATTGGCTCCCGATTCGGAAAAGGCTTCGCTGGCGCTCTTCCGCGCGTTGTGGGTGGCCGGAGAACGAGGCCAGGCCTTTGAGGAAATGAAGCGCTTTTTACTGATCGGCCACCCGGAGGAGTATTCCAAGTTGATCCGGGATGTCGATTTGGCAAGGGAGACACCCTCGAATGCCGAGTGAAAATTTCGCCAAGGAGGAAGGGTGGAAGCCTGCAATCTCACGGTGGCTCTGACCGGGGCATCGGGCGCGGTCTTCAGCCGCGAGCTTTTGCTCGCTCTTGAGGCGGATGATCGTGTTCGGCGCGTGCATTTTGTCGCTTCGGAGAACTCGCTGCGGGTGGTGGCTGAGGAACTGGGGATCTCTGGACGCAGGAATCTGCTGGAAAAGCTCCTTGGCTCAGCGCCCCGCAAGACCGTGCAACTGGGCGCCGCCGACATCGGCGCCTCCATCGCCAGTGGCAGTTATCCATCAAGCGGAATGATCGTTCTGCCCTGTTCGATGGGAACCCTGGCGGTCATCGCCAACGGGCTGGCCGACTCGCTCATCGCCCGCGCCGCCGACGTCACGCTCAAGGAGCGGCGGCCGCTGATCCTGTGCGTGCGCGAGACGCCCTTCAACCGCATTCACCTGCGTAACATGGCGCTGGCCGCCGAGGCCGGCGCGGTGATCTTTCCCTGTATTCCGGCGTTCTACAACCGTCCCGTCGACTCGACCGAGATGGCCCGCCAGTTTGTTTGCCGCGTGCTGGCTCACATCGGCCTGCCGCAGCCGGGCGCTTATATGTGGAAAGGGGAAGAGGCCGGAGTCAGAGAAGAAGACGTTGGAAAAAATGAGGACAGCTTCTGAGCGGGAGTCCTTCGAATACCGAAACCTGGTTCCGTCTGCCAGGGCCGGGATTCCGGTCCTGGCAGCAAACTCTCCCTAGAACTTCACCGCCGGAACATTTTGCGCCGCCTGGCTTGCCGTAAAGTACGCATTGTTCTGGTGAAAACCGGCAATACCTGCCCAGATGTTGTTGGGGAACTGGAGCACGAAAGTGTTGTACTCTTCGAGCGCCTTGTTGTAGCGCCGCCGAGCCACGCTGATGCGGTTTTCGGTGCCCGCCAGCTCGTCCTGCAGGCGCATGAACTGGTCGCTCGATCGCAGTTGCGGGTAGTTTTCCGTCAGCATCAGCAGCCGTCCGATCGCCGAGTCCAGCCGTCCGTTGGCCGCGATCTTTGCTGCCGGCCCCTGCGCGTTCAACATCCCGGCCCGCGCATTGGCGATGTCGCCGAAGACCGTGCTCTCCTCCTTGGTGAAGCCCTTCACCGTCTCCACCAGGTTGGGAATCAGATCAGCGCGCCGCTCCAATTGCACGTCCACCTCTGACCACGCGGCCTTCACGTTCTGGTCCTTGGCCACCATCTGGTTCCGGGCGCTCACATAGCTGACGAAAACCATCAAGACCGCCACCACCAGGACGCCCACGACACCCAGCGTTATCCTCAGTCCACGACTCATGCTCTTTTCTTCCCTTCCCTTCCGGCCCCCTCGCGGACAGGCCCGTTTGCAACGACCCAATCCCGGATTCTGCCGGACGAATCCCGGCGAACCCGCGCGCTACCAGCTTCCTCCGGCCCCGCCGCCGCCAAAATCCCCACCGCCGAAGCCGCCAAAACCGTCGCCGCCGCCGAAGCCGCCGCCACCCAAGCCGCCCCCACCGATAAACGGTCCACCACCCCAGCTGCCGAAGCCGCCCAAAAGACCGAACCCGAGCAGAACACGCAACAGATGGAAGCCTCCAAAGAACAGCAGCATCACCAGCAGCAGAATCAGTCCTGCCGGCACACCTCCCGGATGCACCGTCTGC
>JBMFHN010000198.1:0-4020 GCA_049976805.1 Occallatibacter sp. | reverse complement strand
CAAGCCAGGCGAGCCCGCAATCGATCGGCTCTTCGATCTGAAAGCCGGCCACGCGGCGGTTGAGCAGGGCGTACTCGATTACGACGACCGCGCTGCGGCCTTCGATTATCAGGACCGGCGCATCCCGCTCGATTTTACCGTCCGGGATCTCGCCCTGCAGCTGACCTACGTGCCGGCCCGGAGCGGATCTTCCCGCCAGACTGGAACCCCCGGGAGCTACCAGATCCATCTGACCGCGCGCGACCTCGACCTTGTGCGCGGACGAGCCCCCGCCGCGGCATCCGTCCGGGGTTTCGTCGAGGCCTCGATCGATTTGACCCGCGCCACGGCCACCCTTTCTTCGCTGCGCATCACCGCGCGCAGCCGCGGTGTTGCGGATCGCTCACTCCAGATCTCCGGCTTCCTGGACAATTTTGCCCATCCCAACTGGCAGGCCCGGATCGTGGGCGATCTGGATATGCGGCTGCTCGATCCCCTCACCGGCTATCCCGATGCGCCCCGCGGCATCGCCCATTTGAATTTCGACGCGGCCGGGCGCATGGGAAGTTTCCGCGTCGACGGCGGAATTCACGTCGAGGACGGCTCCTATATCGGAACCGGCGTCGTCGCCACCGGCGTGCGGCTCGATGCCCATCTTCATGCCGACCCCGAACAATTGCTGATCAGCTCCATCGCAGCCCGCCTGCGCACCGGCGGAGAGATCGATGGCAACCTCTCGCTGGCTCCCTGGCTGACGCCGATCCCCGGAGAAGCCTCTTTGCGGCCAGCCCGCGCGGCCGCGGAAATGAACCCCGGCCGGCGCATCCGCCCCGACATTCTTCCCGAGCCGCCTTCGCCCCCGACCGGCATCACGATCCCGGTCAACGGCAAAGTGACGGCAGAGTTCAAGGGCGTCTCGCTGGACACGATTCTCGAGATGGTCTCCGATCCACCCTTTCAGCACCTTGGTTTCGACACCCGCGTCAACGGCCCGGCCACGGCCCGCTGGACCGGGGGCGACAGCCGCACGCTCGCCGTCGAGGCGCAGCTCAACCTCACCCCGCCGGCCGGGTCCTCTGCGGCGCGGGAGACTCCGGTCAGCGGGCGGATTGACGCCACCTACACCCAGCGCGACGGCGCCGTCGACCTGCGTGCTTTCGATCTCGACACCCCGGCCAGCCAGCTTCGGGCGCACGGCCATCTGGGCGCCTATCCACTCACCAGCCCTTCGGCGCTCAACTTTGATTTCCAGACGCACAACCTGAGCGAGTTTGACACTCTGTTACGCGACCTGGCCCCGGCGCGCGGCGGAAATTCCGGAACTTCCGGCCTGCCCATCGTGCTCTCCGGCCAGGCCGGCTTGCATGGCTCCTGGACCGGTTCGCTGGTCGACCCGCATCTTGCGGGCAACCTGCAGGCAAACCATCTGGCCATCAAATTGCCGGCGTCCTTGAACTCCCATCCCGGCCAGCCCCCCACGGTTCAATTTGATACCGTCGAGGTTTCTGGCAGCTACTCGGCGGCCCGGATCAACATCGCAAAGGGAATATTGCGCCGGGGTGCGGCCGAAATCGCCCTCAGCGGCAGTCTGCAGAGCCATCCCGTCATCCGGGTTCCGCACGGCCGCGCTCCGGTTCCCAGTTTCGACGACGCTTCAGCGCTTGGCATCCAGGTGCATGCCAGCCAGATCAGCCTGGAGGAGCTGCGTCCTTTCCTGCGCTGGAATCTGCCCGCAACCGGAACGCTCGCCGCTGACCTGCGCATTGCGGGATCCATCGGAGCGCTCAGCGGCTCTGGATGGGTGGATCTGGATCATGGCAGTGTCTGCGGGGAGCCGATCACAAGCATCCGGGCACAGGGCAACCTCACCCGCCAGATCCTCACGCTCGCATCGGTGACCGTCAACGCTGCCCCCGGCCGGTTCTCGGCGTCCGGCAGCTACGCTTTTCCAAACCGCCGCTTTCAGGTCCAGGCCAGGGGCGCGGGAATCGATCTGTCCCGCGTTGCCGCGCTGCGCCGTCACGGTCTGGCCGCCTCCGGCAAACTGGGATTTGTGATCGATGGCTCGGGAACACCGGACGACCCGCAGATTCAGGCCCGCGCCACATTGGCCAGTCTCATCATCAACGGTGAGCCGTTCGGCGCGCTGGATGGCGCAGCCCACACCGCCAATCGCACGGCTTTCTATCATGTGTCCACCCATCTGGCAGCCGCCCGGCTCACCCTCGATGGCCAGACTGCGCTCTCAGGGAACCTTGACACCCTCGCCCGGGTGGATTTTCCCCGGCTCAACGTGGGAAAGCTCTTCAAGTTGACCAGGATTCAGGGTCTTGGTGATGTGTCGGCTGCGTCCGGAACGGTGATCATCGAAGGCCCTCTGGCGCATCCCCGCATGGTGCATGGCGATGCCCGCCTTGCTCAACTGCAGGCTACCGTAGCCGGTGTTCTGCTCCGCAGCGACGGGGGCGTGCATGCCTCCATCGATCATGAGATCGCCCGCCTCGATCCCCTGCACATCACCGGCGAGGACACGGACCTGCACATCAAGGGCAGTCTCTCGCTTGCCAGCCAGAAGGAACAGGACCAGATGGACATGGCTGCCAGCGGATCCATCAATCTCAAGGTGGTCGAAACGCTGGATCCCGACCTGACTGCGAATGGAAATGCGGTTTTCCAGGTGGAAGCCCACGGTTCGCTGTTCAATCCCAGCCTGCGCGGGCGCGTGGATTTCCGGAACAGCTCGCTGGCTCTCGAGAGCCTGCCCAACGGCCTCAGCCAGTTGAACGGAACCCTCGAATTCAACCAGAACCGGCTCGAGGTCCGTTCCCTGACCGCCATGACCGGCGGAGGCCTGCTCAGTGTCGGCGGCTACCTCGCCTATCAGCACGGCATCTTCGCCAATCTGACCGCCACCGGCAAAGGCATTCGCATCCGCTACCCGCAGGGGGTCAGCTCGCTGGCTGACGCAACCTTCCGCCTGCAGGGAATGCGCGACAACCTGCTCCTCTCCGGCAACGTGCTCATTACGCGCTTTACGGTCAGCCCCGATCTGGACATCGCGGCGCTCACGGCGCAAACCAGCAGCGTCGTCAGCATCGCGCCGCCCGATGCCCCCTCCAACCACATCCGGCTGAACGTGCACATCACGTCCTCGCCCCAGTTGAACTTCCAGAACGCTTACGCCAAGCTGGCCGGCAATGTTGACCTGAGCCTGCGCGGCACCGTTGCCTCGCCTGCGCTGCTCGGCCGCGTATCCATCACCGAAGGCAGCGCGCTGCTTGCCGGAACTCGTTACGAACTGCAGCGCGGCAACATCGCCTTCACCAATCCGGTGCGCATTCAGCCTGTCATCGACCTGATCGCCACGGCCCGCGTCGAGGACTACGACATCACCCTCAGCCTGCACGGAACTCCGCAAAACCTCGCCGTCAACTACCGCTCCGATCCCCCCCTGCCCGAGTCCGATGTGGTTGCCCTGCTGGCTCTCGGCCGCACCGAAAGCCAGCAGCGGCTCTACACCCAGCAGCAGGAGCAGTACGTTGCCAGTCCTGCCACCGACGCCCTGCTCGGCGGCGCTTTGAACGCCACCGTCAGCAGCCGTGTCCGCAAGCTCTTTGGCGCCGCCAGCGTCAAGGTCGACCCCAACTATCTCGGCATCCTGGGCAACTCTACCACGCGCGTCATCGTCGAGGAGCAACTGGGCCGCAACCTGACCCTTACCTACGCCACCGATGTGAACACCACCGGCCAGCAGCTCATTCAGGCCGACGTCGCCATCAACCGCCATGTCTCCCTGCAGTTGGCCCGTGACGAGTCTGGCGTCTTCTCCGTGGTCTTCAAAGCCACCCGCCGCTACCGCTGACCGCGCCCGCCTGCTGCTGCTCTTGCAGAGTGCTTCCCGGCCCTCTGTCCCTGAACCTGGCGTTACAGTCTTTCTGTCTTGATCCTGTGTGCAACGGTCGCGGCGTGCGCGGTCTCACGAGCGCTCCCCAGCGCAGATCCCCGCGGGCGGAACTGCGGCGCGCGGCTTCGAGCGGCTGC
>JBMFHN010000197.1:0-4037 GCA_049976805.1 Occallatibacter sp. | reverse complement strand
ATCCATCCTGACGCGGCGAAGCCGCATCCATATATGCTTTTATGGCCTCGACTACCGACAGATTCTGCCGAAGAGCCCTATTTTGATTGGGGGCCAGATTCTTCCCGTTACCTGTCCCATGTAGATGAGCGGCCACCTTCGCCAAGCCCGGATAGATTTCTCGAAGCATTATTGCGCACTGAGCGAATATCTGAATAAGCTCTTAAACAGCGAATGTCTGTCCCACCGCTGGTGCTCACATCAGACGCAGTGCATCCACGTCCACGATCAGGTTGCGGCGCGGAATCTGGGTTCTGTCAGCTTCGGCCAGCAGCCCCCGTAACGCCGTGTTGAGCGTGCGTCTTGCCGTGGATTTCAGAATCATGTGAAAGCGATAGGCTCCCTTGATGCGCGCGATGGGCGCAGTGCAGGGACCGAGCACGCGCACGCCCTCGGGCGCCGCCTGCTGGAGCCACCTGCCCAGCAGGGACGACCAGCCGGCCGCCTCTTCGAGCTTTGGAGACTGTACCAGCACATTGGCCAGCACACCGAAGGGCGGGTAGTGCATCCAGCGGCGGTATTTCAGTTCACGCTCGGCGAAGGCGGCGTAATCGTGGCGGCTGGCGGCAAGGATGGCGTAGTGCTCCGGATAGTAGGTTTGCACAACGACGCGACCTGACAACTCGCCCCGGCCAGCGCGACCCGAGACCTGGGTGATCAACTGGAAGACCCGCTCGGCGGAGCGGAAGTCGGGCATGGAGAGCGCGTAATCGCAGCCCACTACGCCGACCAGCGTGACGCCGGGAAGGTCGTGACCCTTGGCGATCATCTGCGTGCCCACCAGCAGGTTGATCTCGCCCGCGTGCAACCGGGCCAGCAACCGCTCCAGGTCGTGCCGTCCGCGCACCGTGTCGCGGTCCATGCGGCCGATGCGCGCCGTGGGGAAAATCTCGCTCAGCAGTGCTTCTCCCTGTTCCGAGCCGGCGCCCAGGTAGTAGAGATGCTCGCTGCCGCATTTCGGGCAGCGAGCAGGCACGGCGCACCGGAATCCACAGTAGTGACACTGCAGTCGCTGCCCCTCGCGCGCCGCCCCGGCCTCCCACCCCAACGACATCGACCCGTCGTTGGGGACCCCGGCCTCCCACCCCAACGACATCGACCCGTCGTTGGGGACCCCGGCGTCGCCGCCGAGCGCACCGGCCCTCGGCGGCTTGTGGTGGGTCAGCGAGATGGCGCAGTTTTCGCACTCCAGTTTTTCGCCGCATGCGCGACAAAGGACGGAAAACGAGTAGCCACGGCGATTGAGCAGAATCAAGGCCTGCTCGCCGCGATCGAGGGCCCGCCGGGTCTCGTTCACCAGCGCGCGCGAGAAAAGCTGCTCCCGGCCCGTTTCCTGAAATTCGCGGCGCATATCGACCAGCTCAACCTCGGGCAACGGGCGGTTCATCACCCGTTCCCGCAGTTCAATCCGGTGGTATTTGCCTGCGGCCGAGTTCTGCCAGCTTTCGAGCGAAGGCGTTGCCGAGCCCATTGCGACAACAGCTCCTTCAATCTTGGCCCGCATCACGGCCACGTCGCGGGCATTGTAGCGCGGCGTTTCCTCCTGCTTGTAGCTCTGGTCGTGCTCCTCGTCCACCAGAATCAGCCCCAGACGCGGCGCCGGCGCGAAGACCGCCGAGCGGGTGCCGACGACAATCGGTGCCTCTCCGCGGCGAATCCTGCGCCACTGCTCGCTGCGCTCTTCGGGCGTCAGGGCGGAGTGCAGCAGCGCCACTTTGTCACCGAAGGCCGCATCCAGCAGGCCCACGGTCTGTGGCGTCAGCCCGATCTCCGGAACCAGCAGGATTGAGGACAAGCCGAGATCGAGGGCACTCTGCATCGCCGCCAGGTAAACGGCAGTCTTTCCCGACCCCGTCACTCCATGCAGCAAAAACGGCTGGAATGCGCCGAGAGCTGCGGCCAGCTGGGACCATGCCTCCATCTGCGGCCCGTTCAGCCGTAGCGGCGACTCCTGTCCCGGCAAGCCGCCGAGGCGGAATTCCGCTGCGCGCTCATCGATGCGCACCAGTCCGCGCCGCACCAAGGTCTGCAGCGTCGAAGATGGCAGATCGCGCCGCCGCAGTTCGGCCAGCGGCAGTTCGCCGCCGCAGGACGCCAACTCGGCCAGAATCGCTTGCTGCTTCCGGGTCAGCGCGGGCAGCCGGGCATCGGGAACAAGCACGGCAAAACGCTCCCTGCGGCGTGCATCGCGTTCCCATGCCGCCGTTTCGCGCGCGATCCATTTCTTGCGGGTCATGGCTGCCAGCACCGGCAGCGAGGCTGCCGTGGCCGTGCGCAGTGTGGAAACCTTGACCGGTTCGCCCGAAGCCAGCCGCAGCAGCACCCGACGCTCCAGATCCTGTTCCTCGGATGAGAGTGTTCCCTTCCGCTTCGGCCGCTGTGCAGCCGAAAGCGCGTGCGCATGGAAGTCAAATTGTTGCGCCTTAAAATCCGCATTTTCCCGCTCGACGCACGCGGCCAGCACATCCCTTCCCAGGTCGGTGATCCGGTAATAGACCGTCCGCCGCACTTCGGCCATCAGCGGCAGCATGCTGCGCAGCACCTCGCCCAGCGGAGCCAGGTAGTATTGCGCCATCCATTCGGCCAGCTTCAGCAGGGACTCGCTCAGCAATGGTTCGTCATCCAAGACTGCTTCGATCGGCCGGACCTCGTAGTCCGCCGGGATCCTGGCGCCCAATCCCGTCACGACGCCGATCAGCTTTTCATTGCGAAAAGGCACAATCACCCTCGCTCCCCGCTGAGGGTGCTGTCCGGCGCGGAGCGCGTAGGTGAAGGCGCGATCCAGCGGAATGGGCAACGCGACCTGGCAATAAGCAGACATGGGCGACAAGAATCAGTGTAGGGGATGAAGCGGTTCTCATCCCTTCATCAACCGGGCGAAAACAGCGCCCGAAGAAAGTGGCATGGCGGATGGCAACGGACGCCTTCGCGGCGGTTCGCTCAGGTTTTTTCTGCCCGAGGGCAGAATCCCGAATGCAGCGGAGTCGATGATCGCCTTCTGCTCATGAGTCAGCCAGCGACTGGATAACCGGGCAAGTGCCGTGCTTGTTCCTTCTTTCGCACTGGCGGACCATTTGGAGCAAGGCGTTTCGAATGGAATCGAGGGCCGCGATCTTGTCTTCAATGAGATGCAGCTTGTCCAGAGCCAGTTGATGTGTCGTCCTGCAGGTTTGGGGACCATCGAGCTTGAGCAGGCCGGCAATGTCGTTCAGACTGAAGCCGAGCGCTTGCGCCCGCTTGATGAAGCGAACGCGCCTGGCATCTTCAATCGTGTATTCCCGGTATCCCTGCAAAGGACGCTCTGGTTCCTGCAACAGCCCGGAACGCTGATAAAAGCGGATGGTTTCCACGCCCACGCCTGCCGTTTCCGCCAACTTCCCGATCGTCATGCGTGATTTCATGCTTGACTCCGTACCCATGTACGGAGATTACTCTGGTTTCACGGGAAAGGGAAACAAGACGCATGGCATCGGAAAGATCGCAATCCGGGATATTGGCGCTGGGAGGTCTGGCGGCCATTCTCGCCTCGACCTGCTGTCTGGGGCCGCTGGTGCTGATCGCCCTCGGCTTCAGCGGCGCGTGGATCGGAAATTTGACCGTTCTTGAACCCTATCGGCTGGTGTTCATCGCTGTGGCGCTGGTTGCGTTGTATTTTGCCTGGAGGCGCATTGATCGTCCGGCGGAGAAGTGTCTGCCCGGCGAAGTCTGCGCGCTGCCGCAGACGAAGCGGCTCAACAAGATTCTGTTCTGGCTGGTCGCCGGACTGGTGTTGATCGCGCTTGCGTTTCCGTCTGTTGCACCGTTGTTTTATTGAGAAAAGGAGAAATGGATGAAGAAGAGAGCTTGGTTCGCCATTTGCATGCTGGCCGCACCCGTTTCGGCCTTCGCGGCTACTCGTACCGTTACGCTGAGCGTGCCCGGCATGACCTGCCCGGTTTGCCCCATCACAGTGCGCAAAGCGCTGCGAGAGGTTCCGGGAGTCGAGAAAGTGGACGTGC
>JBMFHN010000196.1:0-4043 GCA_049976805.1 Occallatibacter sp. | reverse complement strand
CATGGAATCCGCCGCCGCCGAAGGCATGACCGCCGCCGAATCCGCCACGGCCGCCGCCGAAGGCATGGCCGCCGCCGAATCCGCCACGGCCGCCGCCGAAGGCATGGCCGCCGCCGAAGGCGCCGCCGGTTGCGCGTCCACCGTTAAATGCGTGTCCGCCAGCAAAAGCCTGTCTGCCGCCATAGGCTCCGCGGTAGCCGCCACCGTAACCACCGCCGCCACCATAACCGCCGCGACCGGCATAACCGCCGCGACCACCATAGCCTCCGTGATAGCCGTACCCGCCATAACCGTATCGGCCGCGTCCCCAGCCGCCACGGCCCCAACCCCAGCCGCCGCCGCCGTACCATCCGCCGCCCCAACCCCAGCCATACCACGGCCCGGCGCCGATGAACAAACCATCCATAAACCAGTCTGCGCCGTAGTAGCCATACGGAGAACAGGCGTAAGGATAGTACGAGTAGTAGCCCCATTCACAGACCGGGGGGCCGTAGTCGAGAGGAGCGGCAACAACCGCCGGTCCGATGCCGACCCCAATTGCGACTTGGGCATTGGCCTTGGCCGCGAACGGCAGAGCCAACAACGTTGCCATTAGAACCAGGCCCGTTCTCCTCATCACATCCTCCTCGTGCCGTTCTGTTTCCGTCTGGTTCCACGGAAGCTCCGGAGATGATCTCCGCTTCAGCACTTCCGGCCTACGGGGTTTCATTCCCTGCCGGCTTCTGTTTTCTCAAACGGTTTTTCCCGGGTTTAGTTGCGGTCTTGCTGAAAAAGATTCCGCCCCTTCGAAAACGAGCGGAAGATCGAGGGGAAAAACGGGGGAAAGGCGGGCCGAAAGGGCAGGGAAGCGATGCGAAAATGAGTTTTTATCCTGCGGAATCAACCATTCTCCCCAACCACGAACGATTTTTCCGGCTCATCCCGGAATCCGGCCGTCCGCGTTGCCATTCCGGGGCGTACCGCAGCGCGGCAGCTCTCCGGAAGGTCGCCGACGGCCATCCGGTTTCAGTTGCTCAGCACGGCCCGGTAACGCACCTTGCTCTTCTTCACCTTCTCAATCGCCGCGTTGGCCTGGGACATGGGGAAGGATTCGATGCTGGCCTTGACCCCATGGCGCGCCGCGACGTCGAGCATCTCCTTCAGCCGCTGCGGACTGCCGGTCGGGTTGCCGGTGACCGAGCGCAGCCCGGAAATCAGCGGAAATACGTGCAGGCTCACCGGCGACGGCGGGACGCCCACAAAGCACAGCGTCCCGGTGGGCCGCAGCGCAGAGACGTACACGCCCCAGTCCTGATCCGCGTTGATGGTGGTCAAAATGAAGTCCATGGAGCCGGCCACTTCCTTCAGGGCCTTTGACTCGCGGGTATTGACGAAATGGTGTGCGCCGAGGGATCGCGCTTCTTCTTCTTTTGAGGGCGAACTGGAAAACGCCGTGACTTCAGCGCCGAAGACCCGCGCGAACTGGATGGCCAGGTGTCCCAGTCCGCCAATGCCCACAATGCCCACCCGCGAGGAGGGGTTGACGCCGTGAGTGCGCAACGGGTTATAGACGGTAATTCCGCCACAGAGCAGCGGAGCGGTTTGGGCGCTGTCAAGAACATCGGCAATGGGAATCACAAAGCGGGCGTTGGCGCGGACCCTCTCCGCATAGCCGCCATGGCGGTGAACACAGGTCGCCTCCGCAGAGGGACAAAGATTTTCCATGCCCTTGCAGCACCACTCGCACACGCCGCAGGAGTTCGACTGCCAGCCAACTCCTACGCGCTGGTTCACCTCGATCGTCCTTACCTCGGCGCCCACCGCGGTCACCTTTCCAATGATCTCGTGGCCGGGAATAAAGGGATACTGGCTGATTCCCCAGTCGTTGGCGATCAAATGGAGGTCGCTGTGGCAGATGCCGCAGTGGGTGACGGCGATCTCCACCTCTTGCGGACCCAACTCACCCGGGTCGTATTTGAACGGCAGCAGCTCGGCTCCCGCCGCGTGTGCAGCAAGTCCTTGAATCTGGCTCATGATCTCTCTTGATTCCTCCTGAGGAGCTGCAAACAGAACGGCGCAACGCAGAGACGCCGCTCTGAAGTGAATATCGATCTGGAGATATTCCTTCCCCCCCATCCTAGTTTAACCCGCCACCCGGTCTGATGCGCAGATTCAAAACCGCATAGCCGCTCAGGATGCCGCCGGCCGGGGCCTCGGCCTCGACTTGGGCCGATTCGCCGTACAACAGGACATTC
This sequence comes from Occallatibacter sp., assembly GCA_049976805.1. Lineage (GTDB taxonomy): Bacteria > Acidobacteriota > Terriglobia > Terriglobales > Acidobacteriaceae > Telmatobacter. The sequence goes on along the minus strand of JBMFHN010000196.1, from coordinate 1,809 downwards.
CGCGAGGCGCGCAACGGCTCGAGGGCGTTGGCCATCGAAAGAGGGAGGCTGGAGAGCGTCTGACCCTCCAGGCTGGCCTGCGCCTCGGGCACCAGCAGACTCACATAGATGCGGTTGGCTGCGTGACGGCCTCGCGCCTCGGCCAGCTCCGTCTGCAGATCCACGCTCTGTCCGGGCATCTGCGGCAGGAACGCCGTCCGGTTCATCAGGTGGTCCAGAGTGCCGGCATCAGAGACCAGCAGTTTCACGTCCCCATCCTCCAGCCGGTCTGGCAGCTTTACCGCCATTCGCACCCTGTGCTCGGGTTGCTGCCAGGGGCGAAGGGTTGCTTCCACCACCACCGTGTCGCCGGCATGAGCCATGTCGCCGGAGACAAGGCGGGCAGCCGCCAGCGTCACCTCCAGGTTGTGAGGAATCGCCTCCACGTCGAGATCGACGGCACGGACCGCGCCCCGGCGGGCTCCGTTCAGGTAGAGCCGTGCAAACTGTTCGGCGGCGGCCAGCGCCGCATCGATGGGCGCGGTCATGGATTCGCCGGCCGGCGTCCACAGATCGATGGGCGAGGGCGCGTAACCGTCCAGATCGATGCTGCCGGTCAGGTGATAGCTGGTCTCGGCCGTGCTGTCGTTGGTTTCCAGCAGCGCTTCGTAGACGACTTGCAGCAGCGCCCGGGGGGTCAGTGCGGGCAGATCGAGAACCTGCACATGCAGTGTTCGCTGCCGGCCCGCTTCCCGCAGCCGGATGCGCACCGGAATCATCCGCGCCGGAACGCCGAAGAGGCCGCGGATGCCCGCCTCGCGGTCCTGGTCAAAGGAGCCGATGGCCGTGCCCGTGTTCACGATCTTGAAGGAGTTCATGGGCGAGGCCAGTGTGGTGACCACCTCGGCTGTGGTCATGGGCAGGGAGACCGGTCCGGCTCGCAAGAGGGGATGACCGCAGGCCAGCAATTGTCTGGGGTCCATGTAAGTCACCGTGCAGATGGCGGCGATCTCCATATCGCCGCGCACCAACTGTGCGGCGACCGCCGAACCGGGCTCGATGCCTGCAATCGCCCGGCGCGAGATGGCTGCTCCCAATGTTGCGGAGGAGGCATCCATTCCGCCGGGTGCCACTGTTGCGAGCGCCGTTCCGAGCATTTTTTCCTGCCAGAGCCGAATCGCCGCGGGGCGGAAACCGCTCATCACCAGCGGTGTTTCCATCGGGCGGATCGGCTGGTGGAGCGGATCCGGCGGAAGCGAGTCGCCGCCCTCGTCTTCCGGCCGCCCGCCAGCGGTTCCGCGTTGCCGGCGGCTGGTTCCCTGTCCCGGCTCCGGCAGGGGCAGATTCCGCACCTGGAGCATCTGTTCGATGGGGGTAATACCGGCGATGGGCTCTTTGCTGAATTCGCCGATGCGATAGGAGAGCGCGCCCAGCAACCGGTTGCCGATGTAAACCGGACTGCCGCTCATGCCAGCCACGACGCCCGTGTACTCGGGCTTTGCGCCGAGCAGGCGGGCCAGAATCATATCCTGACCGGGACCGAGCGCGCCATGCAGCACGCCCAGAATCTCCACCTGCATGGCCACGGGCGCGGTTCCGGTGAAAACTGTCCAGGCGGTGCCCTGCAGTCCGCGATGCACCTGGCTGAGCGGAAAGAATCCTCCTCCTTGGGGAGGTTTCAAGGCGGCCGGAGGAGTGTTGCCGGGCGCCGCAGGCGGCTGCGCGCAGGCGGGAAGGAACGGAAGGACGAAGGCCGCGGCCAGCGCCAGCACGGGCAGGGCGCGCCGTATCGGGTGGCCCGGCAGGATCCAGGGCTGCGATGGAATCCAG
>JBMFHN010000195.1:0-4169 GCA_049976805.1 Occallatibacter sp. | reverse complement strand
CTGCACGGCGCGCTGTGGCTAACCATCAAGACCTCCGGTGAATTGTTCGAACGCGCCCGCCGCATCGTCGCGCCGCTTCTCCTGATTTTGGCCGCGCTCACCGCGGTCAGCCTCTGGGCCACGATCGCCGTTCGTCCGCAGAGCCTGAACAACTACTTCAACTTCCCGGCCACGTTCATAGTTCCAATAGGCGTTGTGGCGGCGCTGGTCGGCATCTGGCTCTTCAATCGCACCGCGCAGCCGGTGAAGGCCTTTCTCTCTTCCTGTTTTTACCTGTTTTTCATGCTGGCTGGCGCCTGCTGGAGCGTCTATCCGACGCTGCTGCCGGCAACCACCGGCGCAGCCAATGACATCACTCTCAGCCGTGCCATTTCCGGTCCCCATACCCTCTCGGTCGGCCTGGTCTGGTGGAGCTTCGGCATGGCTCTGGCGATCGGTTACATCACCTTCGTCTATAGCCGCTTCAAGGGCAAGGTGAACGCGCCGGCCGCCGGGCATTGAGACTGGCCACCGGGCGGCGCGGCGTCTCGCGCGCGGATTGCGCAAACTTCGCGCCAGGGCGGTCAAGGCTCCGGTGGAGGCATTGCGCGTCCGGCCCGACACGGCAGAACCCTTGTCGTTGACGGCGCAGACAAACTGGTTCGATGGAGCGGCCTGGACACTGTGGCGGGGGGTGAAGACTCGAGCCGCAGCAAAAGGAAAGCCATCAGGCCGGGCCGCGTTTTCTGGCGCGGATGCGGCGAATCTCCTCCATTTTCTGCGCAAGCAGTTTTTCCCGGCCTTCCTGCGTGGGGTGGTAGTAACGGCGTCCGCGCAGGGCGTCGGGCAGGCAGTCCATGTCGGCGACCCTGTCCTCCTCGTTGTGCGCGTAGAGGTAGCCTTTGCCGTATTCCAGTTCCTTCATGAGCCGGGTCGGCGCGTTGCGCAGGTGCAGCGGCACGGGTTCCTGGCGTGTTTCTTCGACGTCGCGCCGCACGGCGCCGAAGGCCGCGTAGACTGAGTTCGACTTGGGCGCCAGCGAGAGATAGACGACCGCCTCGGCCAGCGCCAATTCGCCCTCGGGCGAGCCCAGAAAATCGTAGGTTTCCCTGGCCGAGAGGCACAGGTTGAGCGCTTCGGGCGCGGCCAGGCCAATGTCCTCGATGGCCATGCGGATGATGCGGCGGGCAAGATAGAGGGGATCCTCGCCGGATGCGAGCATGCGCGTCAACCAGTAGAGCGCGGCGTCGGGGTCGGAGTTGCGCACGCTTTTGTGCAGGGCGGAGATGAGATTGTAGTGTTCCTCGCCGGATTTGTCGTAGACGAGAACACGCTGCTGAATGGCCTCGGCGGCGAGGCCGCGGCTGATGTGGCCGGCGGAAATCCGGGACGAGCTTTTCCCGGGGGCGAAGGCCGCGGTGTTTCCCTTGTCGTCCGTGACCCGGCTGAACTCCTGTCTTTTGGGAGCGAATTCGGCATCGGGCGGCGCGGAGGTTGCGTCCGCATGCCATGCGGACGCGGTATCGGGCCGGGCCAGAGCGAGTTGCGCGGCCACTTCGAGCGTGTTGTAGGCCGAACGGCAGTCGCCGCTCGAGTAATCGGCGATCAGATCGAGCGCATCCTGGTCGGCGGTCAGCGCGAGCGCGCCCAGGCCGCGCTCCCGGTCGCTGAGCGCGCGGCCGAGCAGGGCCACGATCTGTTCCCCGGTGAGCGGATGGAGGACGTAGACGCGGCAGCGGGAGAGAAGCGCGGCGATGATCTCGAAGGAGGGGTTTTCCGTTGTGGCGCCGATCAGCCGGATCAGGCCCCGCTCGACGTACGGCAGGAAGGCATCCTGCTGGGCCTTGTTGAAGCGATGAATCTCATCGACAAAGAGGAGGGTCCGGGAATGCAACTGGGAGGCCTCGGCGGCGGCGGCCATCACCTGTTTAATCTCCTTGATGCCGCTGGTGACGGCAGAGAACTCGATGAACCTGGCGCGGCTGGCTTCGGCGATGATTTTGGCCAGCGTGGTTTTGCCGACGCCGGGCGGACCCCAGAGAATCATCGAGCCGGAATCGTCGCGCTCGATCTGCACGCGCAGGGGTTTGCCGGGGCCAACCAGATGCTCCTGACCGCTCAGTTCGTCGAGGGAGCGTGGCCTCATGCGCTCGGCCAGGGGCGCAGCCCGGGCTCTGTCGTCGAATGTCGTACGCGGGCCTTCGGGTTCGCCGTCAAAGAGACTCATCGCTCACCTTCAATGATAAAGGGCGGGCTAGGGCGCCGGAGGGAGCTGCCGGAGCGGACGGGCGAGGGCCAGGCTCATCAGCGATCCGATGGCCTGCCGCGATGGGTTCGGGCGCCGCGGCCGGAGCGCTGACGAGCAGCTTCGTAGAGCAGCACGCTGGCCGCCACGGCGGCGTTCAGGCTCTCGACCGCTCCGGGGCAGGGAATCCTCAGTGCGCCGTCGGCCGCCCGGGCCAGTGGCTGCGGCACGCCGTTGCCTTCATTGCCAATCAGAAGCGCGACCGGCCCAGCCAGGCAGACGCGGTCGGCCGGCTCGGCTGCGGAGGCGGCCGTGGTCCAGATTTTCACATGCGCGGCGCGCAGACGGGCAAAGCAATCTTCCGTACGGAGCGCAATCACCGGCAAACGGAAGAGACTGCCGGCCGAGGCGCGCACAGCCTTGGGGTTCCAGGCGCTGACCGTTCCCGGCAGGCTGAGGACGGCCCGTGCGCCGAAGGCTTCGGCAGAGCGCAGAATCGTTCCCAGATTGCCAGGGTCCTGCAATCCGGTCAGCACGATGAACAAAGGTTCGGCATGGGGCCGGGAGGCGAGAATATCCTCCCAGCGCCAGCAAGGCGGTTCGATGAGGGCGGCAAGCGGCTGGGGAGTTTCGGTGGCCAGCGCCTGATCGAGCAACGGCCGGGGCACCAGCATCACTTCGCTTGATGCGGGCAGCGGAAATTCCTGCAGCAACCCTTCGGCATCCTGCGCCACGAAGACACAATCGATCCGCAGGCCGGCGCGCAGGGCTTCCCGAAGCAGATGGGGGCCCTCGATGCCGGCGAGCAGACGGCCATCTCCGCCGGGCAGCGGATGCGCCTGGGCGAGGACGCGGCGCAACTGCTTCATGCGAAGATTTTGCCGACTCTGTACAATGCGAACAGGCATCTGGAGGCGAACCGGTCTCTTCCTTGCGGTAATTCTGACCCTAGCGCGATTCTAGCCTTTTTGTGCGCCAGCGGCGGAACGGAAACCTGCGGGAAGTGTGGGCGCGGCAGCCTTGAACCCCAGGCTGGGCCTGAACCGAACTGGGAGCGGTGCCGCGGGAGCTGACGTTTTTTGCGGCGGCTTCAATTCGCAAACCAGGGAGAGTTTCTTGTCCGCGGAGATCTTGCGTGTTCACCCCGATGAACCCGAGGCTGACCGGATCGACTATATCGTCTCCTGTCTGCGCAGCGGTGATGTCGTGGCCCTGCCGACCGACACGTTCTACGGTTTGGCCGTCGATCCGGTGAATTTGTGCGCCGTTGAGCAGATCTACCAGATCAAGACGCGCCAGAAGCACAAGCCGCTGTCGTTGCTGATTGCTTCGCTGGCCCAGGCCTACGAATTGGTGCGCGACACCGACCCGCTGCTGGACAAACTGGCGGATAGCTTCTGGCCGGGTCCGCTGACCATTATCGTGCGCGCCGGTTTCAAGCTGCCGCTGCGCTCGACGGCGAATACGGGCAATGTGGCTCTGCGCATTCCCGATGCCGCCATTCCGCGCGCGGTGGTCGAGCGCTTTGGATTGCCGATCACGGCGACCTCGGCCAATCTGCGGGGTGCGCCCGAGTGTACGCACGCGGCTAGCGTCCGCGACCAGATCGGCGATCGCATTCCGCTGATCGTGGATGGAGGTCCCACCGGCCACGCGCAGCCCACCACGATCGTCGATCTTTCGCTGGGGCCGGGTCGCTGGGAGATTGTGCGCGAAGGCGTCATCCCCGCGCACAAAATCGTGATGGCTTTGCACCGATGAGCGGGCAGGAAACAGGCGCGGAGTTGAGGAGCTTCGGATGAAGCAAAGGGGCGCGCCGGCTGTTGAGCGCCGACGGACACAACGCGGGATGGGAGGCTCGCGATGAGGCGTCAAGGCAGTTCTGAGTCCCGTCCGTGGCTACTTCGCGCTGCTCTTCTGGCGACGCTTGCGCTGGTGGTGGGGG
>JBMFHN010000194.1:0-4210 GCA_049976805.1 Occallatibacter sp. | reverse complement strand
GTAGGTCAGCAGCCATAGGCTGGACGCGGTTCGCTGCCAGAAAATCACGCCGCGGGCACGCCTTGTTCTTGTCAGCTGCGTGAAGGCGCCCAGCGGGATGGCGTTGGCTCCGGCTGCGGAGATGCCGGTGTTGGGCGTGGTTCCGGCAAATGTACCTCCGTTGATCGAGGAGGTTCCGGTCGTGCTGGTGGCACCGGCGAGCACCGTTGCTGGCGCGGAAAGCACGCCGGAAGATGGCGTATACGGCACGGCGGTCGTGAGCGCGTTGCTGCCGGCCGCTGCCGACGCCGTGGAAGTGTAGGAGGTGGCCGCAGCGGCTCCGCTGGCGCCCGAGGAGGCATTCGCCGGAACATACAAATCACTCAGATTGGCCGCGTTCTGCCGCCATTGCGGCGTGGTTTCCAGAATGACGTGATACTGGTTGACCTGAGTATAAAGCGTGTTGATTTCGCGTTGCCCGTAGGCGTCGTAAAGGGTGTTGTCGATGGTGGTGGGCGCAATCCCCAGCCGCGAGGCCGTTACCCGGTCGATCTTCAGAAAGACGGCGCGGCCCCCGGTCTGCTGATCCGTGGCCACATCTTCCAGTTCGGGCAGCTTTTTCAGCCGGGCAACAAACCTGTCAGTCCACGCATTCAATTCATGGGTGTCCGGATCCTCGAGGGTGTACTGGTATTGCGTGCGGCTGACGCGGTCATCGACGGTGATGTCCTGCACCGGCTGCATGTACAAGTGGATTCCGGGCACCCGCGCAAGACTTGATTGCAGGCGGCGGATCACGTCTGCAGCGCTGATGCGGCGCTCGGCGAGCGGCTTCAGGTTGATGGAGATGCGTCCGCTGTTGAGCGTGGTGTTGATGCCGTCGACGCCGATGAACGAGGAGATGCTCTCGACGGCCGGATCCTGAAGGATGATTCCGGCCATTTGCTGCTGCTTGGCCGCCATGTCGCTGAACGAGATGGTCGGCGACGCCTGGGAGATGCCCTGGATCACGCCCGTATCCTGAACCGGGAAAAAGCCTTTGGGAATGACGATGTAAAGGACGACGGTCAGAATCAGGGTCCCGGCGGCCACCAGCAGAGTCGTGTTCTGGTAGCGCAGGACGACCCGCAGGGTGCGTCCGTAAAAGGCGATCATACTGTTGAAGACGCGCTCGGAGGCGCGGAAAAGACGGCTCTGCTGCTGCTCGGGGCTGTGGCGCAGGATGCGCGAGCACATCATGGGCGTCAGCGTGAGCGAAACCACGGCGGAGATCAGAATCGTGACCGCCAGCGTGACCGCGAATTCGCGGAAGAGGCGGCCCACCACATCGCCCATGAACAGCAGCGGAATCAGCACGGCGATGAGAGAAACCGTCAGCGACACGATGGTGAAGCCGATCTGCCCGGAGCCGGTCAGAGCGGCCTTCAGAGGCGACATCCCCTTTTCAAGATAGCGCGAGATGTTCTCGATCATGACGATGGCGTCGTCCACCACGAAACCGGTGGAGATGGTGAGCGCCATCAGGGAGAGGTTGTCGAGACTGAAGCCGAGCAGGTACATCACGGCGAAGGTGCCGATGAGAGAGACCGGCACAGCCACGCTGGGAATGATGGTTGCCCGCAGGCTGCGCAGGAAAAGAAAGATCACCATCACCACCAGTGCGATGGTCAGCATCAGTTCGAACTCGACGTCGTGGACCGAGGCCTGGATGCTGGTGGTCATGTCGGTCATCGTCGTGACCCGGATCGAAGCGGGAAGATTGGCCTCGAGCTGCGGCAGGATGGCGCGGATCCGGTTGACGACTGTAATGGTGTTGGCGCCGGGCTGGCGCTGGATGTTGAGAATCACGGCCGGAGTCTGATCCATCCACGCGGCCTGCTTGCTGTTCTCTACCCCATTGATGACGCTGGCCACGTCCTTGACGAAGACCGGAGCGCCGTTGACGTAGGCGACGACGGTGTCGCGGTAGCCGTTGACGTCGGTGAGCTGGTCGTTGGCGTCAATCTGGTAATCCTGGCGGGGGCCGTCGAAGTTGCCCTTGGCCGCGCTGATGCTGGCTTCGGTCAGTGCCGTGCGCAGGCTTTCCATGCTGAGCCCGTAAGAGGAGAGCTCGACGGGATTGACCTGGATGCGGATGGCGGGTTTCTGGCCGCCGCTGATGGTGACCAGTCCCACGCCGCTCAACTGGGAAATCTTCGGCGCCAGCCGTGTATCGACCAGATCCTCGACCTGGGAGAGCGGCATGGCATTCGAGGAGATTGCCAGCGTGAGCACCGGTGCGTCAGCGGGGTTGGTCTTGCTGTAGACCGGGGGAACGGGCAGGTCCGAGGGCAGGTAGGTCTGTGCCGCGTTGATGGCCGATTGCACCTCCTCCTCGGCCACGTCCATGTCCAACGTCAGATCGAACTGCAGCACGATCACCGAGACGCCTCCGGCGCTGGTCGAAGTCATCTGGCTCATTCCCTGCATCTCGCCGAACTGGCGCTCCAGCGGGGCGGTGATCGTGGCCGCCATCACGTCCGGGCTGGCGCCGGGATAAAACGTCAGCACCTGGATCGTCGGATAATCGACCTCGGGCAGCGCGGAAACCGGCAACTGCAGAAACGCGACAATTCCCACCAGCAGAATGGCCGCCATCAGCAGCGCGGTCGCAACCGGCCGCAGAATGAAAGGGCGGGACGGATTCATGGGACTTCGCTCTCGATCGAGTCGGAAGAGGTGGAAGGAAGCTTGATCGTGGAAAGGATGACCGGTGCGCCATTTTGCAGCTTTTCAAAACTGCTGTCGGCCACGACATCGCCAGGCCGAAGTCCCTCGACCGCGGTCATGCCCTGGTTGGAGACCCCGGCCGTCACGCGGGTCATCACGGCCCTGCCGTTCCTGATCTGATAGACAAAGGCGGTGTTGCCGTTGTGCTGGATTGCCGAGGAAGGCAGCAGAACCTGGTTCTCCAGCGTCTTGACCAGCAGGCGCGTGTTGACGAACTGGTTGGGGAAGAGGATTCCCTCGCGGTTGTCGAATTCAGCGCGCAGTTTCACGGTCCCGGTGGTGGTGTCGATCTGGTTGTCGACGGTAATCAGCTTGCCCGTCGCCAGTTTTCGCTGCTGGGCCCGGTCATAGACCTCGACCGTCAGTGGCTTGCCGCCGCGCATCTGCTCAAGCACCTCGGGCAGGCTGTCCTCGGCCAGGGTGAAGACGACCGTGATCGGCTGAATCTGGGCGACGACCACCAGGGTGGTCGTGGAGTTGGCTGTGACCAGATTGCCCGGATCGACCATGCGAAGGCCCACCCGTCCGCTGATCGGCGAAGAGATGTGGCAGAATTCCAGCTGCACCTGATCGTAGCGGAGCGTGCCCTGGTCGTTGAGCACCGTTCCCCTGTCCTGGAGAACGGTTTTCTGCTGATCCTCGAGCGTTTGCCGCGGAATGGCGTTCCTCGCCCACGCATCCTGATAGCGCTGGAGGTCCATTTCCGCCTCTGCCAGCAGGTTCTGGTCGCGTGCGAGCGCTCCCTGGGCCTGGACAAGCTGCGCCGCGTAAGGCCGGGGATCGATATCAATCAGCGGATCGCCCCGGCGCACGAATTGCCCCTCGCGGTAGTGCACGGCGGTGATGATGCCGGTGACCTCGGAGGTGATGGAGTCGGTGTAGACCGGGGTGACCGTGCCGATGGCGTCCAGGTAGACGCTGATCGCGCCGGTGTGCGCCGTGGCCGTGGTGACCGGGACCGGACCGGCCATTCCGTGCCGGTGGTTCATGGCGGCCGCCTGGCTCTTGGCATGATGCTGGATCACCCAGTAAAACAGGAACCCGAACAGCAGCAGCACGATCACCCAGATCCAGAGACGACGGCGCTCTTTTACGGTTTCGGGTGGATGCTCGGCATGCGGTTTTGCAGGGGCGGCTTGGGAGGCAGGCGATGACTGGTCCATTCTCGATTCTCGTGCTGCTGTAAACCTGGATGACGGTTGATTGCGATTCCATTTCTCAGCATGGAATCAGAAGCGGGGAAATCCTGCGCCCCGTCCCCTTCCCGGGATGGCGTCAGGAGCGTCGCAGCCTTCGCGCTTCCTCGCGGCTTTCTGCGCCGCGAAGAAGCGCCCGGGAAGTCAGCCCTGCTCAGAGCCAGGGCCCGATCGTCACGAATCTCCTGATTCCATTCAGAAAACCCGGACTCCAGGCAGCCACAAGCAGGGAAACAACCGGCGAACAGCCGCTCCACTCGGATCGC
>JBMFHN010000193.1:0-4225 GCA_049976805.1 Occallatibacter sp. | reverse complement strand
CCCGTTTTACCCCAAACCGCGCAGGAAGCTTGCTATAAACCAGCAACGGGATTTCTTTCTGGTGCTCCAGATCGAACGGCAGACCTGCAAACCGCTGCATCTTCCTTGGCAAAACGCTATGCCCGACATACACCTAGTGTCCAGACCTGTGGAAAAGTTTCAGGGTATCTACAATTCCGTCTACAGTCGCAGGTTTATTTTCAACGCCAATTCTGTAAGTCGTTGAAATTATTGGTCGGGACGGGCAGATTTGAACTGCCGACCCCTCGCACCCCAAGCGAGTGCTCTACCAGGCTGAGCCACGTCCCGACACAATGGAACCAGCTCGGGAGAGCCAGCTCCACAATCATTCCTAGTGTACACGAGACACACCTTTCCTGCGGATTGACTCCCTGCCTATTCTGCGCAAGATGATGTGACCGCAACTGATCTCAACCAGCCTGGACCGGAACTCCCGCTTCGCGGGAAACCTTCGCCGGTTGCCCGCGGTGAAAGTCGAAACCGAAAGATCCGTTTTTCAGCGGCTGAAACTGAGCTGATTCCAGAGTCCTCCGGCACGGATCAAGCCCCGCGCCCTTTCAAAACCGGACGTTCACCCCGGGATGCCGGAAGAGCCCCGTCAGCCCACCGGTTCAAGATGCGCCGTAAAGTGGCGCAGGAAAGGCGCTTCGTATGTCAGGCGCATCCCCTTGATCCGCTCGCGCCGGGCGAAGACCTCCAGGATGATCTCCACCACGTAGTCGATGTGGCTCTGCGTGTAGACCCGCCGCGGGATGGCCAGCCTCACCAGCTCCATCTGCGCCGCCCGGCCGAACATCAGGCTGCCGATCTCCACCGAGCGGATGCCGCCTTCAAGATACAGCTCGGCGGCCAGCGCCGCGCCCGGAAACTGCTCCACCGGAATCTGCGGCAGGAAGGCTTTGGCGTCCAGGTAGACGGCGTGGCCGCCCGGCGGCTGAACGATCGGCACACCGGCATCGGCGATGTGGTCGCCCAGGTACGCCGTCGAGGCGATCCGGTAGCGCAGGTAATCCTCTTCGAGCGACTCCTGAATGCCGACGGCGACCGCTTCCAGGTCGCGCCCGGCCAGCCCGCCGTAAGTCGGGTAGCCCTCGGTCAGGATCAGCAGATCCTTCTCCTGGCGCGCCAGAAGGTCGTCGTTGGTGCAGAGAAAGCCGCCGATGTTGGCCATGCCGTCCTTCTTGGCGCTCATCGTGCAGCCGTCGCCCAGCGCAAACATCTCCTGGGCGATCTGTTTGGGAGACCTGCCGGCGTAGCCCGGCTCGCGCAGCTTGATGAAATAGGCGTTCTCGGCGAAGCGGCAGGCGTCGAAGTAGAGTGGAATTTCGTGGCGGCGGCAAACGTCCGAGACGGCCCGCACATTTTGCATCGAGACCGGCTGGCCGCCGCCCGAGTTGTTGGTCACCGTCAGCATCACCAGCGGGACGCGCTGGCTGCCCACGCGCGCAATCAGCGATTCGAGCGCCGCCACGTCCATGTTGCCTTTGAAAGGCAGTTTCGCGCCCGGCTGACGCGCCTCGGCCGGCAGCAGGTCCACCGCCTCGGCCCCCACCGCCTCCACGTTGGCGCGCGTGGTGTCGAAATGCGTGTTGTTCGGAACCACGTCGCCCGGCTTGCACATCACCTTGAAGAGAATGCGCTCGGCGGCACGGCCCTGGTGGGTGGGAATCACGTGCGTATAGCCGACGATCTCCTGGATGGAGTTCTTGAAGTGGTCGAAGCTCCGGCTGCCGGCATAGCTCTCGTCGCCCTCCATCACCGCCGCCCACTGGTGCGTGGACATGGCGCCGGTGCCGGAGTCGGTCAGCAGATCGATCAGCACGTCGTCGGCCGGCAGCAAAAACAGGTTGTAATAGGCGGCGCGCAGCAAATGCTCCCGCTCGGCGCGCGTGGTCCAGCGGATAGGTTCCACGCTCTTGATGCGAAAGGGTTCGAAAATCGTCTTGATCGTCATTGGAAGATAGGTTCCCGCGGGGACGCAAACCCCGTTTGCCGAACCCCGCCCATCCTACGCCAGAGCGCTCCACCACGCAACCGTCCGTTCCCTGGCTGGCGCCGCGCTCCAGCCTCCCTGCATTCACTTGGCTGCGCGCCGCAACGAAGGATGGCGCGCGCGATAGAATCGTCTTCTGGCACTAGCCGGGCGGGAAGGTTCCGCAAAGCGGGGTTTGCGCCCTCCGCCGCTGCTAGAATCTGCCTCAGAGCTGCCTTCATGAGCATTACTGCCCTCTATCCCGGCACCTTTGATCCACCGACCAACGGTCACATCGACCTGATCCATCGCGGCTCCAGGCTCTTTGCGCACGTGACCGTCGCCATCCTCAGCAATCCCGGCAAGGATCCTCTCTTTTCCGTCGAAGAGCGGGAGGAGATGCTGCGGGAGTCGACCGCCGAGCTGGGCAACGTCTCGGTGGCCACCTTTGACGGCCTGATGGTCGATTTCGCACGCCAGATCGGCGCGCAGGCGGTGCTGCGCGGCATCCGCGCCATCTCCGATTACGAATACGAGTTCCAGATGGCGCTGATGAACCGGCGGCTGGCTCCGGAGATCGAAACCGTCTTCCTGCAACCGGCCGGACGCTACTCCTTCGTCAGCTCGCGGATGCTCAAGGAAGTTTTCAGCTTTGGCGGCGATGTCAGCGGCCTGCTGCCTCCGAACGTTCTCCGCCGCCTGCGCGGCCGCATGGGCCAGCGCGTCTGATCCGAGCCTGAAGTTCTCGCCGGGAGGAAGCGCCGCACTCTTCCGCTTATGTTCCGGGCGGATGGGCAGGCATTTTTCCTGCGTTGCCGAACCGTCGGCAGGAAACTCTGCGCACGCGTCCCGATCCGTACGGCACGGCTCAGCCGGGCCGTACGGATCGGAAGATCAAGAATCTTCAGATCCCGCGGAATGTTTCCCGACCTTCCGGCTCTCTGCGGGCGATTTTCAGCAGCCTCCGAAGAGGCGCTTTGGGCTGCAGAAGATGGCTCTTGGTTTCCACCGCCACCAGGGGCGGCGCCGATTTACTCTGCGTGAAAAACCACGTCGAACAGCAGCAGGCTGGCCGTGGTGAAGATGATGTCGTAGCCGACGAGCATCTTGATCCACAACGTCGGATCGCTTGCCCCGGTCAGGATGGCCGTCGTGGCCTGCACCATGGCCAGCAGCGCCGGGATGAAGATGGGAAAGAGGATCAGCGACAGCAGCAGCTCGCGGTTGCGGCTGCGGATGGAGAGCGCGGCAAAGAAGACGCCGTTGGCCACCAGCGCCCAGGTCCCCAGCGGCAGCACCACCGCCAGCAGCCAGCCCTGCCCGGCGATGTGCAGGTTATAGAAGATCAGGAAAAAGGGCGCAAGCGCCACCTGCACAATCGTGACGAAGAGAAAGTTTGCCAGCACCTTGGCCAGAAACAGCTCCGCGCCGGCCGACGGCGTCATGCGCTGAGCATCGATGACCTGGTGGCGGATCTCCCGCGCCCAGGCCTGGTTGAGCGCGCTGACCGAGGCAAACATGGTGGCCACCGACAGCACGCCTCCGGCGATCTGCTGGGAAAAGGCCCCCTGCGGGTCAAAGGCGATCGAAAACAGCACCACCACCAGCCCGGAGAAGAAGAGCATGGAGACGAGCGTATCGAGCGAGCGCCACTCAATGCGCAGGTCTTTCACCAGGTGGGTCCACAGGGCGCGGGGCATCACGCGTGTCCTTTCGCTGCGCCGTGTTCCTCGGCAACGGCGGACTTGGTCAGGTCGGCGGTTACAACCGGCGCGCCCAGCTGCGCCGCGGCCTTCAGATAATCGTCCGGCGCAAGCAGGAGCTGGGCTCCGCGCGCCCCCGCTGAGACGCTGATCCGGTCGAAAAGAATCACGGTTTCGTCCACGAAAACCGGGTACGGTTTCTTCGCGCCGAAGATGGTCACGCCGCCGCGAACATAGCCGGTGAGCGGCTGCAGGTCCTTGAGCGGCGCCATCTCGGCCCGGCGCACTCCGGCCGCGCGGGCCAGCTTTTTGAAGTCCAGTTCGGCGTCGCCGGGGATGACAGCGAAAAGGTGAACGCCTGCGCCTCCGGTCGTCAACAGGGTTTTGAAAACCTGTTCGGGGGGCATGCCAATCTTTTCGGCCACTGCGGAAGCCGAAAGGTCTTCGGGGTTGATGGCATATTCCCGCAATTCGAAGCCGATGCCGAGGCTTTCAAGAAACCGCGCGCCATTGGTCTTCATCACGCAGG
>JBMFHN010000192.1:0-4238 GCA_049976805.1 Occallatibacter sp. | reverse complement strand
CAGCTGCACGTGAACTTCGAGTCCGATGACGGGCTCGTACTTGGCCAGAATTTCCGGAGAAAGCGCGGCGGGGGGCATAGGTGAATTTTAGCGCGTCAGGAGTTCCCGTCGGGCCGGTCCCTTCCAGTATTCAGAAAGGAGACGGATTCAATCCCGGCCTGCCTGGTGAGCAGAATCCCCGGTCCATCGATTGGGGACTGAGTACCTTTTTCATCCACGATCCACGCTGCGTCTTCCAAGAACAACGACGCATCCTCCGGCTCATCGGAGTAATAGCGAAGATATCCGATAATGGAGCGATCCCTGGAAAGCTGAACCAGGACGAAAGAGCTCGGAATATCCTGAAATGCGTCGTTCCAAATGGAACTACGCGCTGTGCGTTGTGTGATGCGAAGCTTGCGCAGTAGCCGGAGAATCCAGTCGTGGTTGAGGTTTGCGCTATATAAAATCCCCAAGGCGAACGCCAACACCACCAAGCTTGCCAGATACGGCCAATTCAAATGAAAGGTGTATTGGTCGATTCCTTCAGCGGTTTTCTTTTGCCACCACAGCGGAAGTAAATAGCCGAAGAAAGGGGATGCTGTAACGTACAGGATAAGACTGAAAAGCAACGCCTCGATGACCTTATCGAGTTCCGTCTGCTTGGGGCGCACAGACAAGCGTTGTACGAGGTATGCGCAACTGAACCCTGGCAGCAACAAAAGCAAAACACCAAGAGCTTCCGTCGTTCCAGGCATAGCCGCGCTCCCGGAGTGCTATTTTGTTCGCCCAGGGGGCGGAGGCTTGACTCCCTGCGGGCGAACCAGGTTTTCCGGTTTGACCGGCTTGAAGGACTGATTTCCGTTGGAGAGGCTCCTGGGCATACTGTCTTGTGCAAGGCCGCGAATGCCATTTGTCTGCGCAGGGACAGCTTTCGTCCGTTCGGTCATATTTTCCTCCCTCCTTTAAAGTATCCACTAAAGTGTGACGGCGGCGCAAGCTGCCCGCTGCATCGCTGCGCCGGAGCGCCTCTTGCGCGCCTCTGATGGCGCTCACTTGGCTGCGCCCGGACCGAGGCCCAGCCCGGCGTCGATGGCGTCGACCAGCGACCCGGTCGGATCGTCTTCCGCGTCCCAGAACATGACGCCCGCGAGCCCATGCGCGCGTACGTAGGCGCACTTGGCCGCAATCGACTGTGCATCTTCATAGGAAACGAAAATCTTCTTGTCGGGGTTATAAAGAGAAGCGGCCTGGGCGACGCTATCCCAGCTACGAACATAGCCATCCTTGAGCAGGGTCTCGGCGGCTTCGCCCACCGGCTCGTCGGACTGCGGGCCGGGCTGGCCGGGCTGGAACAGGCCGTCGTTGGTCGCGGGAACATCGCGCCAGGCGTGCCCGTAAAACGGAATGCCGAGCACGATCTTGTCTGCCGGAACGCCCGCCTGCTCCAGATCCCGCACCGATTTGTCGGCGGAAACCTTCTTCGGGTCGGCGGGGTTTGTGTAGAGCGGGGCCTGGTGGCCAGTTGTCGGGTCGGATGAGGGCAGGTAATAGTCGTAGGCCATCAGGTTCACCGTATCGACGATCTTTTCCACCCGCTCCATTTCGGTATGGGCCAGAAACTCCGGCGAGGCTTCGGCCGCGATGGTCAGATAGAGCCGCCGGTGCAATTTCTTCTGCAGCCGGTCGAAGCTCTGGCGCAACGCGGTGAGCAGCAGCGTATAGTTCCGCCGGTCCTCGGCGCGGAAGCGGTTGCCGGCCCCGGCCTGTCCGGGGTACTCCCAATCGACGTCCAGCCCATCGAGCTGGTGGCGCTCAATGTAAGCGGCGGCGCTCTGAACGAACGCGGCTCGGCTCTCCGGGGTGAGCGCGGCGCAGGAAAAACCGCCCGAGCCGAACCACCCGCCCACGGAGACCAGAACCGTCAGGGAGGGGTTCTGCCGCTTCAGTGCGACCAGCGTGGCCAGGTTCCGGTCGTCGCTGGCTCCGCCGTTTGCAAGCTGGCCGTTCCGCAGACTGGCGAAAGCGTAGTTGACGCGCGTCAGCTTGCGCGCGTCCATTTCGCCGGGTTGAATCAGCGCGTCGTGCGGATAAACATAGCCGACGACCACCGGGCGCCGCGCCGCCGGGCCGGCGCCAAATGCCGCGCAGCAATCCATCCAGACAAGAAACAGAAAGACGAAACCGCGCTGCACCTGCCGGTTGATCCGCTTCGCCCTTTTTCCCCCTTTGCAACACTCCTGCAAGCGACGACCTCCTGCTGTCTCTGCGCATCCCGCGCGCTAAACGATCGACCGGTTTTGCGGCCGCGGTGCGCCCAGGTTACCAGCCGGCACAAAAACAACCCGATGAGCGATGGACTCCCGGAGCAGCTTTCACTCAATGCGTCGTCTTGGGCAGGCGGCCGAGCGCATCGATCACGATACCCGGCGTCAGCACCTCAGGCAGGAGCCGGGGACGCGCTTGGCCGGGCGCGTAAAGCGCATAGGCCGGGACACCGCTGCGGCCCAGCGCCGTCAGGGCTGCCGTAATCGCCGGATCGTGGCGGGTCCAGTCGGCTTTCAACAGAGCCACATGCGCCGCGCGAAAAGCCGACTGCACCTCGGGACGTTCCAGTGCCACCCGCTCGTTCGCCTGGCAACTCAGGCACCAGTCCGCGGTAAAATCCACAAAAACCGGCCTGCCCTCGGCCTGATCGCGGCGGACCGCCCCGGGCGACCACGGTTGCCAGGCTTCCGTTCCCGCCGAATCCGCAGCCGCCGGCTCCGCCGCAACCTTCATTTCCGCAGGCGCCGGCGCCAGTCGCTGTCCGAAGACCGACAGTGCCACCACCCCAGCAAGAATCAGCAAAGATACCGCCTTCGCCCAGTTCCTGGCCGGCCAGTGGCCCAGAAACCATCCTGCGATGGCCAGCAGCAGAAAGCTGGACAGCAGCGCTGTGACCGCGCCGGCCCCATACGCCTGCCCCAGCACCCAGACCAGCCAGATCACCGTCGCGAAGATCGGTACGGAGACGGCTTGCCGCAGCACTTCCATCCATGCGCCCGGCCGGGGCAGCAACCGTGTCCATGCCGGTTCCAGGGTCAATGCGACGTAAGGCGCGGCCAGTCCCAGCGCCAGCGCCGTGAAGACCGCAAAGGTGACCGGCGGCGGAGCCCCGAGCGCATAACCGACGGCCGCGCCCATGAACGGCGCCGTGCAGGGCGTAGCCACCACGACAGCCAGCACCCCGGTAAAGAAACTCCCGCTGTAGCCCTGTTTCCTTGCCAGCGAACCGCCCGCCGAGGTCATCGAGAAGCCAATTTCAAACTGCCCGGCAAGCGACAGGCCGAGAAAGAACAGGAGGCCCGCCATCAGCGATAAAAAGACGGGCGACTGGAACTGAAATCCCCAGCCCAACGCCGATCCGGCCTCTCTCAGGATGAGCAGCGCCGCCACCAGCACCCAGAACGAAACCAAAATGCCTGCTGTATAGACGAGCCCGTGCGCCCGCAGTTTCGCCCGTTCCTCGCTGCCCGAGTTCACCAGCGCCAGCCCCTTCAGAAAAAGAACCGGAAAAACGCAGGGCATGAGATTCAGCAGCAATCCGCCCAGAAAAGCCAGCCCCGCGCTGCGCACGAACAGCAGCCAGGAAACAAAACCATGAGGAAACGCCGGAAAAGGAGCGCTTCCCGAGGACGGTTTCAACAAGCCCGCAGGGGCCTCCGGCGCGGCCGCAGGAACCTCGGAGAACAGCGCCTCCGCAGCAACCGGCTGCTGAGAAACCGCAGCCAGTCCAGGTCCTGCATCCAGAAAATAGCTGCGTCCCTGGGAAAGCTCGAGAACTCCTTTCATCTGATTGAGATGCGAGGTAAAATCGGCATCTTTTCTGAGATCGAGCACCAGCCCCTTTGCTGTGGGTGAGAGCGCCTGCGGTGCGGAATTATCAAGAATTCCTGAATCCGCAGGAAAAAACGCCGCTTCGGTTTCCCGGTGTCCGGTCTCAACGGTCAGCCGGAATCCCGTCCGGGTTGGCTCGAATCCGACCCTGGATCCGGCGGGCAGAGGCTGAGGAAGCCGGCCGATCAAACGGTTGAAGATCACCGCGTCGGGGATCACCTCCACGGGAACTTTCGGCTCTTGGGCAAAAACAGTCCGGTGGATCTCCACTTCCGCCGAACCGGGAATACAACTGTCCTGACAGACCAGCCAATCCACCTTGGCCCTGAACGTGGCCGCGCCCGGCTGCGCCTTCCTGTCCACGAACAATTTGAGTGGCA
>JBMFHN010000191.1:0-4261 GCA_049976805.1 Occallatibacter sp. | reverse complement strand
GGTGTTGCGGAAGAGAGATTTGCAAAAAAATGGAGTTCTGCAGGAAATCCGGGTTGCCGGTCCGGCGATTTCATACCGGATGCTGCGGTTCGACCCGCTCACCCCGGCCGGAAGTGCCGGGAACGCATTTTGCTGCATTCTTGAACGAGCATGTCTGACGCTGCGACTGACCGACTGAACCGCTTCCGCACCACGCCCAATCTGCTCACGCTGCTGCGCATCTGCCTGGCGCCGTTTCTGGTCACCGCCATCCTCGAGAACCGTTACGCGCTCGGCTTCGGGCTGTTTGTGGCCGCCGGATTGAGCGACGCACTGGACGGCACGCTGGCGCGCCTGCTCAGGCAGCGCACCGTCCTCGGACACTACCTGGATCCGGTGGCCGACAAACTCCTGCTCAGCACACTTTTCCTGGTACTGACCAGCAAGGGACTGATTCCGGCGCGCGTTACCGTGCTGGTCCTTGGCCGGGATGTGGCCATCCTGGTCGTGGCGGCCATTCTCTACGCGGCCGTCGGCAAGCGGGAGTTCAACCCGAGCCTCTTCGGCAAGGCCAGCACCCTGGCCCAGGTCACTGCCGTAGCGGTCGTGCTGCTCCACCAGTTGACCGCGGTTCACTGGGTCACGGTCTTCGAAACCTGGGCGCTTGGCGCCACCGTGGTGCTGACCGTGATTTCGGGCCTGCACTACGCCTGGGGCGCATCACGCCGCCCGGGCGCCCCCAATGGCAGTCAGGGAGTCAAATCACCCTCCTTCGAACCCTGATGGGATGTTTCTGGAGCTTGCCATCCTGGCGCGATTCGCCCGCGGCCGTTGCGCAGGCCTTGGCATCACCCGCGGCTTCTTCCGGCTCGATCGTGCTGCTTTTTCTGGCCCCTGCCGATGCGGTCCCGGGCATGGCTGGCAGCCCGGACGCCCGCGCCCGCCGCGCTTCAGGAATCCTCCGTGCCGGGTTGACTTTCGACGGTCTCTTCGATTTCCATGTCACGGAATTCCTCGGAATCGAAGACCTCGCCACAATCCAGGCACTCGACATACTCGGTGTCTTCGTGCCGGGAAACGATGCGTACCCTGGGGTGTTTGCAGGCGGTTGCCATCACTCGTGACTTTGGCAGGATCAGGATCACTGCCGGCAAAATTGTATCGACATTTGCCTCCGTTTGGAATCGGGAACTGTTGAATCTTTTCGGTTCCCGGAGATTTTTCCGCAGCGGGGCGGGGCGATCCTTGTTTTCGTGGCCGGAAGGCACGGGATCTTTCTGAATCCCGATCTTGGAACTCCACACTTGAATCCCGGATGGAAAAGGTCGTATACTAACTCCGACCTTCTGGGTCGGATATTTTATGCTGAAGCTGACCAAAAAAGCGGATTATGGGCTGATGGCGCTCAAATACCTGGCCGAACGGCCGGACACGCCCGCTCTGAGCACCAAGGAAGTAGCCGACGCCTACGGTATTCCGGCGCAACTTTTGGCCAAGATTCTCCAGCAGTTAACCCGCGCCGGGCTGCTCCGTTCCCATGCCGGAATGAATGGCGGCTACGCGCTGGCCCGGGATGCGCGGCAAATCTCGGCCTACGAGGTCATTCTGGCCATCGACGGCCGGTTTTTCATCACTTCCTGCTTCAAGGGCAAGAAGGGCTGTGAGCTGACCAGCAATTGCACCATCCGGGAACCGCTGGCCCGGGTCAATGAGACGATTGCCGGCGTTTTGAAAAGCATCAGCATCCAGGATCTGACCGAGCAGGAACAGTGCGGAGCGCGCCAGCGGGCAGATCAGGCCCAGGCCGTGCCGCAACTGGTTGCGCTCACGTTGTAAGGGAGAATTGCCCCGCGGGATCAACCAGCCGTGTGCTGCCGCCGAGAGGCAATCGATAGGGGAGACCGGAAATGAACACGGGAAGCAGTGAAGTGCAGGCGCCTGCGGGCGTGGCACTCCCGATTTACATGGACAACCAGGCCACCAGCCCACTGGATCCGCGGGTGCTGGAAGCCATGATGCCCTACCTGACAGGAAAATTCGGCAACGCGGCCAGCCGCAACCACTCTTTTGGGTGGGAGGCCGAGAAGGCCGTCGATGCGGCCCGCGAGCAGATCGCACGGCTGATCGGCGCCACCGCCCGGGAGATCATCTTCACTTCCGGCGCCACCGAAAGCGACAACCTGGCCATCAAGGGCGTCGCGGAGATGTACCGCGAGCACGGCGACCACATCATCACCCAGGTGACCGAGCACAAGGCTGTTCTGGATACCTGCAAACGGCTGGAAAAACAGGGCTTTCGCGTTACCTACCTGCCGGTCAACTCGGACGGGCTGATCGATCTGGACGATCTTGCCCGGGCCATCCACGAAAAGACCATTCTGGTCACGATCATGGCCGCCAACAACGAGATCGGCGTTCTGCAGCCGGTTCGCGCCATCGGCAAGCTTTGCCACGAAAAGGGCGTCCTCTTCCACACCGATGCGGTGCAGGCCGCCGGCAAAGTGCCGCTCAACGTGATGGACGACCACATCGACCTGCTGTCCATCTCCGCGCACAAGATTTACGGACCCAAGGGCGTGGGCGCGCTTTATGTGAGGAGGCGCAACCCTCGCGTGCAGATCGCGGCGCAAATCGACGGCGGCGGCCATGAACGCGGCATGCGGTCGGGAACGCTGAACGTGCCCGGGATTGTGGGTCTGGGCAAGGCCTGCGAGATCGCGCAGGCGGAGATGGACGAGGAAGGCCGGCGGCTCACGGCGATGCGCGACCGGCTGAAATCCAGCCTCGAAGCGGCGCTGGACTTCGTGCACGTCAACGGCTCGATGGAACACCGGCTGCCGGGCAGCCTGAACATGAGTTTTCTTTACGTTGAGGGCGAATCGCTGCTGATGGGCATCAACGACGTGGCGGTTTCGAGCGGCTCGGCCTGCACCTCGGCCACGCTCGAGCCCTCGTATGTGCTCAAGGCGCTCGGTCTCGGCGACGAGGTGGCGCAAAGCAGCATTCGCTTTGGACTGGGCCGCTTCAACACCGAGGCGGAGGTGGATTATGTGGCCGCCAAGGTCATTGACGTTGTCAAGAGGCTGCGCCAGCTCTCTCCGCTTTACGAGATGGCGCAGGAAGGCATCGATCTGACCAAGGTGCAGTGGGCCGCGCGTTGAGAAGCATCCTGCGCCGGCCATTGCGGCACTCCGGCGCAGGACGCGGATCGCAGCCGCGGAATCGCGCCGGGATGAAACCATTCGGCTTCCCCGCCGCGCTCCGCAATTAGGCTGAACGGATTGAATTCGACAAACCCAGGTTTCGCGGCTTCCCCGCCGCACAAGGAGTGAATGGATGTCCTATAGCGACAAAGTGATCGACCACTACAACAACCCGCGCAATGTGGGCCAACTGGACAAGAACTCCACGGAGGTCGGTACCGGTATGGTCGGAGCCCCGGAGTGCGGCGACGTGATGCGGCTGCAAATCCGCGTCAACCCCGAGACGCAGGTGATCGAAGATGCCAGGTTCAAGACCTTCGGCTGCGGCTCGGCGATCGCCAGCTCGTCGCTGGCCACCGAGTGGATCAAGGGCCGGACCATCGACGATGCCCTGGCCATCCGGAACACCGACATCGTGAAGGAACTGGCGCTGCCGCCCGTCAAGATTCATTGTTCGGTGCTGGCCGAGGACGCCATCCGCGCGGCCATCGGCGACTGGAGAAAAAAGAACGCGCTCGAAGAGACTGCGTCCAGTCCGGCTCGAACGAAGTAAGGAAGGTCTGCTCGTCGGACCTTGGATCAAAGGCGACTTTGAGCCGTGCCTGCCCGGGCCGGAAACCCGGGCAGGCGCGAAGAATCAGGTGGAACAATGGCAAACGGAATGATCTTGGAACCGAAACCGGCTGAAAATCTTCCCACCCCTGCGCCCCTGCCAACCGGGGCGGCAGCCGAAGAGTTGCGCGTGACCGAGCGCGCTCTGAAGCGTATCCGCGCGGCCATGGCCAAGGAGGGCGTCTCGCCGGCCGAAGGCGGGCTGCGGCTGGGCGTCATCGGAGGCGGCTGCTCGGGGCTTTCCTATTCCATGAAATTCGAGGCCAGGCCGCGCGAGCGAGACCGTGTGTACGAGTTTGAAGGGGTGCGCGTCTTCATCGATCCCAAATCCTTTCTTTATCTGCACGGCATGACGCTTGATTACGAAGAGACGCTGATGCGGCAGGGCTTTAATTTCATCAATCCAAATTCCACGCGCTCCTGTGGCTGCGGTTCGTCCTTCTCGTAGCGCCGCGCAAGCAAGGCAG
>JBMFHN010000190.1:0-4300 GCA_049976805.1 Occallatibacter sp. | reverse complement strand
GCGATCCTGTAGCTCAGGGCCGCGGCGGTGACCGGCGCGCCGGCGGCCGTGGCCGGGGCGATCAGCCGCGCATGAAAACGCAGCACCTGGCTGCCGTCCGTGCTGGTGCCCTCGGGAAACAGCAGCACCGGGACCGGCAGTTTCAGCCGCTCTGCAATCTCACCGGCCACGGCATTGGCACTGGCCAGGCTCGCACGATCCAGGAAAATGGTCCCCGCAACACGCGCCGCCCAGCCAAAAAAAGGCCAGTGGGAGATCTCCTTTTTGGAGACGAAAAAGCAGGGCATGGCCGCCGAGAGGATGAGAATATCCAGGTAGCTGAGATGGTTGCAGACAACCAGCCCGCGGACGGGCGGCCTGCCTTCCACCTGGAAACGAATTCCCAAACCGGCCAGGACCTGCCGCGAGGCAGACTGCAGCCACAGGGCGCGGCGCGCGAGCGTCAGCGGCCCGCGCAGTCTCAGCAGGCAGAACCGCGCCGCCACCAGGGCCAGCGCCCCGCCCAGCGCCACAGCGCGCCGGACCGCGCGCAGGCTCACCGGACGAGCGGGGCCAGAAAGCGGCTGCGCGCCGCCGGAGCGAGCAGCTTCAGATCGAGCAGCGTCAGGAAGTCGATGGTGCCGAACTCGCGGTCCCAGGCCGGCGCGCCGCAGATGCGCGCACCGATGGCCAGATAGGCGCGCAGCAACCGGGGAACGCGCGTCTGCGCAGCGGAGGCTTTCATCGACAGGCCCGGAAAAGAGCGGGACGACGGCTGTGCGAGAGCGCCCCGCGGCTCGACGGGACAAGCGCAGGCGGCCCTCGGCACGGTGGCCAGCCCGGGCGCAACCCGGAAGCCTTCAAGCTGGCGGAACACCGCCCAGCCCTCGGCCGGATTCCCGGAGGTCAGCGACGAACAGCCGATCAGGTAACGCAATCCCATACCGGTAGCATACTGCGCGATCCCCCGCCAGAGCAGCGTCAGGACTTCGGGTGTGCGATGCTCGCGGTCGATCGAGGCCCGGCCCAGTTCCAGAACACCGGCGCGGAGCGGTTCATAGGGAGCGAAATCGAACTCCTGCTCGGAGTAGTAGCCCAGGTTGCGCGCCGCGGCCTCGCCCGACTGCATCCGGTAGGTGCCGACGACGCGGCGGGTGAGTTTGTCTTCGACCAGCAGATGTTCGCAGTAGAGATCGAACGGGTCGGTGTCCAGGCCGGTCTGGCAGGAACTGGCCAGCCCCTCGCCCAGCTCGATATTGAAGACCTTGAAGCGGAGACGGCAAGCGGCATCGCGATCCCCGGCGGTTTCGGCCAGCCGCAACCGGTAGCGGCCCGCCTCGGCCAGCAGCCGCGGTCTGGCCGGGGGCGAGAGAAGCGGCGAAACCTGAAGAGAAAAAGACACGCCCGGCCGGGCCGTGGAATTTGTCAGCAGCTGCAACGGAGCCTTCCCATCTGCAATCGCGATCATCGTCTCAATATCTGCCGGAAAATTTGAAGGAATGGTCACACCCGCATGAAAAGCATGCGAATCTTTCGTCCTGCCGCGTCCGCAACGCCGCGCAGCGAAGCACCTGAGTTGCCCGCGTTTGCTCTGCTCAGACGGGCAGGTTGCCGTGGCGTCTCAGGGCGCATCCCGCGGCCACTCCAGGCGAAATCCAGGCCTGCCCCGGGGCAGACTTGAATGTTTCTTCTCTTCCACGGGAAAAAACGGAAGGTCTCAGGATTTGCGGCACAGGGCGCGGGAGGGAAATCGAAAGGCGCTTTTTGCCGCAGGCAGGACGGCGATCAGTGCGCAGGCAGGGAAGTTTGCGCTTGAAAAAGCGAACGGCCGGGAACGCGCATCTCGCCGCTTACTGCGCCCCGGCCGTTCGAGGAGGACACACATGCTTTTGTCTCTCGGATTACCGTAGCTTTACTGTCGCACGAAAGGTGGAAATTCTCTGCAAGGCCGCCAGCGGAATTTTCGCTGCCGTTCCCGGAAAGCAATTTGCCCGGGCGCATGGTTCCCGCGCGCGCCAGAATGGAACCGCCACGACGCACCCTCGCGCCGCGGAACGGGCTGCCGCGGTGCCGCGCAAGCGGATGCATTTTCGAGCCATCCCCATCATCCCGCCCGGCGCCGGCGGGCTGGCAGGGGTTCTGGCGGATGGGATTCGTGACAGGGCCGCCTTGGCCGCGTTACCCTGATGTGTACGCGCGAGGCGCGCCAAGGAGCAACTCAACCATCATGCCCATCCATCCGACATCGAAGATCTGGCACAACGGCAAACTCATTCCCTGGGAGCAGGCCAACATCCACGTCATGAGCCACGTTGTTCATTACGGCTCCAGCGTTTTTGAAGGAATCCGCTGTTACGCCCAGCCACAAGGCTCGGCCGTCTTCCGCCTGCCCGAACACATGCAGCGGCTGCTCGACTCGGCCAAAATCTACCGCATCCCCGTGCCTTACACGCTGGACGAGCTTTGCGCGGCGGTCGTGGATCTGATCGAGGCCAACGATGTCGCGCCCTGCTACATTCGTCCCATCGTGCTGCGCGGCTATGGGGAAATCGGCGTCAGCCCCAAGGCTGCTCCCGTCGAGGTCTACATTGGCAACTTCCCCTGGGGAAAATACATTGCCGGTCAGGATGGCGCCGATGTGTGCGTCTCCAGTTGGAACCGGCTGGCCCCGAACACCATGCCCGCCCTCGCCAAAGCCGGCGCCAACTACATGAATTCGCAACTGATCCGTCTCGAGGCCGAAACCAACGGCTATGTCGAAGGCATCGCCCTGGATGTGAACGGCCAGGTCAGCGAAGGCTCGGGAGAAAATGTCTTTCTGGTGCGCAATGGCGTGCTTTTCACCCCTCCGCTGGCCAATTCGGCTCTGTCCGGCATCACCCGCGATTCGGTGCTGACCATCGCCCGCCACCTCGGTCTTGCGGTCAGCGAGCAGACCCTCCCGCGCGAGATGCTCTACATCGCCGACGAGGTTTTTTTCACCGGCACGGCCGCCGAGGTCACTCCCATCCGCTCGATCGACCGCATCGTGATCGGGGACGGCAAGCCCGGCGAGATCACCCGGAAGATCGCCGACGAGTTTTTCGCTCTTGCCAACGGCCTCAAGCCCGACCGCTTTGGCTGGCTCACCCCGGTCAAGGTCAACGCCAGCGCTCCAGCCAGCGCCTGACGGATCGGTCGCCTGCCCTGCCAGGACTTGCCCGGGGCCGTCCGCGGTTTTCCCGTGCAAGTCCTGATCGCGGAGGCCCGCAGGCATGCGGGAATGGAACAGGCCATCAGTGGACAACTTTCCCAAGCCAGGAAACGAGCAGGAGCAGCGGGACGCGCGCTTTGCCATGCGCCTCTCGCTGCTCTTTGGCTTCCTGATGCTGGCTGGCAAGACCGCGGCATGGTTTCTCACCCACTCGACAGCCATCTTTTCCGACGCGGCCGAGTCTGTCATCCACGTCATAGCCGTCGGCTTTGCCAGTTATAGCCTGCGTCTCAGCCTGCGTCCCGCCTCCCGTCATTTCCTGTACGGCTATGAGCGCATCACCTTCTTTTCCGCCGGATTCGAGGGCGCGTTGATCGTTGTGGCCGCCCTGGCCATTCTCTTCGAATCGATCAGCGCCTGGATTGGCGGGCTCCGGCTGGAGAATCTCGGTTCGGGAAGCCTGTTGATCCTGCTGGCCGGAATCCTGAACGCGGGCCTGGGCTATTTCCTGTTGCGCACCGGGCGGCGGACCCACTCCCTCATCCTCGAAGCCAACGGCAGGCATGTGCTGACCGACAGTTGGACCAGCTTCGGCGTGGTGGGAGGGCTGGCGCTGGTGCTCGTGACCGGCTGGAAGCCCTTCGATCCTCTGGTGGCCATCCTGGTCGCCGCCAACATTCTCTGGTCGGGCGGGCGCCTGGTGAGTCGATCCGTGGCCGGGTTACTGGACTATTCCGACCCCGAGGAAGGGAAACGAATCCGCGCACGGCTCGACGCCCTCTGCGCCGAACTGGGTCTTCAGTATCATGGCGTACGCTACCGCGCCACCGGCTACCGCCAGATCATCGAGGTTCATCTTCTGTTTCCCCGCCAGACGCCGGTCAGCGAAGCCCACGCCGCGGCCACGGCCATCGAGGAGCGCCTGCCCGCCGAACTCGGCTCTCCGGCCGAGGTCATTACCCATCTGGAATCGCTCGAAGACCACGCCGAAGTCCACCATCTTCAGCACTACACGGGAAAACCGGAGTAGGCCGCCAGTCTTTCTCGGGTATCATGAAGGCAGAACCCGAATCGCCGGGCGCGCGTTCGCCGGATTCCACCGGCTTCTCCCGCGGCGCTGCCAGCAAG
>JBMFHN010000189.1:0-4318 GCA_049976805.1 Occallatibacter sp. | reverse complement strand
CCAGAGGCGAGCGCAGGTCCACCAGCATGGGCCTCACTGTGGCCGCGACATTGCCGCCGCCCAATTCGCTGCGCGCAATTTGCCGGATGGTGCAACCCAGGTCGCGGGCATAGCTGAAATCCACGGGGGTAATCGCCGTAATGGGCAGGGGAATGATCTCATCCGGGTTGACTTCAACGCGCAAGGCAAGCCGCATCAGGATCGCCAGTTTGGAGCGCGCGTCGAAACCACCCACATCCTCCGTCGGGTCAGCCTCGGCATAGCCCCTGGATTGCGCCGCCGCCAGCACTGTCGCATATTCCTCGCCTTCCTGCATACGGCTCAGAATAAAGTTGCAGGTGCCGTTCAAAATTCCCACGATGCGCACAATCTGATCACCGGCCAGACCCTGCTCGATGCCGGGAATGACGGGGATTCCGCCCGCCACCGCGGCGCCGTACTTGAGATGCCCCCCTCCGCCCGCGGCCAGCCGCTCCAATTCCACGCCATCATAGGCAATCAGCTTCTTGTTGGCCGTGACCACGCTTTTGCCGGTGTTCAAAGCCCGCCGCACCCAGTTCCCGGCCGGATCGAGCCCACCCACCAGTTCCACCACCACATCCACGCCCGAGGCCAGCACCGCATCGGCATCCTCGCTCCAGACAACGCTGGGCGGAACCCATTCCACGCGCTTGCGCGCAATTCCGCGGTTGAAGATGTGTGTCAACTCGATTCCCTCGGGCTGGGACTCGACCAGAATCCGCGCAACCGAGCTGCCCACCGTCCCGAAACCGAAGATCGCAACGCGCAGCGGGCGCAGGCGGCGGGATTCAATGGGAGATTCCTGAGCGGCCGCGGCTGCAGCCGGGTAGGAAAACAGGGAAGTCTTCACTTCAGACACGATCATCTTCTCCTGATGAAGACCGGCTGAAGCCGGTCAGATTGAAAAGGCGCGTGAAATCGTTCCTTGGAAAAGCAGATGGAACCTGGCGTAACCCCATGATAACTGACGCAGGCCCGATGTATCTCCAAAGTTCGGCACGGTTCGCTGGCCGTCGCGCGCGTCGCGTTCAAAAGAGGACAGTTCTGCCTTCCAGACTGGGCAGCGCCGCCAACGCCGGCGGCGCAATTGCGTTGCCCGAACTGCCAATGGCATCTGCCGCCCCTCCGCAACGACTCCGGCTGCGACCGGCCATGAGGACGCTGACCCTGGATGCGCAACCATGAATGCGGACACCAGCCCGGTGGCGCCGATTCTGCTGGCGAAGGCCTCTTGCACCGCGAGCGTTGGGATCCGTGGACTCGAAGGCCCGGTCGCCGAGCCCGATTCCGCACCCCCAGCCGCACCCCCAGCCGCGCCCATCTGCCGCGCCCCGGATCGCACGGGGACCAGGCGCAGATTGCGCGGACCATCCTGTTCATGCGGTTATTTGCAGACACCGCCGTGTGCGCGAACTCTGATTGGTGGGCCCACCAGGACTTGAACCTGGAACCAAAGCATTATGAGTGCTCTGCTCTGACCGATTGAGCTATGGGCCCGTTTCCGGCTGCCAAAGGCGGGCGATCTTCCCGGCCGCCGCGCCGCCCGTTTTCCGGTTGCGGCGGCCGCTGGCAGACCGCGTTTCTTTCGCGCATCCCGTCTCCCGGATTGCCTGCAACCCCATGCGGAGTTTCCTAGAATTTGTACACCAGGCCGATCGACAGGCGCGAGTTACTGTATTCATGGGGCGAGTAGCCGAGGTGATTCGGGTCCTCAACATACGACGAAATGATATCGTCACCCAGAAGACGCAAGGAGAGGTGCGGGCGGAACTGATAGTCCATTCCCGCGCCCGGACCGCCCGCGAAGGAGACGACCGGAGTGCCACCCGCCTCGCCGCCGGTATGTTCCACGCCCAGCAATCCACGAACAAAAAAGTCGAGGCGCCAGAACAGATGCGCATGCAGGACGGGACCAGCCAGAATCACATCCACGGATGGGCTGCCGGGGTTGCCCGAGCCGAGCGTGGAAGGATAGTAGCCTCCGTCGGCGGTGAGGCCGAGATACTTGCCCCAGTCCCGGGTAACGGACACATTGATTCCCTGCAAGCCGCGGCGCGATTGCTCCACCTGGTTGAGGCTGGTGTAACCGTAGCCGGCGAAAAGCTCGTACTTTACCGATGGAACACTCCGCACGGATGACGCCTCCTCATACTCGGAGACAATCTGGCTGCTGGCCGCCAGCGGTAAAAGCACGACGGAAAACGCGGCCAGAATCGAAAGCAATAACTTCCTCTTCAATTGAAAACTCTCCTCGATGCCATGCTGTGAGTGTCGTGCCGCCGCGCATGGTGCAAGCTGTGAATCATCCGCAGGCAGCCGCCCATCTTTTGACCGGCCATCCTCCATAGACTATCCTTTCCGGGCCGGTTCGTTGAAGCCCATCGCATTTTATGGCGCGAAATTCGTTTTCCGGAGGAATTGCGGCCTGGTCCGGAGCCTTTTACTGACTGGCCGGAAAGATTCCGGGACCGGATTCATCTCTCCCGGCATTTCTGTCTCGACACCAGAATTTGGCCTGCGCGTGGGGATCGTTCTACCATGGACCCGGCCACCCGCCCAGCTTCCCGGTCGCGACCTTGGACAGGGCAGGGAGATGGCTGGACCAAGATCTGTTCCCGGAGGGAAAGTGGAGATGCTGTCGGCAGGGCTGATCGTGAAGCTGCAGGATGAAGAGACACGCGCAGGACACGGGAAAACAGAAACCGCGGCACCAGCCACCGGCCCGGAGCCGGAAGCCTCGGCCGACCCGGACGCAGCCTGGCTTGCGGCCGTTCGGAGCCAGCATCAAGCCAATTTCGAGTTGTGGCACATCGAGGACGAAGCCCGCGCGCCGGGTGCGACCGACGCCGAACTGGCCGCAGTCAAGCGGCGTGTTGACCGGACCAATCAGCGCCGCAACGACCTGGCCGAGAGGCTGGATCGCGCTCTGCTGGCCTGGCTGGAGCCGCGGGGACTGCCCAACCCGGCCGCCGAGTTGAACTCCGAATCGCCGGGACTGATGATCGACCGGCTCTCCATTCTGGCGCTCAAGATCTATCACACGCGGGAGGAAGCAGAACGGACCGGAGCTCCTGCCGGCCACGCGGAACGTAATCTGGACCGGCTCGCCATCCTCGAAGAACAGCGCAGGGACCTGGCTGAGTGCCTGGACACCTTGTGGCGGAAAACCCTGGAAGGGAAGCGGCGCTTCAAGCTCTACCGCCAGCTGAAGATGTATAACGATCCCTTGCTCAACCCGGCAATTTACGGCGATTCACGCTCCTGCGGATCGCCGGAGGACGAGAACGCATCGCGCCCGCCGTCTTGACGCAGGATGGGTGCGTGCGTATAAAAAGGCCTAAGCGGCGCAATTTCCAGAGTTGGCTTTTTTCGCCGATGATGCTCGGGCGGAAGCTCTTCCGAAGGTGCGCAGGCTCCGGCAAACTGATCTTGCGAGAGGCACGAACCGTGGCGCACGACCGTAAAGGCGACCCTTTGCCGCCAGTCAAACCGGGCATCTCCTCCACATCGGGCAGGGGATCGGCTTTCCAGCACTATCAAGCCGCATTGCAATTGCTTCAACAGGGCAAGGCCGATAAAGCGCTGGCCGCCTTTGAAAAGCTGCTGCCGGCCGCACCGGCCGAGTTGCAGGAGCGCTGTAAGATGTACATCAGCACCTGTGAGCGGCAGCTTAAAAAGCATGATTTGGCTTTCCTGACCCCGGAAGAGCATTACGACTATGCCGTTTCGCAGTTGAATACCGGCTACTACGAAGAGGCGCGCGAGCAGTTTAACGCGATTCTGACAGCCTATCCCGAAGCCGACTACGCGTTTTACGGGCTGGCAGTGCTGGAGGCGATCACCGGGCAAACGCAGGAATGCCTTCGGGATCTTGCCCGAGCCATCGAACTGAACCCCCGGAACAGGCTGCAAGCCCGCGTGGACAACGACTTCCAGAGCTTGGCAGACGATCCGCGGTTCACCGAGTTGCTGTATCCCGAGGTTCATTAGGGTTCCTGTGATTTTTGCCAACACCCCGGCTTTAGACGATTTTTCGCAAACGGCACCGGCTGCTGCGGTTCATCCGACACGCCCCTTGCGGGTGGTGGCCATCGGCGGCGGCACGGGTCTTTCGACGCTTTTGCGCGGCCTCCGGCGCCATGTTGCCGTGCCTCATCAGTCCATGGAAACGGCGCCGATCGCCGACCTGGCCGCCGTGGTGACCGTGACGGACGACGGCGGATCGAGCGGCCGGTTGCGCCGCGGCTTCAACATGCTGCCCCCCGGCGACCTGCGCAACTGCATGGTGGCGCTCAGC
>JBMFHN010000188.1:0-4329 GCA_049976805.1 Occallatibacter sp. | reverse complement strand
GCACGCTGCTGCTCCGCGTCGAGGAACTGCACGAGCAGAACCCCATGCTCGGGTTGCGTGGCTGCCGTCTCGGCATCGCCTTCCCCGAGATCACCGAGATGCAGGCGCGCGCCATCATCGAGGCCGCGGTCGCGGTCAAGAGCAAGGGGGGCGATCCGCATCCCGAGATCATGATTCCGCTCATCGGCACCATCGAGGAGATGCGCAATCAGGCCGCCATCGTCCGTCGCGTGGCCGGAGAGGTGATCGAGGAAAAGAAGGTCAAGATCGACTTCAAGGTGGGCACGATGATCGAGATTCCTCGCGCCGCCCTGACCGCCGACCAGATCGCCGAGGAGGCCGAGTTCTTCAGCTTCGGCACCAACGACCTGACGCAGACCACCTTCGGCATCAGCCGCGACGACATCAACCAGTTCCTGCCGGCTTACCTGAAGGCGGGCATCTTCAAGCAGGATCCCTTTGCCACCCTTGACCAGACGGGCGTGGGATTGCTGGTGAAGATGGCCACAACCAAGGGACGCGGCACCCGCCCCAATCTCAAGGTAGGCATCTGCGGCGAGCATGGCGGCGATCCTGAGTCCGTCAAGTTCTGCCACAGAATCGGGCTGAACTACGTTTCCTGCTCTCCTTTCCG
Organism: Occallatibacter sp.; assembly: GCA_049976805.1. Lineage (GTDB taxonomy): Bacteria > Acidobacteriota > Terriglobia > Terriglobales > Acidobacteriaceae > Telmatobacter. The sequence continues at coordinate 3,695 of JBMFHN010000188.1, read as the reverse complement.
GCTGTTGACGGCCAGGCTGGCGGCGGCGCAGGCGGCGCTCGAAGAGAAGCAGACTGAAGCGGTGCACACCACCAGCTGATCCACCGGTTGACCGGCGCAGCGGAACCGGCTCAATCGACGCGGGGCGCGGCCATTTGCCGCGCCCCGCGGCTTTTTCCGGCGCTTTTTGCGGAGGAGAATTTCATTCGGCCGCAGCCGGCAGCCCGTTTCACCCGGCGCTTCGGGGGGAAATCGACGCCCAACAGCCGGCGTCCCGGGCGCGACACCCGGGCGGATGCCCGTGCGGAACGCGTGCGCTGCCTGCGCCTCATGGTAAAGTTGAGTGTCAGCTTGCATGTTCGCCACCTCCCAGCACGCGCACTTCATTGGCATCGGCGGTATCGGAATGAGCGGTATTGCCGAGATTCTGCTCAACCTCGACATGAAGGTTTCAGGCTCTGACCTGCGCTGCGGGCCGGTGACCGACCGGCTGGCCCGGCTGGGCGCAATCATCTACGAGGGCCATGCGGCGGACCATGTCGCCGGGGCCACGGTCGTTGTGACCAGCTCTGCCGTTTCCGCCACCAATCCCGAGGTGGTCGAGGCGCATGCGCTCAAGATTCCGGTCATTCCGCGCGCCGAAATGCTGGCCGAGCTGATGCGGCTCAAATATGGGATTGCGATTGCCGGCATGCACGGCAAAACCACGACCACCTCGATGGTCGCTGCGGTCCTGGCTGCCGGCGGTCTGGATCCGACGGTCGTGGTTGGCGGCCGGATCGGTTCACTCGGTTCCAACGCCAAGCTGGGCCGTTCCCAATATCTGGTCGCTGAGGCCGACGAAAGCGACCGTTCTTTTCTGAAGCTCTCGCCCATTCGGGCCGTGGTCACGAATCTTGACCGCGAACACATGGACTGCTATCGCGACATGGCCGACGTTCAGCAGGCCTTTCTGGACTTCATGGACAAAGTGCCGTTTTATGGAGCGGTGACCGCCTGCCTGGATGATCCGCTGCTGGCTGAGACGCTGCCGCGCGCCCGGCGGCGCGTCTTCACGTACGGAGTGACAGAAGGCGCTGATTACCGGCTGCAGCTGCTCGACGCCGGCCAGGGATGCTTCTCTCGTTTCCGGATCGCCACCGTCGATGGATCGCTTGGCCCCTTCGAACTGCATGTCCCCGGACGGCACAACGTGTTGAACGCCACGGCGGCCGTGGCCATCGCCCATCAGCTGGAAGTGGATCCGGAAAAGATTGCCGAAGGGCTCCGGCATTTCAGCGGCGTGGACCGGCGCTTCCAGCTCTGCGGCCAGGCAGGCGGCGTCACCGTGGTGGACGATTACGGCCACCACCCGACGGAGATTCGGGCCACACTCTCCGCCGCCCGGGCCTGCGGCTATGGGAAGATTCACGTGGTCTTCCAGCCGCATCGCTATTCGCGAACCAAAGACCTCCTCGATGAATTCGGCAGCGCATTCCAGGATGCCGACACGGTCCTGGTGCTGCCGATTTACGCCGCCAGTGAGGAACCGATTCCCGGCGTGACCGCCGAACGGCTTGCGGCCAGGATCGAAGGCCCGCAGGTCCGCTTCGTGGCAGATTTTCCCGCAGCCCTGGCCGCATTGGCCGGGCAGAGCAGGCCAGGCGACCTGATCCTCACCCTGGGCGCGGGCAATGTCAGCCAGCTGGCGCCGCAAATCCTGGCAGCGATCGAGGCGCGCCAGGACCCATCGGATTGAGTCTCTCCAGCGTCCATCCTGCCGGGCTGCCGTTCACGAGGAACGGAGCGGAAGCCGGGCCGCGGTTCAGCTTCGCAGGGATTCCGGCGTTGCCAAAACGGCAGGATTCAGTCCACACTATACGAAAACTGGACGCGGCAGAACAGCACGCGGCGTGTCCGTGCCTGTTTGTTGAAACGCAGGGAGCTGCCGGAAGGCCTTGCGGCAGCTCTCGATTGACGATCTGGTCCAATGTGGCGACCCAATGGGTGGAAATTCATTCCTGAAAAAATCTGCCCTTCAGGGCTGCTCTCAAGAAAAGACGGCGAGCCCCGAAGAAGATCTTGCTGAGCATTTTTGTAACGAATGCGGCTCCGCAAGAGTTTCTTGCTAAAAAAGCATTCGTCAAGGACACTCCATGAAGCCTCATCCGAATCTTGTCTTCTGTTTCGCTCTGCTGTTGACCGGAGGCGGCATCGCGGCTGCCGCGCAGCAGCCGCTCCACCGTGCGGATGAAGACCTGTCTGTGGGTGCCCCGGTTCTGACGCTGGAGCAGGCGATCCGCAAGGCCCTGGGGCAAAATCCCGAGGCAGCGGCAGCCCGCGCCAGCAGCCAGGAAGCCCGGTCGGACGCCTCTCTGGCTCGCACCCAGCTGTTTCCGCATCTCGATTTTACCGAGGACATCTCCCGCGGAGACGACCCGGTCTATGTCTTCGGAACCCGGCTCCGGCAGCGGCAGTTCACGCAGGCGGATTTCGCATTGAACGCCTTGAACACGCCGCAGCCCATCGGCAACTTCGCCACCCGGTTTTCCGGCTCCTGGACGGCATTCGACTCGTTCAAGACCCAGCGGCAGATTCACAGCGCAGACCTGATGCGCAAAAGCGCCGATTCGTCAGCGCAGGCGGTGAACCAGCAGATTGTGCTGCAGGTGGTCAAGGCTTACCAGTCGGTGCTCTATGCGCAGCGGGAGATCGCCGTGGCCCGGCATGAGCAGGAAACGGCGGCGGCGCTTCTGACCTCGGTCGATCAGCACGTCAAGGCCGGATTGGCAGTTGAATCCGACCGGATGTCGGCCGAGGTGAATGTGGCCGCGCGCAAGGAGGACCTGATCGCGGCCGAAGGCGACCTGAATCTTGCCTGGGCCGAGTTACGCGCAGCCATGGGAGCGCCGCACCTGGCGCCCTCCGTGCTCCAGCCCATCGAGCCGCGAAGTTTCCCGCCGCAAACGCTGGACGATGCTCTGGCCACGGCGGCCCGGACGCGGCCGGACCTCCAGGCGATCGGCGAGGCACAATCGGCCGAAGCCTCCACCGTCGGCGCGGCCCGATCGGCCTTCGGTCCGCAGATCAGCACCTATGGAAACTGGGAGGAAGATCGGCCCACCTTTGCCGGTTCGGGGGGCAACAACTGGGTGGCCGGAGTCCGCCTGAGCGTGGATCTTCTGCCCCTGGGCAAGCACGCGCAACTGGCACGGGAGCGCGCCGCGAAAGAACGCATCGACGCACAAAAGGCCGCTTCCGAATTGCAGGTGCGGCTGGAAGTCAGCCGGGCCTACATCGGCCGGCAGACGGCGCAGCTCTCCGAGCAGACGGCGCAGGCGGCGCTGGCGCAGGCCGCCGAAAGCCTGCGGATCGTCAGGAACCGCTACAACGCGGGGCTTGACCCCATCACCGAGCTGCTGCGCGCCGAAGACGCCGAGCGACAGAGCCAGACCAGCTATTGGCGGGCCGTCTACGGCAGCGCCGTGGCCTATGCCGAATTGCTTTACGCAACCGGGACACTGACTCCCGAGGCAGCGGAGGTTTTGCAATGAAGATTCTATTCCTGGGCTGTTTACTGGCCGTTTCCGCGGGCGTTCTCTCCGGCTGCCATGGCACCGCGCCGGCCACAACGGCAGAGCCGCAAACCGTGTTCGCGCAGCTCGTCGAGAGCCAGCAGCTGGCCGTGCCCGAGAATCTGCGGGCGACGGGAACCGTTCATGCGCGGGAGACGGCGG
>JBMFHN010000187.1:0-4337 GCA_049976805.1 Occallatibacter sp. | reverse complement strand
CTGTCGAACGAGGCGGCGGCGGGATTTCTCGGAGACGGCTACGATGGCCAGGCGGACTACGTGATTCTGGCTCATCTCTCTGAAAAAAATAATCTTCCAGAACTTGCGCGGGTGGCTGCCGAGCGTGCGCTCGCCGGGCGGACAAGCCTGCTGGCCAACCGCCTGATGGTGGCCAGCCAGCAGGATCCGCTTTCTCCTCTTGTCTTTTAAGAGCAGTAGGTTACAATAGTAAGACGAACCCATCCTCACGATCAGACGGGTTGGCATCGAAGACGCCGGGAAAGATGGATTGCGGCGTAAGGAATTTGGATTGGCAAGGCGCGCGCGAAACTTCCGTGCCGGTATCTGCTCCGATGCACAGGAAATTGCAAGCCGAAGAAATTGCAAGCCGAAAGTGACCGGTACGCTGCGCAAGAACAGAGGGACCGAACCGATTCTCTGCAAAGTGAGTCTTTACATATATGGAAAGAACCCAATGCACGGACAGAGTCGTAGGCGCCATCCTGGCAAACTGGCGCTATGACATTTCGGGTATCTCCCCGGAGATGCGCAAGGATTACGAGCAGCATTTCGCTCAGTGTCCCTGCTGCCGGGCGCGGCAGAAATTTCACCGCAGCCTGGACGTGACACTGGCCGTGCTGACTTCGCTGGCCGTCTTTTTCTTCCTTTTCGCGCTGGCTGTTCTCAAGCACATCAGGCCACTTGAGCACGTCGCATTCAACATCTTCGGGCTGGATATCTCGGACATGTATCATATGCTGGTTTCGGCCGGCATTGCCGGGCTTTGCTTCTCGCTGATTGCCCTGTTGCTGGTGCTGACGGCCACCCCTGCGTCTTCTTACCTGGGCGACATCGCTGCGGCGCGTGCGCGGTTGATCGAAGAACGGCTTCCGGCGGCCATCAGGGGACTGCGCTCGCGATAGAGCCGCCTGCAGCGGGCGTAGCCTTCCATGCACCCAAAGCCACTCTTTCCTCGCAGCCTCGAGGATTGCTCGCAGATCAGCTCCTGTCTCCCGGATCCGCAGGGTTTTCCTGCGCATCGCTGCCCCTTCTGCCCGCGGTGAGCGACGGATCCGTGGCAGCGAGGGCGCTTGAATTGCTCCGAGCAGGCGGTCTTTACGGGATGGAGACGGCTTGAAGGCGCACGCAGATCAGCCGCAAGAATTCAGGGAAAATGTTCCCGCTGGCGCAGCGAGTCAGCGGGAATGGATGGTTCTTCCGCAGTCCGCTCAGACCGCGTCACTCCTTGCTTTTGCTCAACAGTTCCCCGGCGTAGTCGAAAAAACTGATGAGAACGACCACGCTCGATCCCACCATGCCGAGCAGGAACATCACTTCGAGCAGCCGGATCAGGAGGACGGCCAGACGCATACGGAGATTGTAGCTCGAAATCCGGCTGTTTCCGGTTGCCGCCGCGAAGAATCTGTTGGCAGAAAGGGTTTTCAGTCTGGGGAAGCAGACCGCACCTCTTCCCCGCGACCCGGGCGCACACGCGGGTCCGTGCTCCTTCTCGAGTCCTCCGATACGATACACTCGGCGCAGGATGCAGCAAACAAAGAATCGCTGGAAAGCCTGGAGATTGTGGGCAGCGGCGGCTTTCTCGGCCAGTCTGCTGGAGTTGCCGTTTCCCCTTGCCGGGCCGCTGCCCGCCTGGCGGTTGGTCTTTGCCTGGTGCGGGCTGGTGCCGTTGCTCTGGGCGCTGCTGTCGCCCGCCACGGTGGAGGCGCCGCGGCCCTTGCGCCGCTCGTTTCTGCTGGCTTATCTTTGCGGCGTGCTGTGGTATGCGGGCAACTGCTACTGGGTGCGCAACACGATGATGCGCTATGGCGACATGCCGCCGCTGGCACCCTCGCTGCTGCTGGCCGGATTCAGCCTGGTGCTGGGACTTTATTTCGGGCTTTTCGGACTGGGCGTGGCTCTGGTGCGCCGGGCCGCGGGCAGCGCGCGGCTGGCGCTGGCCCTGGCGCCCGTTTTCTGGGTTGCACAGGAACTGGCCGCAGCGCGCATTACATCGGTTCCCTGGGATCAGCTTGGCTATTCGCAGGTGGACAACGCGCTGCTGAATCAACTGGCTCCCTGGACCGGCGTGTATGGCATCAGTTTTGTGCTGGTGGCTGTGAATGCGCTGCTGGCCGGAGCGCTGACCCTTGATTGCCATCCGCATGTTCTGTGCCGGGAGCGGAAGTTATGGGGACTGGCGGGAGCGGTTCTGCTGGTTGGCGGAACAGCGGGGATTTTTCTGAAGCCTCCGAGGCCAGCAGCGACGGCTACGGCCGTGCTGATCCAGCCGAATCTCGACGTGGGCAGCGATAATTTCTGGACGGGGCCGGAGTGGAATCGGCAGATTGCTCGCTTCCAGCGCCTGGCCGCGGCGGACTGCGGTTTTGGATTGATCCCCGGCAGCGCTTTACCCTCTTTCGGGAAGAGCTACATTGCCGGAATTCCTCAGACCGGCGCGCCCATCCGCACGACCGAATGTCCGCCGCAGCCGGCGCATCCCGATCTGGTGGCATGGCCGGAGTCTCCCGCGCCGTTCGTCCAGGGCGACGCACGCTTTGAACAGGCTCTGGAAACCATCGCCCGCCGAGAGCAGGCGCCGCTGGTGGTGGGCGGTCTGGGCACGGATTATTCGTTCTCCGAGCGGCGCTGGCGCTACTATAACTCGGCCCTGATTGTCGGCCCGGATGGGCTGCTCCTCGGCCGCTACGACAAGATCCATCTGGTTCCCTTCGGCGAGTATGTTCCTTTCCAGCGTTTTCTCTTCTTTGCCCGCAAGCTGACCGGACAAGTCTCGGCGTTTTCGCGGGGCAGCGAGCGCAGGGTCTTCCTGCTCGGCACCCGGAACGGCCCGGACCGCCGTTACGGCGTGTTCATCTGCTACGAGGCGGTCTTTGCCGACGAGGTGCGGCAGTTTTCGCGCCGGGGCGCCCAGGTGCTGGTCAATCTTTCCGATGACGGCTGGTATGGCGATACCAGCGCGCCCTGGCAGCATCTGAACATGGTTCGCATGCGGGCCATCGAGAATCGCCGCTGGATTCTCCGGGATACGAATAATGGCGTGACGGCGGCGATCGACCCTTATGGGCGGGTGCGACAGAGTCTTCCCCGCCACCGCGTGGATGCGCTGGTGGCCCACTACGGATTCTGCGACAAGGTGACTTTCTATGCCGCGCATGGCGATCTCTTTGCCTGGCTCTGTGCCCTGCTGGCGGCTGGGTGGACGGGCTGGGCAGGGGAAAGGCTGCTGCGCCGGCCTGCGGCCGTGCCTGCCGGAAAAAGAAAAACCTGAGCCGGATCGCAGCCAGGAAAAGCTCCGGAGTCTTGCGAGAGATGCCGGGAATCGGCCCGGGGCCGCGGTGCCGTTTTGCTTCTTCCGGGTTGCATCTCCACGCGACGATGCCGCTTTGCCCGGCGGGCGTTCGTTCCCCGGGAGCCGCGCAAATTCGTTTTCCCGGGCGGTTCCGTCTTCGTCTGCTATACCTAGAGGCATGCGGGTTGTTCGCTCATGGTTCCATTTTTTTTTGTTGGCGGCAATGCTGGTTCTTGCAGCTCCCTTATGCGCCCAGCAGCCTGCCGGATCCTTTTACTGGGCCGATTTTCATGCTCCCAAGGATCAGAGCGTGGTCGCATGGGTGAGGCGCTCGCTCGACGCTGAAAAGTGGACGGCGATTCGCGAGATCGGCGTTCAGTACGACGCGGCGCTGGTGGTGACCAACTTCCGCGCCAATCCCCAATCGCTGCCCGGTTCCGATACCTTCACCGTGTGGAGCGCCTCGCTGACCACCCACAGCATCACGCCCGTCCTGACAGGCATCGACCTGCGCTGGATCGGCTGGATGAACTTTACCGGCGGGCAACCCCTGGAGCTGGGCATTCTGTACAACGACTGCAGCGCCTGCGAGGCCACAACCTATTTCACGGCCTTACACTACGATTTTTCAAGGCACATGTGGGCGGCGCGCTGGATGCGCGGCGCTGAGGGCGTGCCGGTGTGGAGCGAGCATACGCCGCCGGGCATGGACTGGACCCAGATCTACGGGGTGCTGGCTTCGGACAATGGCCGCGAGCTATTGGCCACATGGGACCACTTCGAGTACGGCTCCGGCAAACCCGCCGAGGATTTTCTCTACCAATACGACGTGGATTTGTTCAGCGGACTGGACCGGACCCAGCGGCTCACGGGCACGGCCGCCGAAGCAATGAAACTGCGGCTCTGCGGTGCCCAGGGCACGGAATCCGGCCTGGATCGCGGGCAGAACTCGGCGCTCTGCCGGCGCATCCTGAAACCGCGCGGCCAGCGCCGTCCCGTGACCACGCCGCCCGCCGACAATCAGGGC
>JBMFHN010000186.1:0-4355 GCA_049976805.1 Occallatibacter sp. | reverse complement strand
ATCGGCAACCGCAAGGGCGGAACGACCAAGGAAAGGGTGCGGCGCAACTTCGGCATGCCCCACCCGGAGGGCTACCGCAAGGCGCTGCGAACGATGAAGATCGCCGAGAAATTCGGCCGTCCGATCATCAGCTTCATCGACCTGCCGGGTGCTTTCCCCGGGCTGGGCGCCGAGGAGCGGGGCCAGGCCGAGGCGATTGCCCGCAACGTCCGCGAGATGGCGCGGCTGCGCGTGCCCACCATCGCGGTCATCAGCGGCGAAGGCGGATCGGGCGGAGCGCTGGCCCTGGCCGTGGCCGATCGCGTACTGATTCTCGAAAATGCGGTGTATTTTGTGATCACCCCGGAGTCCTGCGCGGCCATTATGTGGCGCGACGCATCCCAGAAGGTGCTGGCCGCCGAGGCCATGCGCGTCTCCGCCTCCGAGGTGGCCGCTCTGGGCTGCGTGGACGAGATCGTTCCCGAACCGCCCGGGGGAATCCACACCGACCGCGAGGCGGGCATGGAAATTCTGGCCGAAGCACTGCGCAGGCAACTGGCCGAACTCAAGGCGCTGCCCCTGGACGCTCTTGTGGCCGAACGCCAGACGAAATTCCGCAACATGGCGCAGTTTTACACGGAAGGCCAGTGCGAATGAAGCAGCGGTCGACAAAACAATCCCGCCTCTCCGGCCTGGCTGTCACCGCATGGGCTGGCGCGCGCGCGTCGTTTCCGGAGGCTGACGATGAACTCCTCCACGCCTGACGGCAGCCGCTTCCATGCCTTTCTGCAGTTTCTTGCCGCGGTCGTCTATTTCTTTCTGGCCTGGACCCTGGCGCATGGATGGGCGCTGGCAATGGCCCGCCAACAATGGGTTCAGGAACAGTGGACGCCGCTCATCACGCAGACCATCCTGGTTTTCTTCCTGCTGCTGGGTTATGCGGGCATGGGGCTGCGCTTCAATCGCCAGACCCACCCTTTCAGCGAGCAGGGATTTCCGCTCCGTCCCGATTGGCAACGAGAAGCAGGTCTGGGACTGGCAACGGGCTGGGCTCTGGTTGTCGTCTGTGTCCTTCCCCTGACCGTCATCGGCGGCATCGCCATCGTACTGGTTCTTGACTCTTCGGCCTGGAGCTGGCTTGTCCTCGACGCCGTTTTCTTCGCGCTCGCCACGCTGGCCGAGGAGATTGCCTTTCGCGGCTATGGGTTTCAGCGTTTGGTCCGGGCGGTGGGGCCGCTGGGAGCCACGCTGGGCTACGCGGTCTTCTATGCCATTGTGCAGTCATTCCTGCCCGGAGCCAACGATGCCAGCTTCGCCGTTGCCATCGCGCTTGGCCTGCTGCTGGCGACCGCCTACCTGCGCACCCGCGCCCTGTGGATGAGCTGGGGGCTGAACTTCGGCTGGAAGGCCAGCCGCGCGCTGGTCTTCGGGCTTGCCATGAGCGGCATCAGCAACCGGTCGCCGATCGTGCAGGGCACACCGATGGGACCATTCTGGCTCACGGGAGGAGGCTTCGGACTGGATGCCAGTTGGTGGGCCTTGCTGGCTCTGCTGGCTGCCTTGCCGGTGGTCTACCGGCTTACGCGCGAACTCGACTATCGCTATAACACACCGGAGATTACGCCCGGTGGCATCGCCGTGGATCTGGAGGCCGCCCGCCATCGGCAGGAAACCGTCCCCGGACAGCCCGCTCCGGCAGAGCCCGCCTCTGCGGCTTCCGGGCTGATCCAGATTCGCCTCGCGGCCAAGCCGCCCGAGACGGAGCGGACTCCTCCGCTGGACTGAGGCTCAGCTTGCGGATTCACCCTCGCCCGCCGGCTCCGGATCGATGTTTCTCTTGCCGCTGATCTGGTCGATCTCGATCTCCACGACGGCGCATCCCGCGGCGTGATTCTCCTCGATCGGAGGCGAGGCTTGGCTGGCCGCATACCGCTCGACGAGCCGGTTCAGCAGCGCGGCCTTTTGGACGGGATCGGCGATCAGCCGCGCTCGCCCGAAGGCCAGCACCGAAGTATAGCGAGTGCTGCAGGCGCAGGGTCGGTCCTTGAAGATGGTCATCTTCTCCACCGCGCTCACCTCGAAGCAAACCCGGCTGTTGCCCGCGAGATTATCCAGTTTCCGTCCCGTCAGACGGCTGTGAAAGTAGATTTTCCCGTCGTGGAAGAGGTAATTGAGCGGGGTAATGTAAGGCTGTCCGGCCCGGTCGCAGGTGGCCAGGCGGCCCTCCGTGCTCCGGGCAAGAAACGCGCAGGCATCGCTTTCGCTCATCCAGCGAATGGGCATTCCGTGGCGGCCTCCAACGCCAGTTTACTCCGCTTCGCGAAGAGCGATGCGGCGCTGATGTAAACTGGTGCAAGCGAGTTGCGCCGCCTCCGGGAGAGTCTTGTCGGGATTCTCTTCAGAGCCTGCGAGGGACCGCGCCGTCGAAGCCGCGCTCGAAATCCTTGTGCGTGTGAGCAGAAACACCCCCGAAAAGGAGAAATACCCCACCCATGGCCAAGATCGCCAAGACCAGCGACCGCAAGAAGCAAATTGATACGACAAAATCCACTGACTGCCCAAAGTGCGGCAAGCCGACGCGCGTCGTCAAGCGCGTGAAGGACCGCGAGCGCGGTATCCCCGGCGGCGTCTACATTTCCTGCTCCGTGTGCGAATTTTACGAGAAGCTCTAGGAGCCTGTCGGGCATAGATTTCAGATCATTTACAATCAACGACTTGCCCTCAAACGCTTATGCCCGATAGACTCCTGGTTCGGAATGAGGCGCTGACGGTTGATCAGCGCCGCGGACGGTAATGGTACATGGTGTTCCTGGCCTGCCGCTTCTCACTCCGTGCCATCCGGCCCTGGCGTGCCGCCGCCGCCGCGTCGGTGTTGGCATTGTGCTTGTCTCTGTAGATCGACCGGCTCACATTGTTCTGGCGCTGGTTGATCTGCCGCCGCTCCTGCGCGGTCAGGGTGCCTCCATTGGCCGCGCGGTCTGCCTGCGCCTCGCGATTGATGCTCGAGTCGCGGTTTTCCAGGTTGCGCGTCTCTCCCGGAGTCAGTTGACCCGACCGGACCCCTTGCGTGATGCGCTGCTGCTGGTTGCCTTCTCGGCTGTTGACTTCATTGGCATGGCCGAAGCCATCCCGCGCATTCTGCGTCGCCTGGTTGCGGTAAGAAAGCTGACTGGATGTCTCCTGGAAATGCGGCTCGTTCATCGCTGCGCGCTCCCGAGCGGTGGGCCGTGCCATGGAGCCGCCAGGGCCATTGAAGCTTGCGTGATTATTGACGACGTTATTGTTGATCACCGTCCGGTCAACATAGGTGTTGTGAATGACGGCTGTGTTCACATTCACAACGGCCGTGTTGTAGCGGAAGACTCCGCCCTGCCAGACGCCGCCGCCAAAGCCCACGCCGCCGTAGCCGAAGCCGTAGTTGACGCCGCCGTAGAAGCCCACGTGGGCACCCCAGTAGCCTTCGTGCCAGCCATAGACTCCGCCGGCAAAGCCCCAGTATCCGGGCGTCCACAGCAGTCCAGGATGCGGTGGGGCGACCCAGACCCCCCGCACCCAGTAGTAACCCGTGGGGCCGTAGGCCCAATAGCCCGGTGTCCAGAGAAATCCTGGTGTCGGGCACGGAGGCTGTACATAAACAGGCAATGCCGGAGGCGCGATCCGCACGGACACACCAATACCGATCTGCGCGTAGGTTGCGGTTGTCACTGCGCTCAATACAAGCGCAAAAAGGAGACTGCGAAGTCGGATCATTTCTTTCATATTCACGCTCACTGGCCGTATCCGGCTGAGTTTCTTCTCAGTTTTGGTTTTGAATCTGCTCGTTGGGAGGTGTTCCGCCCCGCCGCATGCGCGCCTTGCGCTCCTTGCGCTCCTGCTTCAACTGCGCATACAACTGCTTCTGCGTGTCATTCAAAAGCGCGTTGATCTTGCCGTCGCTGACCCGGAAGATGCTGCGCACCGTTGCCCGCCTGACCATCGGGTCCAGCGTGGCGTCGGAACGGACGCTCTGAATTTCCTGCAAACGGTTTGCCAGGATCGCTTCGACCCGGGATTGCTGCTCTGGTGTCAGTGCCAACCTTCTTGCCAGCATCCTGGCCTGCCGCTGCGGGTCAGGAGCACGTTGTGGCGGCTCGCCAGGCGGCGGAGCCGGAGATGTTGCTGCCTGCGAAGCCTGGGCTGCTGCCGGTGGCGGTGAGCCTGCGGCAGGCTGATCTTGCGCAAGTAGGACACTGCCGGAGCCGACGGCAATCAAGACAGCTCCAAGAGCGAACGAGGGGTGAAAAATATGCTGGTTTCGGAAATTCGGACAGCTGTATGAGTGGAAGAATTGTTCCCCAGCCAGCCATTTAAGATGGCAGAAACGAGGAGCAACGATG
>JBMFHN010000185.1:0-4456 GCA_049976805.1 Occallatibacter sp. | reverse complement strand
GGAAAAAGCTGCCAATGTCACCGGCCGCCACGGCGCCCAGCAAAGCGTCGGTGATGGCGTGCAGCAGCACGTCGCCGTCGGAGTGTCCCGCCAGACCTTCCGGGTGGTCAAGCGAGAGTCCGCCGATCCGCAGCGGCACGCCGGGCTTGAATGCGTGCGAGTCGTAGCCAAATCCAATTCGTGTTTCCATGGGTACCGTGCCTGTTCTTGAGACCCGTTCCGAGGCGATTTCGATTGTGCCCGGGTGCAAGGAAAGTCAGTTAGCCGCGCCGGCTGAGGTAAAACATGGCCAGCTCGATGTCGCCTGGCTGGGTGATCTTCAGATTCATTGCCGAACCGGGGACCACGGCGACTGCGTGGCCGGCGCGCTCAACGACCGATGCCTCGTCGGTGCCCACGAATCCATCCGCCGCGGCTTCGGCAAACGCGCTCTGGAGAACTCCGTAACGGAAGCCCTGAGGGGTCTGCGCCAGCACCACGAATTCGCGTGGAATGGTCGCTGTGACGAGCGCCCCGTGAGCTGTCCGTTCCACCTGCTTGATGGTATCCAGAGCGGGCATTCCCACGATGGCGGCCCCGTGCGCGATGACCGCGTCGATGGTTCTCTCGATGGTGGCCGCGTCGATGAGCGGGCGCACTGCGTCGTGCACCAGAACAATGTCCTCCGGGGCGGCGTCGAGCGCGGCCAGAGCATGGGCCACAGACTCCTGACGGCTTGGACCGCCTTCGACTACGCGCACGGGACAGGTTAAACCATCCGCCGCCGCGTATTCGGCAATTTGCGCCTGCACGCGCCCGATTTCCGAGGGCTGCACGGCTGCATAGACTGCCGTAACCCGCCTGACTGCCGCAAAGGCGCGCAGCGAGTGAATGAGAATCGGCACTCCGTTCAGCGCCAGAAACTGCTTGGGCTGGGGGCCCGCCATCCGGGTTCCCAGCCCGGCTGCGGGAAGAATCGCGAATACTTGCATAACGGGTGGAGTATACAACGGCAGGGGCACGGCGTGCGGAAAAACGCGACCGGCGAGAATGCTGCAAAGCGGCGGTTTTATCATGAATGAATGCATTCCACGACGCCCCGGCGGCTTCCCATCGACACCGCGCTGCTCAAGCCCGGGCTGCGTCTGGCCGTGGGGCTTTCCGGCGGCTCTGACTCGGTGGCCCTGCTGCGCGCGCTCGTGGAGCGGAGCAGGGAACTGGGCCTGGTGGTCCATGCCGCCCATCTGCACCACGGCCTGCGCGGCGAGGAGGCCGACTGTGATCTGGCCTTCGCTCGCTCGCTCGCCTCGCAGCTTGGCCTCGGCTTCCACGAGGCGCGGGTGGATACGGCCGCCGAGGCGCGCGCCGGCGTCTGGCCCGCAAAGGCGGGGGTGAGAACGGCAGCAGGCGGCGCGAAGCCTGCCGAAACCATCGAGGAAGCTGCGCGCCGTTTGCGCTACGCATGGTTCCGCCATCTGATGGCCTCGGGCGCGGTGGATGCGGTGGCGACCGCCCACACGCGCGACGATCAGGCGGAAACCGTGCTGGCCAGGTTCCTGCGCGGCGCCTGGACCGAGGGTCTGAGCGGCATTTATCCGGTCGTCGAATTTCCCGAAGGCCGCATCCTGCGCCCGCTGCTCGCGACAACCCGGGCGGAGGTGCTGGCCTATCTCGACGCGCTGGGCCAGCCGTGGCGCGAGGATTCCAGCAACCGTCATCTGACTTACACCCGAAACCGCATCCGCCACGAACTGTTGCCGCTGCTCGAAAACTGGAATCCGCGGCTGCGCGAACACCTGGCGCAGATGGCCGAAATCGCGCGCGGCGAGGAGGAGTGGTGGCGGACTGAAGTGGAGCGCTGGGCTGCGCAACGGATTCTGGCAGGCCGTCCCGTGCGCGGCGGCGGCCGTGCTGCAACCGGGGAAGGCTCCGGAGAGACTCTCTCTCTCGATGTGACCCGGCTCGTCGCGCTCCCGGCTGCCATGGAGAGGAGGCTTTTGCGCCGGTGCGCGGAACAGCTTGGAGCAAGTCTCGATTTTGCCTCGACCGAGGCGCTGCGCACGCTGGCGCGATCCGGTCGAGCCGGCCAGAGACTCCAACTGGCGCAGGGCTTCCGGGCCGAGCGCACGCCGCGGGAACTGCGGTTGAAGAGGACCGGAGAGAAAACGGCGGAATCGGCGCCCGAGTATAGTGTGGCGATTCCCGGCGAGATCGAGGCGCCGGCCTTCGGACTGCGATTGCGCATCGAAGCCGAGAGCCAGTTCGAGCAGCGGGTGGCCACGCTGCGTTGCTGGAAGCCGGGCGACCGGGTTCGCCTGCGCTACTCCTCGGCCCCGCGCAAAATCAAGGATGTATTGGAGCGTCTGCGGGTTACGGGGTCCGACCGAGGCTTCTGGCCGGTGCTCGAAATCGCGGGCCGGATTGTCTGGATGCAGGGCGTGGAGATCGAACCGGAGCCGGGATTGCATATTTTCCCGGTTTCCTTCGAGGCGCCCGATGGGGAAGCTTCCGGGAAGAAAATTCCCTGCGACGATTGATTTTCTGGATGCCGCCCCGGGGTGAGTGCAGATTCATGCAAGATTTTCGCCCCGGGAGTACAATCTTACAATCCGTGGATTACACTGGCGGGCGGAGGATGATTTTGTCCGCCGCGGAAGCGGAAGTGTATTTTCTGTGACTTTGCAGAGGGTGCCGGCGTCTAAAGATTGAAACGTGCGGTGTTGGAGACCGGCAATCGGGCTCTCCAGCCATGGGAAGAGAGGAACTCTGGAGTGAATTCGACCGCGAAGACCGTCCTGTTCTGGGTTTTTATCCTCATTTGCCTGTTGTTGCTGTGGGGCGTGGTGTCGAAGAACTCAAGCATGGGCAAGGAGACGGAGATTTCCTACTCCGATCTGTACAACAAGGTGAAACAGGGACAGGTGCTCGACGCGGTGATTCAGGGCGGAGAGTTGCACGGTCACCTCAAGGCCACGCCCAAGGTCGAGTTCCATACCCACATCGGCGACCACTATGACGATATCGAAACAGCGATGCTTGCCTCTGGGGTGAACTTTACCAAAAAGCCCGAACAGAGCAACATCCTGCTTCCCATCCTCTTCAATGTGGGGCCGTTCATTCTGCTCGGCGCCATCTGGTTTTTCTTCATGCGGCAGATGCAGACAGGCGGCAACAAGGCGCTTTCGTTCGGCAAGAGCCGCGCGCGCCTGCTCTCCATGCAGCAGAAAAAGATGACCTTCAAAGATGTGGCCGGCGTGGATGAGGCCAAGGAGGAGCTGAAGGAGATTATCGAGTATCTGCGCGAGCCGCAGAGATTCCAGAAGCTGGGCGGACGCATTCCGAAAGGCGTGCTGCTGGTTGGCCCTCCCGGAACCGGCAAGACGCTGCTGGCCCGCGCGGTGGCCGGCGAGGCCAACGTGCCATTCTTCTCGATCTCCGGCTCGGATTTTGTCGAGATGTTCGTCGGCGTAGGCGCCAGCCGGGTGCGTGATCTTTTCGAACAGGGCAAGAAGAACGCGCCCTGCATCATCTTCATTGACGAAATTGATGCCGTAGGCCGTCATCGCGGAGCCGGCCTGGGCGGTGGCCACGATGAGCGTGAACAGACGCTGAATCAGCTTCTTGTCGAGATGGACGGCTTTGAATCGAACGACGGCGTGATCCTGGTGGCTGCCACCAATCGTCCCGACGTGCTCGATCCTGCTCTTCTGCGCCCCGGCCGTTTCGATCGCCGGGTGGTGGTGGGTCTGCCCGATGTGCGCGGTCGGGAGGAAATCCTGGGTGTGCACATCAAGAAGGTGCCCATCTCCGAGGATACCAATCTGAATGTGCTGGCGCGGGGCACGCCCGGCTTCAGCGGCGCTGATCTTGCCAACATGGTGAATGAGGCTGCATTGAGCGCCGCGCGCATGAACCGCAAGCAGGTGACCATGTATGACCTTGAGCTGGCCAAGGACAAGGTGCTCATGGGAGCCGAGCGCAAGTCCATGTTGCTGACCGACGAAGAGAAGCGGGTGACCGCCTATCACGAAGCCGGGCACGCGCTGGTTTCCTTCCTGCGCGACCACTCCGACCCCATCCACAAGGTCACGATCATTCCCCGCGGCATGGCGCTGGGCGTCACGGTGTATCTGCCCGACGATCGCCACAACTACACCCGCGAGTATCTGGAAACCCGGCTGGCGACGGCTTTTGGCGGGCGCGTGGCCGAGGAAATCTTTCTCCATCAGATGTCCACCGGCGCCGGCAGCGATATTGAAAGCGCCACCGATCTGGCCCGCCGCATGGTGTGCGAGTATGGCATGAGCCGGCTGGGCCCGCTGACCTTCGGCAAAAAGGAAGAGCAGATCTTCCTCGGCCGCGAAATCGCCCAGCACCGCGATTTCTCCGAAGAAACCGCACGGCAGATCGACCTAGAAGTGCGCCGTCTGATCGACGAGGCGTACCAGTCGGCCTACTCGCTGGTGGAAACGAACGC
>JBMFHN010000184.1:0-4635 GCA_049976805.1 Occallatibacter sp. | reverse complement strand
CGCCCTGTATATAGCGCCGCACGAGCCCGATGCCAGCAAAGAAGTGGAGATGGTGGGTGCCAGCCCCGTCATGCAGCGGATCTACCAGGATATCCGCAAGGTCGCCTCCACCGACGCGCCCGTGCTCATCACCGGCGAAAGCGGCACCGGCAAGGAGCTATTTGCCCGCGCCATTCATCACCTCTCGCCCCGCGGCAAAAAGCGATTCGTCGCGGTGAACTGTGCGGCTCTGCCCGACGCGCTGCTTGAGTCGGAGTTGTTTGGCTATAAAGCCGGAGCGTTCACGGACGCGAAGAAAGACAAGCCCGGGCGTTTTGCGCTGGCCGACGGAGGCACGATTTTTCTGGACGAAATCGGCGACATTTCGCCGGCCATGCAGGTCCGCCTGCTGCGCGTGTTGCAGGAGAGATGCATCGAACCACTGGGCGCGACCGAATCGGTCAAGGTCAATGTCCGCGTGCTGGCCGCGACCAACCGGAACCTGTCGCAACTGGTCCGCGAGGACAAATTTCGCGAGGATCTCTTCTACCGGATTCGCGTCGTCTATCTGAAAATCCAGCCGCTCAGGGAGCGGCGCGAGGATATTCCCCTGCTCGTTGACCATCTGGTGGCGAAATTCAACAGCCTGCAGGAGAAAGAGATCGGCGGGGTATCTCCGGAGGTGCTGGCGCGCCTGATGGAATACGACTATCCGGGCAATGTGCGCGAGCTGGAGAACATCATCGAACAGGCATTCGTCCTGTGCCGTGGAGGGCAAATCGGGATGGAACACCTGCCTGTCGAACTGCGCCCTGCACAGAATTCCTCCAATGTGGCCGTCACCGCCGTCGACATGCGTTCGGCGCAAATACAGTTGATGGAGTCCGCGCTGGCACGCCACCACGGCAACCGCCGCCAGGCGGCCCGTGAACTCGGAATCAACCCCAGCACCCTCTATCGCAGACTCAAAGCCTCCGGATTGTCTGCCAGCCCGCAAAACGAACACAACCGTGGCAGGCTGTGATGCATTTTGCAATCATCCAGCTCCGCTCCGCTCAAGTCATTTTTCCAGAGAGAACAACAATCCCTTCCCGATCAATAGCATAGCAGGATTGTTCCCGAGGTCCGGAAGTTGGCACGCCACGTGCTGACTTGGTAGGCAGGGAACCGAATGAGAGGGGCAATTCCATCGAGGGGAAAGAGGGTCTGCCGTCGTCTGCCGATCCTCATTTTCAGCGACGCGAAGTCCTCGCCGTCGTTGACCCGAAATCGAATGCGGCAGATGTGGCTGTTTTCCTGCGCTCGGAGGGGGTGCGGTGTGGCCGCGCTTGATGGCACTCATCGCAAGCCGGGGCAGCAGTTCCATGGTCAGGCCAGGCGACGGATTTCCCCGCGCGGGCATCGGCAGCAATTGCCTGCTGATTGCCTCGAGGAAAGTAGACAGATGCAAGGAGAGAGCGCCGAATGCAGATGCAACCAATCGGTGTCATCCACACCCCGTTTTGTGAAGCAAGGGGAACTCCCATTCAGTCAGGCGCCGCCGAAGGCGTCAAGGGCTGGGTGGAAGTCTTCGATGAGTTCCTTCCAGGACTCAAGGATCTGGGCGGGTTCGAACGCATCTGGTTGATTTATTGGTTTCACCAGGCCGCTTCTGAAACCGTCAGCCTTCATGTGACGCCCTACCTCGACACGAAACCGCGCGGCGTATTTGCCACTCGCGCCCCCATTCGTCCGAATTGCATCGGCTTGTCACCTGTACGCTTGTTGGCGATCCGTCAGAACCGCCTGGAAACAGAGGGCATGGACATTTTGGATGGAACACCTTTACTGGACATCAAACCGTATATTCCTCAGTTTGATTGCTTTGAAAATGCCCGCAGCGGCTGGGCCGGCGGCGCAAACCCCAGGGGAATTCTGGCTGATGGACGCTTTGAGCGGAAGATGTGCGGTCGGGGGGTGGATGCCGGGAAGAGGAAAAGGGACCGCAATGCGCAATCGCGTTCCACTTGAATCCGGGATCGATGAAGGCCGGCAACGGCCGCGGGGATCGCAATCGGCTTCTGCAAATCATCGGCTCAACCGCAAGGCAAGACAACAATTCAGAGAAAGATTGGAGAAAAAGACCCGTGAAAATCGCAATTCCTCTCGCTGAAGGGAAGCTGGCCATGCACTTTGGCCATTGCAAACACTTCGCCATGGTCGATGTTGACCCTTCAACCAAGAAGATACTCGGCCGGGAAGAGATTGCCGCTCCGCCTCACGAACCCGGCCTGCTGCCGCAGTGGCTGGCCGAGCGCGGCGCGAAGATCATCATCGCCGGGGGCATGGGACAGCGCGCACTCGGACTCTTTGCCGAGCAGGGCATCGAAGTCGTCATCGGCGCGCCGGCCGAAACGCCGGAGAAGCTGGTCAAGGAGTATTTTGCAGACACCTTAACCCTGGAGCCGAACTTCTGCGATCATTGAGGCTCCTGTCCTGGCTGACCGATTTTGGATCTTCTAACATCAAGGAGGGCGAAACAATTCATGCGTAAAACAGACATTCTGGTCATTGGCGGCAGCGCGGCAGGCGCCACGGCCGCGCTCACGGCACGGCGGCATTATCCGGAGAAGGAAGTGACGCTGATGCGTCAGGAAAGGGTGGTTCCGATTCCCTGCGGCATTCCGTATATCTTCGGCACCATCGGCAGCCCGGCCAAGAATGTCATGCCGGATGCCCCGCTCGAGAAGGAAGGCGTCCAGATCGCGGTGGAAAAGGTGGAATCCCTGGATCTGGCGCGGCAGGTGGTTCGGACTTCGGAAGGTGACTTCGGCTACGAGCGGCTGATCCTAGCCACCGGTTCGGTGCCCGCCCGCGTACCGGTGCCGGGAATCGACAAGGACGGCGTCTTTCCCATCTACAAAGACATGGCGCACTTGGAGGAACTGCAGCAGAGACTGCAATCGGCTACGCATGTGGTGGTGATCGGCGGCGGATTCATCGGCATCGAGTTCGCCGACGAGATTCAGAAAATCGGCGGCAAGACGGTCACGGTGCTGGAGGTTGCGCCGCATTGCCTGAGTCTGGCCTACGACGAGGAGTTTTGCATCGAGATGGAGAAGGCGCTTCAGGCGCGCGGGGTGCAGATTCGCACGCAGGCCCGGGTGGAAGAGATTCTGGGCAACGGGCGGGTGGAAGCGGTGCGGCTCTCCGATGGCACCTCGATCCCAGCCGAGGCAGTGATTCTGGGCGTCGGTGCCGCCTCCAACGTGGATCTGGCCAAGGCCGCCGGACTCAAACTGGGACCGACCGGCGCCATTGCCGTGGACCGCGCCATGGAGACCTCCGACCCGCATGTCTTTGCCTGTGGCGATTGTGCCGAGAAGCTTTCGTTCTTCAAAGGCCGTCCGACTCCCTTGCGGCTGGCCTCCATTGCCACGCTCGAGGCGCGCACGGCCGGCGCCAACGCGTTTGGCATTCGCCGGGAGCATGAAGGCATCATCGGCGTCTGGGCCACAGCCGTCGGGAACCTGGCGATGGGGACAGCCGGATTGACCGAAACCGCAGCGCGGCAAAATGGCTATGACATCGTCGCGGTCGCCGTGGAGGGGCCGAACCGGCATCCGGGAACGATGCCGGGCAGTGTCATGACCAAGTTGAAGCTGATCTTCGAACGGCGCACCGGCGAGCTCTTGGGTGGGCAGGTGCGCGGCAACGGAGAGGCGGGCGAAATCATCAATCTTGTCTCCGCCTGCATTCAAAAACGCATGACGGCCGAGGATATCGCCCTCTTCCAGCTGGGTACGCATCCGGCCCTGACCGCCTCGCCTGTGGTCTATCCTCTGGTCAACGCGGCGGAATCAGCCATTACAAAGATGATCAAGCGTTGAACGGCAAATTCAAAACAGTGCAGGGGGAATCATCATGAAGGAAAATCAGCCCAACGAAGCCTCATCGGCGGCCAGCGGCATGGACCGTGTCCTTCAGGCCTGGGAAGAACGGGATGGACCGGCAGTTTTCGTCACCGTGGACGTTGCGCAAACGCTGCCCAACGCAATTTACGTGGGCGAGATCCGCCACATCGCCGGTCAAGGCTTCATCATCGCGGATAATTATTTTTCAAAGACCCGCGCCAACATCATGCGCGGTTGCAAGGGGGCCATTCTGTTCCTCACCAAGGAGCGCAAATCCTTTCAGGTGAAAGGGACTTTGAGCTATCACACCGACGGACCTGTTTTTGCCAATATGCAGTCATGGCATGACCCGAAGTATCCGGGAGTGGCGGCGGTGCTATTCCGCGTTGAAGAAGCTTATAGTGGTGCCGAAGAGCTGTTCCGGGCGAATTGAAGCCCGTAGCAGGAGAATTGAAGCCCGTAGCAGAAGAAGACAAGGTAAAAATTCCTCTGCACCTGCGGGATTTTCATGCGATGTGGAAGAGTCCGCTTTGGACTTTTCCACGCAGCGGCTTCTGCCCCGGGCCGCTGCACCCGCCACAGGGGTCTGGGCGCCAGCACCATCCGCGCCGAACTTGTATTCTTGCTGTCTCGATGCCGCTGTCACGTTCCGCGCCTCCGGTTGCCATGTTGTACCATCTTGTTGACCGGCAGGAAACTCTTCCGCAACGGCAACCGCACTTCCCGGACGGGCAATCCATCGGATTCTCACGGCATTCGCAGG
>JBMFHN010000183.1:0-4640 GCA_049976805.1 Occallatibacter sp. | reverse complement strand
GAGTTTTTGGGAGTTTGTCGGAGCGATCAAATCTTCGTAAGTTGTTGAAATATTTGGTTGCGGGGGCTGGATTTGAACCAGCGACCTTTGGGTTATGAGCCCAACGAGCTACCGGACTGCTCCACCCCGCAATTTCAGTTTATCAACCACTTGGAAGGGGGTCAAATTGCACGCTTTTCCAATACAAAAGGAGCCTGAAAGGTCGGTCATGCTGGGGTGTGAAGATCCGCATGGACGAGGCGGAAAGGTTGAGTTTGGAGACGATACGCCGGTTTGTCGAGGACAGTGAGGAACGAGCCGGCTTCGGGAATTCGGGCGGCGGGATGAGTGGAAGGATTGCTTCTCAGCCAGCCATCCGTACCTCTCCAGTGAGATTCTGCACAATTTGCGCAGAATAGTTTTGGCGATACACACTTCAACCAATATTCATGCGGCTTCCGAGAGATTTTCGCGAGGCTCGAACTTTTGCAAGATCACCCGGTTTGGTTCCGGCCACGCCGGGTTAGGAAAGCACGCGCCCGAGAAATCCCCTGACGCCCCAGCGCCCCAGCGCCGCAGTGAAGAAGACCAGCGCCGACAGTACTGCCCACCAGGGCATATGCGCAATGCCAGGGGTGACGGCGGCGCGCAGACCCTCGCTCATGTAGACGATAGGGTTGAAAAGCACTCCGTACTGGAGCCATGGAATGGGCTTCAACCAGGCCCATGGATAGTAAACGCAGCCAAGGAAGGTGATCGGAACGATCAGGATGGAAAAGACCAGACCGATCTGCCGGGGGTTGACAGTGGAGCCGATCAGCAGGCCAAGAGAGCCGGCCAACAAACTGGAAAGCACCAGCACCAGGGCGAAGAGAAACCAGTTGTGCACGTCGGCGCGCACCGGCTGGGCGGGAATGTAGCGGGCCATGGGAATGACCAGCAGCGCGGCGACGATGCTCTGCAGGGCGCTGAAGCAGACTTTTTCGAGAGCCACGGCCCAGAGCGGCAGCGGGCACATGACCCGGTCGTCGATCTCGCGGGTGATGCCGAACTCGCTGGACAAGGGAAGCGCCACAGCGGCGATTCCGGAAAACATGATGGCCACGGCCATCAGCCCTGGCAGCAGAATCGTCCCGAAGTCCATGGCGGCGCGGCCGGAGAGCGGATTGCCGCCGCTCATGCGGGGAAGAATGAAGGTGAAAACGAAAAGAAAGAGGAGCGGCTGCATGCCAACACGGAGCAGAAAAGGCATGAATTCGCGCGAGAGCACGCGCAGATCGCGCAGCAACAGGCCGAGAAACGCCTTGAGGAAGATGCCGGGATCCGGACGCTCCATCGCGAGCGGAGCCACGGCGATGGTTCCCGGTTGTCCGGTTCCGGAGGCCGATTGTTCGAGGTTATTCACGCAGATCCCTTCCGGTCAGTTGAATGAAGACCGTCTCCAGGCTGGGCTCGGCGATCTGCAGGTCGCGCAGGCCATAGGCGGAGGCCGCCTGAACAAGCTCGGCCAGCAGGCCATCGGAGCTGGCGGCGATCACGCGCAACCCCTCGGGAGTCGTTTCGGCCCCGCTCACGCCGGGGCGCGCCTTGATCTCGTCCACCAGCGGCGCCAGCGCCTCGCGCACTCTCAGCTTCAGGTCGAAAACGGTATGCGCGCCAAAGGTTTGTTTGAGCTTCTCGGGCGAGCCGAGAGCCAGGACACGGCCGTAATCAATGATGGCGAGCCGGTCACTGAGCCGGTCAGCCTCTTCCATGTAGTGGGTGGTCAGCAGCACCGTGATACCCTCGGCGCGCAGCCCTTCGACGGCCGACCACATGGCGATGCGGCTCTGCGGATCCAGCCCGGCCGAGGGCTCGTCGAGAAACAGCACGAGCGGACGATGGGCGATGGCGCGGGCAATCTGAAGCCGCTGCGCCATGCCGCCCGATAGTTGCGGCGGATAGGCGTCCTTGCGCTCGATCAGCAGGAACTCGGTCAGCAGTTCCATGGATCGGGATCTGGCCCGGGCTGGCGAGAAGCCGAAGTAAAGACAATGGAAGTAGAGATTTTCGTAGACGGTCAGCGAGCGGTCCAGCGTGTTGAATTGCGGCACGACACCGATCAGGCGGCGGGCGTGGGCGGGATGGCGAACGACATCGATCCCCGCGATTGCCACCCGGCCGCTGGTGGGCAGCGCCCGTGTGGTGGCAATGGAGATGGTGGTCGTCTTGCCGGCACCGTTCGGCCCCAGCAGACCAAAGATCTCTCCCTGCTTCAACTCGAGATCGACGCCGTCGACGGCCACCACGCGGGGCTTCGACTCGTAGATTTTCGTCAGCGCTTCAATTTCAACAATCAATCCGTTCACCCGGTGCGGGAAGGGAAGAATGCACTGTGTCAAGATTAACGCAGCCAGGCGCCGAGTCCCGGCGGCAAAGCGAAAGCCGCGCGGGAAAAGCGGCTCTGGCCCGGAAAGGCGCGGCGCGCGGAGCAGATCCAGCCGCAGCAATGGAGGGCGGCGGCTCTGGAATCTGGAAGAGAGAACCGTCTCTGGCCAACGGCTGCGGGTTCTTCGCATCAGGAGAGATTTTTTTCTTGGCCTGTCGATGAATGCTGGCGACGCGCGAGGCCCGATCCGCCTTGTCTGCCTCGATTTTCGCTCGCGGCGCGGCTGCTCGGGATGTGTCGCCAGGCCCTGACTTGGGGAAGCTCTGATGCAGTGGCCCGATTGAAGCAAGACATTCCTCAGGGGCTCAAGCCCAGGTTGATTTTGCTGCATTGACGGCACGACTCAAGTCGTGCCCTTTCAAAACGACGACTGAATCAGAGCTTCCTTAGACTTCGTATTGCGTGACAGCCTTTTTCACCCGCTCTACCATGGGAGCCAGAAATCCGATCATTCTTGTTGTCTGGTCGACGGCGCCCACACTCTGTTCGGTCATCGCGGCCACATGCGAGATGTTGCTGCCGATGTCGTTCATCGCCTCGGTTTGCTGGGAGGATGCCGTGGCAATCTCCGAGACCATGCGCACCGCGTTGCTCATCAGCCCGTTGATGCCGTTGAGCGCGTCCTGAGCCTCCCGCACCAGTTCCAGGCCTTCGGTAACCTGCGTCGATCCGGCCCGCATTCCAAGGATGGCCCGGTCGCTGTCGCCCTTGATATTCAGAATCAAGGCATCAATGTTCGCAGTTGCCTTGGTGGTGCGATCCGCCAGGCTGCGAACCTCGTTGGCCACCACCGCAAAGCCCCGCCCCGCTTCGCCCGCGCGGGCGGCCTCAATCGAGGCGTTGAGCGCCAGCAGATTGGTTTGAGCGGCAATTTCGCGGATCATCCCGGCGATTTTTCCCACTTCCGCCGAACTGGCGCCCAGGGCTTCCACATCCGTGGCCGCACTCTTGATGGCAATCTCCAGATTGCGAATCTGGTCGGTGGCGCGCTGCGAAAGATCCGCGCCTTCGGTGGCCCTGCGGCCGGTCTCGCCTACCGTGGTCTCGGTGGATTGCAGGTTCTGCGAAACCTCTCGAATGGTCAGTCCCAGCTCGGTCGTGGCCGCGGCCACTGACGCAGTCGACAAATGTTGTGATTTAGCGGCTTGGTCGATCTCCTGGATGCTCTTCATCACATCGTCGGTTGCGCTCTGCACCTGTCCAACTGCGTCTCCCACGCACTGCACGGTCGTTTGCATCCAACTCACCAGCAGGCTGAGCTTGCGGCCAACGGCGCCGATGCTGTCCTGCCTCTCCAGGCCGAGCCGGAGCCGCAGATCGCCGCTGGAAAGCACGCCGTCCAGATAGTCTTCAATCCGTTTCATGTCTTTTCTTCGAGCAGGCAAGAGCGCAAAGAGCAGATAGAAAGCGTAAAGACAGCTCAGCCCCGCGAGGGCTGCCAGAGCGCCCTGCACAAGAGAGCGATGATTCTGCGCCAGGAAATCCACCAGGCCTGCCGCGCAGGCGAGCAAGGCCAGCGACACGCCCAACCCCACCTTGAAATCGGCGTTCGCCAGGCGGCTCTCCCAGCCGGAGCGGACCCGGACCGCGCGGCCCTCCTCGATCTTCAGGGTCTTGTCTCCCTCGCGAATGCGGCGATAGACTCCTTCAGCCGCGGCGATCTGCGCACGGCTGGGCTTGTGGCGCAGAGACTGGTAGCCCACGATGCGCCCACCCTCCCGCACCGGCGAGATGTTGGCGATGACCCAGTAATAGCCGCCATCCTTGCGGCGATTCTTCACCACCCCTTGCCAGGGGCGGCCAGCCTTGAGGGACTTCCACATATCCGCGAAGGCTTCCTTGGGCATGTCGGGATGGCGCACCAGGTTGTGCGGCCTGCCGATCATCTCTTCGACTTTGTAGCCGCTGATATTGGCGAATACCTCGTTGGCCTCGACAATCTTTCCCTTCAGATCCGTTCGGGAAAAGATGAAGGCATTTTCGGGAAGCACGGTTTCAATATTTGTGACATTCACGGGCACGGCCATCGCACGGTCTCCATGACGATTCATATCGGCTTCCTGTTCGATCCACATGAGTTCCAATGGCACGACCAGCGCCGGAGACCCGGAAAAACAGCCGGCGGGCGATCTGCGAAAAAAGGGAAAGGGGCCTTCCCGGCCGGCGGGCGATCCGGAAATCCGTGTCCGCCGGGGGGGGGACAACCCCAACGCGCTCCTTGCAGAGAGAGGCC